>MUMD01000111.1 GCA_002155895.1 Streptomyces rochei
GTTCGTCGAGCTGGGTCCCGCCGGGGCGCTCACTTCGATGGTCAGCCACTGCGCGGACGCCACCGCCACTTCGGTGACGGCTGTACCTACCTTGCGCCCCGATCACGATGAGTCGCGGACCGTGTTGAGTGCCGCAGCGTCCTTGTACGTCCAGGGTCACCCGGTCGACTGGGCCCCGCTGTTCCCGCGGGCCCGCACGGTGGACCTGCCCACCTACCCCTTCCAGCACCAGCACTACTGGATGATGAACACCGGAAGTGCCGCCGAGCCGGCGGAGCTGGGGCTCGGCGATGCCCGTCATCCGCTGCTCGGTTCCGTCGTCACCGTCGCGGGGGACGACAAGGTCGTCTTCGCCGGGCGGCTGGCGCTGCGCACACACCCCTGGCTGGCCGACCACACCGTGCTCGACGCGGTCTTGCTGCCCGCTACGGCCTTCCTCGAACTGGCCGTGCGCGCCGGTGAGGAGGTGAGCTGTCCGGTCGTACACGACCTGACGCTGCACCGACCGCTGGTCGTACCCGAGCGGGGCGCCGTGCAGGTACAGATGGCTGTGGGCGCACCGGAAGCCGATGGGCGACGTGAGGTCCGGGTGTACTCCCGCCCCGACGACGACGCGGAGCACGAGTGGACGCTGCACGCCGCTGGACTGCTGGCGTCGGCCGCCACGGCGGAGCCCGCCGTGGCGGCCGGTGCCTGGCCGCCGCCGGAGGCGCAGGCCGTGGACCTCGACGGCTTCTACGCCGGACTCGCCGAGCACGGCTACCACTACGGCCCGCTGTTCCAGGGCGTCCGGGCCGCGTGGCGGCTGGGCGACGACGTTCTCGCCGAGATCGTGCTGCCCGAGGCGGCCGGCGCCGACGCCGCCCGGTACGGCATGCATCCGGCCCTGCTCGACGCCGTCCTGCACGCGGCACGGCTGGGCGCCTTCCGTGAGCGGTCGGAGGAGAAGTACCTGCCGTTCGCCTGGGAAGGCGTGACCCTGCGTACCAGGGGAGCGACCGCCGTACGTGCTCGAATCTCCCGGGCCGGTACCGACGCCATCCGGCTGGACGTCACCGACACCGCGGACCGGCCGGTCCTCACGGCCGAATCGCTCACGCTGCGACCGGTCTCCGCCGGTCAGCTCATGGCCGTCCCGCGCGACTCACTGTTCCGGGTCGACTGGGTTTCCGCGCCCGCCGCGAACGGTCCCGGCCTGCGGCTGGCCCGTGCCGCCACCGTGGAGGCGGCCCTCGCGGCGGACGCCGACATCGTGGTCGTGCCATGCCTCGACAGTGAGGGTCCGCATCAGGCGACGTACCAGGCACTGGAGCTGCTGCAGCGCTGGCTGGCCGCCGACACCGGTACCACCACGCTCGCCCTGCTCACCCACCGTGCCGTGGCGGTCGGCGACGACGTCCACGACCTCCACCACGCGCCTCTGTGGGGCCTGGTCCGCACCGCCCAGACCGAACACCCCGGCTGCTTCCGGCTCGTCGACTCGGACGACCCCGACCCGACGACGGACGTCCTGGCCGCGGCGCTCGCCACCGGGGAACCCCAGGTCGCGATCCGTGACGGCGCCGTCCTGGCCCCGCGGCTGACCGCGGCCTCCGCGCCGCGGGAGCCGGCCGAGTGGGACGCCGAGGGAACAGTCCTCATCACCGGCGGATCGGGCGCCCTCGCAGGGATCGTGGCCCAGCACCTCGTCGCACGTCACGGCGTACGCCGACTCGTCCTCGCGAGCCGCAGCGGCAGGCCCGCACCGGGGGCCGACCTGCTCGACGCCGACGTCACGGCCGTGTCCTGCGACGTCTCCGACCGCGACGCCGTGGCCGCGCTGCTCGCCTCCGTGCCGGACGAACACCCGCTCACCGCCGTCGTGCACACCGCAGGCGTACTGGACGACGGCGTCCTGCACGCCCTCACGACCGAGCGCATCGACACCTCGTTCGCGGCGAAGGTCGACGGCGCCCGTCATCTCCACGAACTCACCTCCCACCTGGATCTCACCGCGTTCGTGCTGTTCTCCTCCGCGTCGGCCGTGCTGGGCGCCGCCGGACAGGGCAACTACGCCGCGGCCAACGCCTACCTCGACGCGCTCGCCGCCCACCGTCGCAGCAACGACCTGCCCGCCGTGTCTCTCGCGTGGGGGCTGTGGGCCGAGCACGAGGGCATGGCCCGCGGACTCGGTGACGCCGAGCTGACGCGTATTTCCCGGATCGGCGTCACCGCGCTGAGCGCGGAGGACGGCATGCGGCTGTTCGACGCCGGATGCGCCGGCGATCAGTCACAGCTCGTGCCGATGCGGGTGGACACCGCGGCGCTGCGCGCACGGCGTGACCACCTTCCCGCACCGATGTGGAGCCTGGTCCCCGAGCGGACCCGAGCGGCACGTACACAGCCTGCCGCCTCGCTTCGGGACAGGCTCGCCGAACTGACCGCCCCCGAACGCAAGCGCACGGTCCTCAACCTGGTGCGCAACGCGGTCGCCGACACACTCGGCCACAACGCCGCCGACGGAGCACCGCCCGACCAGAGCCTCGACGCCGCCGGGTTCGACTCGCTCACCGCCGTCGAGTTCCGCAACCGGCTCTCCGCCGTCACCGACCTGCGCCTGCCCGCCACCCTCACCTACGATCACCCCACCCCCGCGGCCATCGCCGAGCACATCCTGACCCGCCTCACCCTGCTGAAGGAGACCGCCGCCCCGGCCGTCGGCACCGCCCCGGTTGCGGCGCCGACCGAAGACGATGCGATCGTCATCGTGGGCATGGCGGGCCGCTTCCCTGGCGGCGTGCGCACACCCGAAGGTCTTTGGGACCTCGTCCACTCCGGCACGGACGCCATCTCGGAGTGGCCCACCGACCGCGGCTGGGACGTGGAGAACCTCTACGACCCGGACCCCGACGCCGTCGGCAAGTCCTACGTACGGCACGGCGGATTCCTGCACGACGTCGCAGGCTTCGACGCGGGCTTCTTCGGGATCTCGCCGCGTGAGGCGCTGGCGATGGACCCGCAGCAGCGGCTCCTGCTGGAGTGCTCGTACGAGGCCCTGGAGCGGGCGGGCATCGACCCGGCCACGCTCAGAGGCAGCCGGTCGGGCGTGTACGCCGGAGTGATGTACCACGAGTACGCCTCCCGGCTGGGCGCCACGCCCGCAGGCTTCGAAGGCACACTCGGCACCGGAAGCTCGGGCAGCATCGCCTCCGGGCGCATCTCCTACACATTCGACCTCACCGGGCCCGCGGTCACCGTCGACACCGCATGTTCCACCTCCCTCGTAGGCCTGCACCTGGCCGTGCAGGCTCTGCGGGCCGGTGAGTGCGAACTGGCCCTCGCCGGCGGCGTCACCGTCATGCACACGCCGCGCCCCTTCGTCGAGTTCTCCCGCCAGCGCGGCCTGGCCGCGGACGGCCGGAGCAAGGCCTTCGCGGCCTCCGCCGACGGGGTGGCCTGGGCCGAAGGCGCCGGAATCCTCGTCCTGGAGCGGCTGTCGGCGGCGCGGCGGAACGGTCATCGGGTGTTGGCGGTGGTGCGGGGTTCGGCGGTGAACCAGGACGGTGCGTCGAACGGTCTGACGGCGCCGAACGGTCCGTCGCAGCAGCGGGTGATACGTGCGGCCTTGGCGAGTGCCGGGCTGGGTCCGGCCGATGTGGATGTCGTCGAGGCCCACGGCACCGGCACGGCCCTCGGCGATCCGATCGAGGCGCAGGCGTTGCTGGCGACGTACGGGCGGGGGCG
>MUMD01000112.1 GCA_002155895.1 Streptomyces rochei
GGGGGACTCCCGCACGGTGACGGGTCCCCCGGTGCCGTGCGGGAGTCCCCCGGCGCCCCCGCCCACGCCCTGCTCGCGCGGCTCGCCGCGGTGCGGGAGCGGGTGACCGCCCTGGTGGAGCAGCGGGCCGCCGGAGATCCCACCGCCGACGACCCGCTGCGGGGCCTCTACCTGTCGGACGAGGCGGTACGCCACCTGCTGCGCACCTGGCGGCCCCCGGCCGCCGGCGACGACGACGCCGGCCCCGCCCCCGGCGCGGACCGGTCCGGGCCGGCACCCGACCGGCTGGCGTCGCTGGCCGGCCGGACGGGCCTGACCGAGCTGGACGTCGCCGTGCTGCTCGTCGCCCTCGCCCCCGACGTCGACCGCACCTTCGAACCCCTCTATGGCTACCTCAACGACGACGTCAGCCGGCGCCGGGCCACCGTCGGTCTCGCCCTCGAACTGTGCGCCGTACCCCCGCACACGGCGGCGGCCCGCGCCCGCCTGCACCCCTCGGCACCCCTGCTCGGCCTCGGTCTGCTGGAGGTCGAGGAGCCGGAGCGCCCGTTCCTGACCCGTTCGCTGCGCGTCCCCGACCGGCTGACCGGCCACCTCCTCGGTGACGACGCCCCGGACGCGGCGCTGCTCGGCCGTCTGCACCCGATGCCGGAGCCGCTGCCCGCCGACCCGGCCGCCGAGGAGTTCGCGCACCGGCTCGCCGCCCGCCTCCTGGCCGGCCCGCACACCGTCCACCTGCGGGAGCGGCGGGAGGGCGACGGCCTGGCCGCCGTCGCCGCCGCGCTGCGCCTCGCGGGCCTCGACGCGCTGCACTGCCCGGACCCCGGGGACCATGTGCCCGAGCTGCTGCGCGAGGCGCGACTCGGCGGCCGGGCGGTCGTCGTGCCGGGTCTGCCCGAGCAGCCCGGCCCGCTGGTACGGGCGCTGACCGCGGCGAGCGACGTGACCGTGCTGATCACGGACCCGCGCCCCTACGACCCGCACTGGTCGCCGCACGACCCGCTGGTGCTGGAGGCCCCGGGCCGCCGGGCCGGCGGAGCGTCCGCCTGGCGGGCCGCGCTGGGCCCGGACGCCGACGGCTTCGACCTGGCCGCCACCGTCGCCCCGTACCGCCTCGGCGGCGACCGCGTCCGGCGGGCCGCCGAGGCCGCCCGCGCCCTCGCCGCCTTCGACGGCGGCCCGGTCACCGCCGCCCACGTCCGGCTCGCCGCCCGCCGCCAGTCCGCGTCCGGGCTGGAGAGCCACGCCCGCCGCATCCGGCCCGCCGTCGACTGGACCGATCTGGTCCTGCCCGACAAGCCCCTCACCCAGCTGCGGGAACTGGCGCTGCGCGCCCGGCACCGCGACCGGGTCCTCGGCGACTGGCGGCTCAGCGCGGGCGGCGGGCGCGGGCGGGGCGTCCTCGGCCTGTTCGCGGGCGAGTCCGGCACCGGCAAGACCCTGTCGGCCGAGGTGGTCGCGGCCGACCTGGGCCTGGACCTCTACGTCGTCCAGTTGTCGTCGATCGTCGACAAGTACGTCGGCGAGACCGAGAAGAACCTGGAGCGGATCTTCACCGAGGCCGACCGGACCGACGCCGTGCTCCTCTTCGACGAGGCCGACGCGGTCTTCGGCAAGCGGTCCGAGGTCAAGGACGCGCACGACAAGTACGCCAACATGGAGAGCGCCTATCTGCTCCAGCGGCTGGAGTCCTTCGACGGCATCGCCCTGCTCACCACCAACCTCCGGGCCAACATCGACGAGGCGTTCACCCGCCGCCTGGACCTGGTGGTGGACTTCCCGTTCCCGGACGCGGAGCAGCGCCTGGCCCTGTGGCGGCACGGCCTGACCCACGTGCCGTCCGCCGAGGGCATCGATCCGGCGCCGCTGGCCCGGGACTTCGAGCTGGCCGGCGGTTCGATCCGCAGCGCGGTGGTGACCGCCGCCTACCTGGCCGCCGGGCGCGGGGACCACGTGACGGCGGGCGACCTCCTGGAGGGCGCCCGCCGTGAGTACCGCAAGGCCGGGCGGCTGGTGCCCGGCGAAGGCGGCTGGTGACCGCCGGCCCGTCGTCGGGTCATTCCTTCTCCACCGGGACGATCTTCCACTCCTGGTCGTCGGTGTTGGTGCAGTTGTAGAGCGTCAGCCGGGCGAAGAGGCCGCCGCCGTCGGCGTTGCTCACGTCCAGGCACTTGTTGTCGCTGACGACGTTGCGGATCCAGTAGTCGCCGCTGGGCTGCTTGTCGATCCACCACAGCTGGTTGTCGGCGAGCGTGCCGTCGCAGTGGAACTCGGAGACGGGCGTCGTGATGGGCCGGGCGCCGAACTCGCCGAGGTCCATGCAGAGCTTGTCCTTGACGTTCCGGATCTGGAAGAGGGCCGCGCCGCCGGGGCCGCCCTTCTCGTCCTTCACCTCGAGGTCCCAGATCTGGTTGTCCCCGTCGGTGTCGTCGCAGACCGCCTGCTGCACGGGCCCGTTGACCTCCCCCTGCTCACGGCCGGGGAGTTCGGCGCACATGCCGGTGGTGGCGTTGCGCAGCAGGACGTTTTGGGCGGGCACCACCGGCTTCGGCGGCGCGGGCTTCTCGGACTCGCCGCCGCCCCCGCCTCCGCCTCCGCCACCGCCGCCGTCGTTCTTCGGCTCCTCGGTGGCCGGCTGCTCGGGTGCGACCGGTTGCTCGGGGGGCGCCGCGGGCGCGCTGGGCAGGGTCTCGGCCGAGGCGCTGGGACTGGGCGCGAGGGCGGCACCGGCCTGCTCGACCTGCTCGGTGGCGCTGCTGCGGACCTGCGGCTTGTACGCGATCCAGATCATCACGAACGCGATGGACAGCGCGAGCGCGAACCCGAAGAACGTCGCCAGCCAACGCGGCAGGAACCCACGCTGGACGTACGTCCCCTCCACCTCCGTCGGATCGACCCCGGAGCGCCGCACCGCCAACGTGAACGGCCGCTCCTCCTTCGACCCGAACCAGATCACCTGCCGCGGTTTCAGCGTCGTCTCCACGAACGCCGCACGACCCGGCTCGATCTGCACGTTCCCCGGACGGATCTCGTACGACAGGTGGTCGCCGGTGTCGCTCCCCGACACCGACGCCGTCACCTTGGTGTTACCGAGGTTGTCCACCGCCAGGCGCGGCCGGCCCCGGAACCGCCCCTTCACGGTCGGCGGCACCAACTCCGCCCGCACCTCCGTGAACGGCGTGACCGTCAGGTTCCCCTCCGGGACCGTCACCGCCTCCGGATGTTCCGTCGGCGTGATCCGCACCGCGTACGGGTTCGGCCCCGCCACCGCGTCGGACGTGCGCGGCGGCGCGAAGGTCAGCTCGACGGTACCGGTGGTACCCGGGTAGAGCCTGAGCGTCTGCGGCTCGACCGTCGTCCACGGCGCCACATCCCCCACCGGCTCGAACCGGTACTCGTCCACCACATCGCCGGTGTTGCGCACCCGTAGCCGCACCCGCGTACTGCTGCCGGGATCGACGGTGACGGACGCGGGCTCCAGGGAAGTCCAAAGGCTCACACCTCGACGCTAGGTCCCCGGCGGCGTCCCGTCAGGAGCCGCCGGGGCAGACCCCTGTGCCCCGGCGGACCGGTCGAGCGGCCCGGGGGTCACGACGCCGGCTGCGCGAAGAGGGCGTTGAAGTACATCCGTCCGACGCGCTCCTGGATCTTCACCCGCCGTGGCTTCTTCGCGAAACCGCGCCCCTCCTCCTCGTCGTACTTGCTGTTGCCCAGTTCGGCCGTGATGGCATCCAGCAGGCGCTGCTGCCCGGCATCGCCGCTGGTCCGCACGTAGTTCACCAGCGCGGTCCAGGGGTTGGCCAGGTTCACGCCCTCCTGGGTGGCCCGCGCGCGTACGGCGCTGGGGATGGTGTTGTCGGCGCTCGTGTACTCGGTACGCAGCTGACCCGTCAGCGCGTTCTCGTTCACCAGGATGTTGTGGTACTCGACCAGGGCGCGGCGGCCGCCGGCCATGTTGACGTCGAAGCCGTCCTGGTGCTGCTTGAGGTGCCCCATCTCGTGCTGGATGGTCTGCGCGACCGTGTAGCCGCCCTCGGCGACGCTGTTCGTCAGGATGATCCCGTACTGCGCCAGGTAGCCGCCGCCACCGGCCTGCGCCACCACCTCGCTGGCCGGTGTACTGCCGTCGTGCCAGCCGTTGACCTGCTGGACGGTCAGCTCCTTGTCGGCCGCGCTCAGGCCGACGACGCAGCCGTCCGGGTACTTCCCGAACGGCACGTCGGCCCGGACACCGGGCGGCACCTCGACGATCTTGACGGCGCGGGTGATGCCCAGCGTCTCCGTCGCCGACGCGATCAGCGCGGTGTCCAGGGCCCGCTGCACCACGGCCTTCGTCGCCCCCGTACTGCGCTGCACGGCGCCGTCCCGCTCACCCCCGTGAGCCCCGACGGCCCGCTGTGCCACCACGGACGGCGCGGTGCTCGCGCCCGCCTCGAAGGCGGCGCCGTCGGTCTCCGCGGCGCGTTCGGAGTCCTGGCCCGGGTCGGTGACGGTGACGCCCGCGCCGTTGTCGTTGCCGGTCTCGCGGACGCCGCGGAGGTTCTTGTCCAGGTGGCTGGCCTCGTGCGCCAGGATCCTGGTGTTCCCGACCGCCGACGGGCCGAGGAAGATGTCCTTCCCGACGGTCATGGCCTGTGCGCCCAGGGCCGCCGTCGCCCGCTGGGCCGTGGGGTTGTCGTGCACGCGGCCCTCGGAGAGCCGGTCGTTGCGGTAGAACGCCTTCGCCTGGCTGAGGAAGGCCCCCGGGAGCGGACTGCTCGGCGTGGCCTTGGCGGCTTCGAGGAGGCCGCGCTGGTTCTCCGGGGCGGTGTCCAGGGCCGCTCCGTGTCCGCACCCCGGACCGTGTTCGTGCCGGACGGCTTCCCGCTGCACCGGGGCCGGGTGCCCGCAGCCGGGTCCGTGCCGGTGCCGTCCGGCCTCCACCGTCCGCGCCACGGCCGCGTTCCCCGCCGCGTGCTGGAGGTCGAGCATCCGCTGGACCGGCGCGCTCGGCGGGACCACGGGGCGGGTGGACTCCCGTTCGTCGGACGTTCGGCTCCGCGTTCCGTGCGCGCGCACGATGCTCCCTTCGACACCGGACGGTTGACCACCCAGCCTCACCCGGGCACCCCCAAGGCCGACAGGGCAACGAGGGCAACTCTCGGGGCAGAAGGAGGCGCACAGGACGCGGCGGGGGGACGGGAGCGTGGATCGGCGGTGGCGCGTCCCTGGGGTCGCCTGCCCCAACAGGCACAGCCGGGGGCAGAGTCGGTGCCCGCGCTCCGGCCCCCGGGGCCGTTTCGGCGGGCGCAACGCGCGCGCGAGGCTGAGGGGCGTCCTGTCTCGTACCCCGAGGAGAGCAGAGCATGCCGTCCTACCTGTCGCCCGGCGTCTACGTCGAGGAGGTGGCCAGCGGCTCGCGCCCGATCGAAGGGGTGGGCACCTCGGTCGCGGCCTTCGTCGGGCTCGCGCCGACCGGCCCGCTGAACGAGCCCACACTGGTCACCAACTGGACCCAGTACGTCGCGGCGTTCGGTGACTTCACCGACGGGTACTACCTCGCGCACTCCGTCTACGGGTTCTTCAACAACGGCGGCAGCGCGGCCTACGTCGTCCGCGTCGGCGGTTCCGCCGAGGACGCCGCGGCCGACGGCTCGGGCACGGCCGCCGCACCGGCCGCGGTCACGGGCTCCGCCGCCCCCGCCGCGCTCCCCGCCGCCGAGCCCAGGCAGCTCGGCACCTTCGCCGTGACGGCCACCGCCGCCGGCCAGAACGGCCCGCTCTCCGTCGAGGTCGCCGACCCCGAGGGCGAGGGCCCCGCCGAGCGCTTCAAGCTGATCGTCAAGGACGGCGACAAGCCCGTCGAGACCTTCGACGTGAGCGCCAAGAAGGGCAACCGCGCCTATGTCGTCACCCAGGTCAAGGAGCGCTCCAAGCTCATCACCGTGACGGAGGCCGCGCCGTCCGCGCAGCTGGCCCGCCCGGAGAACCAGACCGTCGCCCTTCCCGCGCCGCCCGCCGCCCCGGTGGACAAGGCCGCCCCGGCCACCGCGCCGGGCGAGGTCGCGCACCCCGGCCCCGCGCAGTACCTCGGCGACTCCGCCGACCGCACCGGCTTCGGCGGCCTGGAGGCCGTGGACGAGGTGTCCATGGTCGCGGTGCCCGACCTGATGGCCGCCTACCAGCGCGGCGCGATCGACCTGGAGGCCGTCAAGGCCGTCCAGCTCGGTCTGATCGCCCACTGCGAGCTGATGGGCGACCGCGTCGCCGTCATCGACCCGCCGCCCGGCCTGAACGCCCGCCAGATACGCGTCTGGCGCCAGGAGACGGCCGGCTACGACTCCAAGTACGCGGCCCTGTACTACCCCTGGATCAAGACCTTCGACCCGGCGTCCGGCCAGTCCCGGATGATCCCGCCGAGCGGCCACGTCGCCGGCATCTGGGCCCGCAACGACTCCGAGCGCGGCGTGCACAAGGCCCCCGCCAACGAGGTCGTCCGCGGCGCCGTCGACCTCGAACTCCAGATCACCCGCGGCGAGCAGGACCTGCTCAACCCGATCGGCGTCAACTGCATCCGCGCCTTCCCGGGCCGCGGCATCCGCGTCTGGGGCGCGCGCACCCTCTCCTCCGACCCGGCGTGGCGCTACCTGAACATCCGCCGGTACTTCAACTACCTGGAGGAGTCGATCCTGATCGGCACCCAGTGGGTGGTCTTCGAACCGAACGACCACAACCTCTGGGCCCGCATCCGCCGCAACGTCTCGGCGTTCCTGGTCAACGAGTGGCGCAACGGCGCCCTGTTCGGCCAGAGCCCCGAGCAGGCGTACTACGTCAAGTGCGACGAGGAGACCAACCCGCCGGAGTCCGTCGACCTCGGCCGGGTCATCTGCGAGATCGGCATCGCGCCGGTCAAGCCCGCCGAGTTCGTGATCTTCCGGCTGGCCCAGTTCTCCAGCGGCAGCGGGGAGCTGGAGGAGTAGGCGCGTCCGTCCGCTCCCCGTAAGCCCCCTCCCATCCCCAGAAGGACAGCGAACACATGAGTCTCCAGCCGGGTGACGCCCTCACTTCACACAACTTCGGCCTCCAGATCGACGGTGTGATGGTCGAGTACCTCGCCGAGGTCAGCGGCCTCACCCTCGAACAGGACGTCATCACCTACCAGCAGAACAGCGCGCAGGGCCGGGCCGAGGTGGCGCTGCTGCCGGGCGTCCAGAAGAACGGCCAGTGCACCGTCGTACGCGGCATGACCCAGTCCGCGTCGTTCACCCAGTGGATCAACGACTCGATCCGCGGCCAGATGAGCACGGCCCGCAAGAACGCGTCGATCATCATGATGGACTTCCAGGACAACCCGGTGAAGCGGTACAACCTGCGCAACGCCTGGTGCAGCAAGATCGACACGAGCACCGTGAAGGCGGGCGAGGCGGCGGCGCTGACCGAGACCGTCACCATCGTGTTCGAAGAACTGGTCATCGAGTAATGCGGCGTACGGCTGCCAAGGCACCGGCCGCTCCACCCCAGACCGCGGCGGCGGGAGCGGACTTCCCCCGTTCTGCTCCCGCCGCCGCTCCGGCGGAGGTCCCCGCCGACCCGGCGCCCCGCCGACAGCTGGTCACCGAGTTCCCCTTCGAGCTGCCGCGCGGCTACGTCGACGAGTCGGGCACGCTGCACCGGGACGGCGTGATGCGCCTGTCGACGGCCCGGGACGAACTGGTCCCGCTGCGCGACGTGCGCGTGCAGGAGAACCCCGCGTACCTGTCGGTGGTGCTGCTGGGCCGGGTCATCACCCGGCTCGGCACGCTGACGATGGTGCACGACGGGATCGTGGAGAACATGTTCGCCTCCGACCTGGCGTTCCTCCAGGACTTCTACCGCCAGATCAACGCGGAGGGGCACACCCGCGCGGCCGTGCAGTGCCCGCACTGCTCGGAACCCTTCGAGGTGGAACTCGGCGGGAGCCGCCTGGGGGAATCGTGACGTACGCGACCGACCGGCTGCACGAGGAGATCGCGTACGTCGCCTACCACTTCCACTGGGGCCTGGACGCGATCCTGGACCTGGAGCACCAGGACCGGCGCCGGTACACGGAGCAGATCGCGTCCCTCGTGACGCGCGGCGCGGCGGAGGGCTGACCGGTGGGATTCCTGGACCGACTGCGGGGACGCGGCACCGGCACCGACGGAGCGGCGACCTCCGGGCACGGCCCGACGGCGAGTCCGTCCACGCCGGGGACGGCGGGGACGGGAGACGTGCCGGGGGCTTCGGGCGGAACCGGCGCTTCCGACGTCTCGGGGGCTCCGGGCGGGTCCGGGGCGGTCGGCGCCGTCGCGCCGCCCGTGGCCGTCGCCGCCTGGACCGGCCTGCCGCCCATCCAGCGGGCGACGGGTGACCGGCGGGCCGGCGTCGCCGACTCCGGGTTCGGCGGACGGCTGCCGACGTGGCAGAACCCGTCGTTCAGCGGGGTGCCGTCCCCGGCGGTCCTGGACCCGGCGGCCGGCCACGGTCTGCTCTCGGGAGCGTTCACCGATTCGGCGCCGCCCGCCACGGCTCCCCCTTCGCCGGGGCCGCCGTCGGCGTCCCGGGGCGGTGAGCCGGCGGCGCGGCGCATGCCGGTCGCGCCGCTGCGGGCCACACCGCCGCCCCCGTCGCCGGGGTCCAATTCGGCGACGGCTCCCGCGGGGCGTACGCGGGCCCCGTCGGCGGCCGCCGCGTTTCCGGCCCCTACCCCGCCGGTCCAACGGTCGCCGGCGCAACGGTCGCCGATCCAGCGGTCGCACTCCGCCCGAACGGCGGCGCCCATGGGCCCGGCGTCCCCCGGGGGCCCGGCTTCCGCCGTCAGTCCGGCTTCTCCGGCGGGTCCGGCGCCGTCCCCTGTGCGTCCGGCTCCCGGGGGTCCGGCTGCTCCGGTCAGTCCGGCGTCCCCGGCGGCTCCGGTGGGCGCGGCGGCCCCGGGTGCCCGCGGTGTCCGTGCGACGCCCGTGCCGCCCGACGTGTCCCGCGCGCGGGACTCCCTCACCAGAGCGCCGTCCGTACCGGCGGCCGTGCAGCGCCGGACCCTGCCGGCTAGCCGCCGGGCGACCAGCGCCGGGTCCGGCGCCCCGGGTCCGGCACCGTCCCGGGAGGACGGCGACCGAGGCGCCCCCGGCGGCCCTCCCGCCGGGGGCGTGCCCGAGAAGGGCCGGTCCGGTGCCCACGCGACCGCGTCGGCCGACGCTCCCGTCCAGCGCACGGCACACTCACCCCACCGTGCGCCCGCACGACCGACGGACTCCGCCCCGCCCCGGGCGACGGCCGCGTCCCCGGGCCGGCCGACGAACGGCTCCCCGGCGCGGCCCACCGCGACCCCGCCCGACTCCGGCGCGGGCTCCCTTCCGGGCTCGGGCCCGGCCTCCGGCCCCGGCTCCGCCCCCGGTCCGGGCTCGGACGTCGGCTCACTCTCCGGTCCGGCACCCGCCACCGGCTCGGTCACCGGCCCCGGCATCAGCGTCAGCCGCAGCACCGGCACCGGTCTCCCGTCCCGTGCGGGTTCGGGCTCCGGACTCACGCCCGGTAGCGGCTCGGGTTCGAGCATCGGCTCAGGCCCCGGACACGCACCCGCCGACAGCTCCGGACACGGCCCCCGCACCGGCTCGGGCCCCGGCGTCAACTCACGCTCCGGACACGCGCCCGGCATCACCGTCCACCGCAGCCCCGACCCAGGCTCGGGCTCCGGACCCGCGACCGGTTCCGGCTCGGGCACCGGCGTCGACGCACGCCCCGGACACACACCCGGCGCAGGCCCCGGCGTTCGGGGAGGCGCCCCGGCATCCGGCGCGCCGGTGCAGCGCGCCGTCAACCGGCGGGAGGCGAGGCCCCCTTCCGGTGGCGCACCGGACCCTCACACCGGCGCGCCCGACAACCGCGAGGCGGGCACCCCGAGTTCGGGTACGCCGGTCCGGCGGACGACGCCCGGCGACCGCACCCCACCCGCACCGGGCGCCGGTACCCCCGTACAGCGAGCCACGCCCGGCCCCCGCACGAGCGCGTCCGACGACCGGCGTTCGACCACGCCGGCAGCCGGTGCGCCGACCCGGCCCACACCGCCCGTTTCTGGTCCGCACACCGCCGGCGCCGGCAACCCGACCGCGCCGGGCGCCCGTACGCCGTCCCCCGGTACACCCCTGCCGCCGGAAGCCCCCGGCCCCCGCACCGCTCCGGCCGGCTCCGACGGCAC
>MUMD01000113.1 GCA_002155895.1 Streptomyces rochei
AGGAGCGCCAGTCGCGGGCCGCCTTCCCCGTGCCGCCGTAGACGACGAGCTTGTCCGGGTGTTCGGCGACCTCCGGGTCCAGGTTGTTCTGGAGCATCCGCAGGGCGGCCTCCGGCTGCCAGCCCAGGGCGCTCGGCGTGGTGCCGCGTGGCGCGCGGACAGGACCGGGGGGCGGCCCGTAGGGCCTCGGCTGAGGGTGGCGGCGGGAGACGGGCGGGCGGGGTCCGGACATGGTGTGCCTCCTGGTGGCGTGCTCCCGGCGGATTGTTACTGCGGATATTCACATACTCGCCTCGTGAATAGAACTAGTCAATACGTCCGTGTCCCGGCGCGGGCGCGTCGCGGATGTTTGGCTGGACATGCGGACGGTTCGCAGGCAGGCGAGGGACGGAGGATCGCGTGAGCGACGGCACGGAGACGGGCGCGGACGTCGGCGGCACCGGCACCGAGCGGGCGGCGCGGCGGGACGAGGCGGTGCGGGCGGCCGTGGAGCAGGGGCTGCTCGGGCCCGGCACGCCCCTCGTCGGGCTGCTGGACGTCGCCGGGATACGGGAGTCGGCGGTGGCGCTGCGGGCGGCGTTCGACGCGGTGACGGCCCCCGGGACCCCGGTGCTGCACGCCTTCGCGGTGAAGGCGACCCCGCTGGTCCCGGTGGTGCGGCTGCTGCACGAGGAGGGCATCGGCGCCGAGGTGGCGAGCCCGGGCGAGCTGGCCCTGGCCCGGGCGGCGGGGGTGCCGCCGGAGCGGACGGTGCTGGACTCGCCCGCCAAGACGCCGGAGGAGCTGCGGGAAGCGCTGGCGCTGGGCATCGCGGTCAACGCGGACAATCCGCAGGAGCTGGCGCGCATCGACGCCCTGATGGCCGGCGGGACGAGCCGCTCCCCGCTCGGCGTCCGGGTCAACCCGCAGGTCGGCGGGGGCTCCATCGAGGCGCTGTCGACGGCGACGGCGACCTCGAAGTTCGGGGTGGCGCTGCGCGACGAGGGCGCCCGCGAGTGGGTGGTGCGGGCGTATCTGGACCGGCCGTGGCTGACCCGGCTGCACGCGCACACCGGCTCCCAGGGCATCCCGCTGACGCTGATGGCCGAGGGCGTGGCGGAGACGTACGCGCTCGCCGAGGAGATCAACGAGCGGGCCGGGCGCCGGCAGGTCGACACGCTCGACATCGGCGGCGGACTGCCGGTGAACTTCGCCTCCGACGAGACGACCCCGACGTACGCCGAGTACGCGCGCGTGCTGCGCGAGGCGGTGCCGGGACTGTTCGACGGGCGGTACGGGCTGGTCACGGAGTTCGGGCGGTCGCTGCTGGCCAAGCACGGCACGGTCGTGGCGCGCGTCGAGTACGCCAAGAGCGCCGGGGGCCGGCCGGTCGCGGTGACGCACGCGGGGGTGCAGGTCGCCACGCGGACGGTGTACGCGCCGGGGGCGTGGCCGCTGCGGATCGCCGCGTACGACGCCAAGGGGCTGCCGAAGGCGGGGCCGGACGTGGTGCAGGACGTGGCGGGCCCGGCGTGCTTCGCCGGCGACCTGCTGGCGACGGGGCGCGCGCTGCCGCTGCTGGAGCAGGGGGACTACGCGGCGGCGCTGGACACGGGGGCGTACTACTTCGCCCACCACTACGCGTACAACTCGCTGGCCCGTCCCGGGGTGTACGGGTTCGGGGCGGACGGCTCCGGGGGTGTCGCCTTCGCGACCGTGCGGGAGGCCCAGTCGGTGGCGGAGATCGTGTCGGAGGCGGGCGGGGCGCACCGGGACGCGCTGACGTCCCCGCCCGGGTCCTGACACGGGCGGGGTGACGCCCTGGAGTCAGGGCGCGGCCGAGGTGAGGCCCGGAGTCACGGGGCGGCCGAGGCGACGCCCGGCGT
>MUMD01000114.1 GCA_002155895.1 Streptomyces rochei
CGGGACCGGCGGGGAGCGGCGGAGCGTCTGCGGGACCGGCTGGCGGCCCAGGGCGTGCCGGGGCGGGAGGGGCGGCCCGTGGAGATCGTCCTCGTCGTCGAGGGGGCGGCCCGGGGCGTGGAGTCGGTGCCCGGGGTGCGGGTGGAGTCGGCGCCCGGCAGCGGGGACGACCACATGGTCGGCCTGGTCGCCGGGGCCGCCGGTGACCGCCCGGTCCTGGTGGTGACGGCCGACCGCGAGCTGCGCCGCCGGGTGACCGAGCTGGGCGCGGAGGTGGCGGGGCCTCGGACGGTACGACCCGTGTGAGGCCCGCCTCGTCCGCGCCCCGGCGCCTTCTCGGCTCCGGCGCACCCCTGGTCCCCCGCCGTCTCCTCGGCTCCGGCGCATCCCTGGTCCCCGCCTTCCACCGTCCCGACCGCTTCTCGATCCCGGTCCCTCAATGAGGCGCGGAACCGCCCCCGTACACGCGCCCGGCCCTGTGCGACCGCCGGGAGGCGGTCGCACAGGGCCGGGATGAGAAGCGAGGGCTGAAGGCCCGGAGACTACGGCGTACCGCCGCCGGACGGCTTCGACGTGCCCTCCGCCGGTGCCTCCTCGCCGCGGCCCAGGCGGCTGTGCGTGCGGCTGTAGAGGAAGTACACGACGACACCGATGGCCATCCAGACACCGAACCGCACCCAGGTCTCGGCGGGCAGGTTCAGCATCAGCCACAGCGAGGCGGCGACCGAGACGATCGGCAGCAGCGGGACCAGCGGGGTGCGGAAGGCACGCGGCAGGTCGGGCCGGGTGCGGCGCAGGATGATCACGCTGATCGCGACGATGACGAAGGCGAACAGCGTGCCGATGTTCACCAGCTCGGCCAGCTCGCTCAGGCTGGTGAAGCCGGCGACGATCGCGATGATCACGCCGAGCAGGATGGTCGGGCGGTACGGCGTGCGGAACTTCGGGTGGACGCGGGAGAAGAAGCGGGGCAGCAGTCCGTCGCGGCTCATCGCGAAGAACACGCGGGTCTGGCCGAGCAGCAGGATCATGCAGACCGTGGTCAGGCCGACCGCGGCGCCGAAGCTGATCACACCGGCGAAGAAGGGGTGCCCGGTGGACTTGAAGGCGTCGGCGAGCGGGGCGTCGACCGACAGTTCGCTGTAGTGCTGCATGCCGGTGACGACGATGGAGACGGCGACGTAGAGCGCGGTGCAGATGAACAGGGAGCCGAGGATGCCGCGGGGCATGTCCCGCTGCGGGTTCCTGGTCTCCTCGGCGGCCGTGGCGACGATGTCGAAGCCGATGAAGGCGAAGAAGACCACCGAGGCGGCGGTGAAGATGCCCATCACGCCGAAGTTGGACGGCGCCCATCCGAACATCAACTGGATCAGCGGTGAGTCGAGGCCGCCGCCCGCCTCCACCGGCTGCGACTTCGGGACGAACGGGTCGTAGTTGGACCCCTTGATGAAGAAGGCGCCCGCGATGATCACGATCAGGACGACGGTCACCTTGATGGCGACCACGAGCGAGGTGATGCGGGCCGACAGCTTCATGCCGAGGACGAGGATGCCGGTGAGCACCAGCACCAGCGCGGCGGCGAGGATGTCGAAGCCGAAGCCGTCGGCCCCGTCCCGGCCGCCGAGCGCTTCCGGGAACTGCCAGCCGGCGTTGTCGAAGAACGAACGGATGTAACCCGACCAGCCGACGGCCACCACCGCCGTCCCGAGCGCGAACTCCAGGACCAGGTCCCAGCCGATGATCCAGGCGGGCAGTTCGCCGAGCGAGGCGTAGGAGAAGGTGTACGCCGAACCGGCCACCGGCACGGTGGACGCGAACTCGGCGTAGCAGAGCGCGGCGAGCGCGCAGACCACCCCGGCGACGACGAAGGCCAGGGCCACGGAGGGCCCGGCGTTGTTCTTGGCGACCGTGCCGGTCAGTACGAAGATGCCGGTGCCGATGATGACACCGACGCCGAAGACGGTCAGGTCCAGCGCGGACAGGGATTTCTTGAGCGCGTGCTCGGGCTCCTCCGTGTCCCGGATGGACTGCTCGATCTTCTTGGTCCTGAAGAGACTGCTGCTGCTCACGGGTACCTCCGACGCTTGTCGTCCCCGACATGATCGAGAGGGGGGCGTACTGCGTATGCCCCGGCGTGAGCCAATTCACGCGGATGGGCAGGTTTCACCACTGCAACGAGTGGATGACCCTGCCCATCCGGCCGTACCTCGGTCGCGCGCGTCAGTCGCGGGCGGCCTCCACGGAGTCCACCTCGGCGCCCGTGCGCTCGTACCGGCCGTCGAGCTTGGCGACCAGACCGGTGACCTGACGGGCGATGTCCGGCGCGGTCAGCCCGATCTCGGCCAGCACCTCGGCGCGCGAGGCGTGGTCCAGGAAGCGCGGCGGGATGCCGAAGTCGCGCAGCGGTACGTCGACGCCCGCGTCGCGCAGGGCCTGGGCGACGGCGGAGCCGACACCGCCGACCCGCGAGTTGTCCTCGACGGTGACGACGACGCGGTGGCGCTCGGCGAGCGGGGCCATGGCCTCGTCGACGGGCTTGACCCAGCGCGGGTCGACCACGGTGGTGGAGATGCCCTGCTTGTTCAGCAGGTCCGCCACCTCCAGGCACATCGGCGCCAGCGCGCCGACGGAGACCAGCAGGACGTCCGGGTCGTCGGTGCCGGGGGCGCGCAGCACGTCCATGCCGCCGACGCGGCCGACGGCCGGTACGGCGGGGCCGACGGCGCCCTTGGAGAAGCGGACCACGGTCGGCGCGTCGTCGACCTCGACGGCCTCGCGCAGCTGGGCGCGGACCTGGTCGGCGTCGCGCGGGGCGGCCAGCCGCAGGCCGGGGACGACCTGGAGGATCGACATGTCCCACATGCCGTTGTGGGAGGCGCCGTCGGTGCCGGTGATGCCGGCGCGGTCCAGCACGAAGGTGACGCCGCACTTGTGCAGGGCCACGTCCATCAGGACCTGGTCGAAGGCGCGGTTGAGGAAGGTGGCGTACACGGCGAAGACCGGGTGGACGCCGCCGTGCGCGAGGCCGGCCGCGGAGACGGCGCCGTGCTGCTCGGCGATGCCGACGTCGTAGACGCGGTCCGGGAAGGCCTTGGCGAACTTGTCGAGGCCGACCGGCTGGAGCATCGCGGCGGTGATGGCGACGATGTCCTCGCGCTCCCGGCCGAGCTTCAGCATCTCGTCGCCGAAGACGCTGGTCCAGTCGGCGCCGGAGGTGGAGATGGGCAGGCCGGTGTCGGGGTGGATCTTGCCGACGGCGTGGAAGCGGTCCGCCTCGTCCTGGAGGGCGGGCTGGTAGCCGCGGCCCTTCTCGGTGAGGCAGTGCACGATGACCGGGCCGCCGAAGCGCTTGGCGCGGGTGAGGGCGGACTCCAGGGCCTCGATGTCGTGGCCGTCGATCGGGCCGACGTACTTCAGGCCCAGGTCCTCGAACATGCCCTGCGGGGCGATGAAGTCCTTCAGGCCCTTCTTGGCGCCGTGCAGGGTGTCGTAGAGCGGGCGGCCGACGACCGGGGTGCGCTCCAGGACCTCCTTGGTGCGGGCCAGGAAGCGCTCGTAGCCGTCGGTGGTGCGCAGGGTCGCCAGGTGGTTGGCGAGGCCGCCGATGGTGGGGGCGTAGGAGCGCTCGTTGTCGTTGACGACGATGACGAGGGGGCGGTCCTTGGCGGCGGCGATGTTGTTCAGCGCCTCCCAGGCCATGCCGCCGGTGAGGGCGCCGTCACCGATGACGGCGACCACGTGGTCGTCGCGGTCGAGGACCTGGTTGGCCTTGGCGATGCCGTCGGCCCAGCCGAGCACCGTGGAGGCGTGGCTGTTCTCGATGACGTCGTGCTCGGACTCGGCCTGCGAGGGGTAGCCGGACAGGCCGCCCTTCATCTTCAGCTTCGAGAAGTCCTGGCGTCCGGTGAGCAGCTTGTGCACGTAGGACTGGTGGCCGGTGTCCCAGAGCACCTTGTCCTTCGGCGAGTCGAAGACGCGGTGCAGGGCGAGGGTGAGCTCCACCACGCCGAGGTTGGGGCCGAGGTGGCCGCCGGTCTTGGAGACGGCGTCGACGAGGAAGGTGCGGATCTCCTCTGCCAGCCGGCCCAGCTCTTCCAGGCTGAGCCGGTCCAGATCGCGCGGTCCCGTGATGCGGGTCAGCAGCGGCACCCGTGCCTCCTTGCAGTAGAGCTGTTGCCGGGCTTGACGAGTCTAATGTTCCGCCGTGGCGGAACGTGTCCGGGCGGTGGGTCGTACGTCACGCGTTCGGCCTTACCCATCCGGAACAGGTTCTACGACTTCCCCTCCGGCTGCGTCGTGCACCCGCCGTCCCGGCGGGCGGCGCGCGCGGGGGCCGGGCGGACGCCGAACCGCCCGCCCGAGGGCTCAGCTCGGGCGGGCGGTGGTACGACGGGCGCGGTGCGCGGCTAGGCGCGGCCGGCCGTCTTCTGCGTCTTGCGGGTGACCGCGTCGATGACGACGGTCGCCAGCAGGACGCCACCGGTGATCATGTACTGCACCGGCGAGGCGATGCCCTCCAGGGCGAGGCCGTACTGGATGGAGACGATGACCATCACACCGAGCAGCGCGTCCCACGTGCGGCCGCGGCCACCGAAGAGGGACGTGCCGCCGATCACGGCCGCGGCGATGACGTTCATCAGGAACTCACCGGTGCCCGCGCCCTGGTTGGCGGAGGCGATCTTCGAGGCGACGAAGAGGCCGCCGATCGCGGCGAAGGTGCCGGCGATCGCGAAGACCGAGATCCGCACCAGCTCCACGTTGATGCCGGCCCGGCGCGACGCCTCGACGCTGCCGCCGAGGGCGAAGACCTTGCGGCCGTAGGACGTGCGGCGCAGCACGAAGTCCGTCAGCAGCAGGAAGGCCAGGAAGATCACCACGGCCAGCGGCAGGCCCTTGTACTGGTTGAAGACGATCGCCACGGCGAAGGCCAGCACGGCCAGCAGCACCGTGCGGACGATGATCTCGTTCAGCGGCCGGGAGGGCACCCCGGCGGCGGCGCGGCGGCGGTTGTCGAAGAAGGCGGAGAGGAAGTACCCCGCGGTCACGACGATCGCCAGGCCGTAGGCGGCGGCCACATCGCTGAAGTAGTAGCTGGTCAGCTTGACGACGATGCCGTCGCTGTTCAGGTTGATGGTGCCGTTGCTGCCGAGGATCTGCAGCATGAAGCCCTGCCAGAACAGCAGGCCGGCCAGCGTCACGGCGAAGGCGGGAACGCCGATGCGGGCGAAGACGAAGCCGTGGATGGCGCCGGCCACGGTGCCGGTGAGGATCGCCAGCACCAGGGCCAGCACCTCGTTCATCCCGTGCGTGATGTTCAGCACGGCGAAGGTGGCGCCCGCCACGCCGCTGACGGAGCCGACCGACAGGTCGATCTCGCCGAGCAGCAGGACGAAGACGATACCGACGGCGATCATGCCCGTGCCGACCATGGCGACGGACATGTCGGAGAAGTTGCCGGCGGTGAGGAAGTTGGAGTTCAGGCTGGTGAAGATGGCCCAGATGATCAGCAGGCCGACGACGACCGGTATGGACCCGAGGTCACCGGCCTTCATCTTCCGCTTGAACTCGGTGACGTAGCCCGCGAGGCCCTGCTCGCGCACCAGCAGCCGCGGGTCGACGGCGGCGACGGCGGCGGGAGCCGCGTCCGGGTTGCCCGCCGCGCTGTCCGCGGCGGCCGTGGAGGTCTTGTCGATGCTCACTTCTTGATCTCCCCATTGGTGCGCGCCGCACGACGGGTCACGGCGTTCTCCGTGGCGCCCGTGATGGCGGAGATGATCTCTTCCTGCGAGGTCGACTTGACCTCGAAGACGCCGTTGTTGCGCCCGAGGCGCAGGACGGCGACCTTGTCGGCGACCGCCTTGACATCGGCCATGTTGTGGCTGATGAGGATGACCGCGTGGCCGCGCTCGCGCAGCCGCTCCACGAGGTCGAGGACCTGGGCGGTCTGCTCGACGCCGAGGGCGGCGGTGGGCTCGTCGAGGATGACCAGCTTGGGCTCGCCGAGCATGGACCGGGCGATCGCCACGACCTGGCGCTGACCGCCGGAGAGCGAGGCGATCGGGATGCGGACGCTGGGGATGCGGATGGACAGCGTGTCCAGCAGCTCGCGGGAGCGGCGCTCCATCTCCACCTCGTCCAGGACACCGCGCCTGCGGATCTCCCGGCCCAGGTAGAGGTTGCCGACCACGTCGATGTTGTCGCACAGCGCGAGGTCCTGGTAGACGGTCGCGATGCCCAGGTTCTGGGCGTCGTGCGGCTTGTTGATCGTGACGGCCTTGCCGTCCCACTCGATGGCGCCTTCATCGATGGGGTGCACGCCGGCGATCGTCTTGACCAGCGTGGACTTTCCGGCGCCGTTGTCGCCCACCAGGGCGACCACTTCACCGGCGTGGACCTCAAGCTCGACGTCGGTGAGCGCCTGGACGGCACCGAATCGCTTGGAGACCCCGCGCAACGCCAGCACGGGCGTAGCGGACACGTGAACCATCTCCTTCGCCGCCTGACCCGGCGGGAGGTTGTGCAGAAGTATGAGGGGGGTGTTCCGTCCGGCGCCCCGCGTAGCTTGCGGGGCTGATGAGTGCGGGGCACCGGAGGAAGCTGCGTGCAGCCGGTCCCGTACGCGCTCACGCGGCACGGGAGGGAGGACTGCTTACTTGAGACCGATCTTGTCGCAGGCGGCCTTGTAGTTGCCGGCGCAGATCTCGTCGAGGGTGTAGAAGCCCTCCTTGATGACGGTCTCCTTGATGTTGTCCTTGGTCAGCGAGACGACCGGGACGAGCACCGAGGGGATGCCCTTGGTGGTGGCGCTGTCGGCCTTGTCCTTGGCGATGGAGTCGAGCGACTCGCCCTTGGCGAGGGCGACGGCCATCTCGCCGGCGACCGCGGCCTCCTGCGGGTAGGACTTGTAGACGCTCATGTACTGCTCGCCGGTGATGATGCGCTGCACGCCCGCGAGTTCGGCGTCCTGGCCGGTGACCGGGATGTTGGAGATGCCCGCGGCCTTCAGGGCGGTGATGATGCCGCCCGCCATGCCGTCGTTGGCGGAGTAGACGCCGACGATCTTGTCCTTGCCGATGGCGGAGATCGCGCCTTCCATGTTGGCGTTGGCGTTCTCCGGCTTCCACTCCTTGGTGTCGTACTCGCGGCCGATCTTCACCTTGCCGTCGAGGACGGAGTGGGCGCCCTCCTTGAACTGGGCGGCGTTCGGGTCGGTGGACGAGCCGTTCATCATGACGATCTGGCCGTCCTTGGCCTTGTCGCCCAGCGCCTCCAGCAGGGCCTCGCCCTGGGTCTTGCCGACCGTGACGTTGTCGAACGAGGTGTAGGCGTCGATCGGGCCCTCGGCCAGGCGGTCGTAGGCGACCACCGGGATGTCGGCCTGCTCGGCCTTGGTGATGGAGCCGGCGATGGCCTTGGAGTCCACCGCGTCCACGATCAGCACGTCGACCTTGTTGGTGATCATCGTGTCGACCTGCTGCGCCTGCAGCGTGGCGTCCTGCTTGGCGTTGGCGTAGACGACCTCGCCCTTGCCGTTCGTCAGCTCCTTGACCTTCTTCTCGATCAAGGGCTTGTCGAACTTCTCGTAGCGCGCGGTCTGGTTCTCCGGAAGGAGGAGACCGACCTTGATGGCGTCGCCCTTCTTGGCGGCCGAGTCGGACGAGTCGTTGTTGTCGCCGGACTCCTTGGCACTGCCACAGGCGGCGAGCGAGACTGCCATCGCGGTGGTGGCAACGGCAACGGCGGCACGACGCATACGCGTGTTCACTTCAGAAACCTCCCTGACGAGGCCGCGTCGTTGCGGCCGAGGTGGCTGGAAGTCAACTCGGCCGCACGTGCGACGTCAAGAAGTAAATCCTTAACGAGATGACAACGGTGCCATCCGTGCTCTAAGTGAAGGCAGGAGTGGCCACCGGCAGAGCACCGGTCGCACTTCCGTCCAAGAGGGTCGAATCACCCATCTCGCTGAGCGCGAGGGCGAGCGCCCCCAGGACCTCCGCACGGCCCCCGAGTGCCCCGGGAAGTACGGACAGTTGGCGTGCCGCGCTGGGGATCGCGTAGCGTCCCACGGACTCCCGGATCGGGCCCAGCACCAGCTCGCCGGCCTCCGCGAGATCGCCGCCGAGGACGACCCGGCTCGGGTTCAGGAGGTTGCAGAGGTTGGCGACGCCGCTGCCGATGTGGCGGCCGACGTCGGCGATCACGCGCCGGCACCCCGGATCACCGTCCCGCGCGAGCCGTACGACGCCCTCCATCGTGAGGTCGGTGCCGTGGCTCGGCTGGAGCAGCGGGAGCACGTAGCGGGCGGAGGCGAAGGTCTCCAGGCAGCCCCGGTTGCCGCAGCGGCAGACGGGGCCCGCCTCGTCGAGGGTGATGTGGCCGATCTCGCCGGCCGTGCCGCCGGGGCCGCGGTAGATCTTGCCGCTGATCACCAGGCCGGCGCCGACGCCGCTGGCGACCTTGATGTACGCCAGGTCCCGCACGCCCCGCCCGCTGCCCCAGACCAGCTCGCCGAGGGCGCCGAGGTTGGCGTCGTTGTCCACGTGCACCGGCACGCCGAGCCGCCCCCGCAGCTCCTCGGCGGGCTTGGTGCCGCCCCAGCCGGGCAGGATGGCGGTCGAGCCCAGCGTCCCGGACTCCACGTCGATCGGGCCGGGCACGCCAAGACCCACGCCCGCGATCTTGGAGCGGTCGACGCCGGTGGCCGCGATCAGCCGGCTGACCAGCTGTTCCGCCCGGTCGAAGCCCTGGGCGGCGGAGGCGTCGACGTCCAGCGGCTCGGACTCCTCGGCGAGCACCTGGTGCGCCAGGTTCCCGACCGCGACGCGCAAATGCGTGTGCCCGAAGTCGACGCCGATGACGATGCCCGCGTCCCCGCTCAGGGAGACGCTGCGGGCCCGGCGGCCGCCCGCCGAGGTGGGCGTGACCTCGACGGTCCCGCTGTCCTTCAGTTCCCGGACGATGTTCGAGACGGTCGCCGCGGACAGGCCCGTCGTCCTCGCGATCTCCGCCTGCGTGAGCGACCCGGCGAGCCGTACCGCTCGCACGACCCGTTCCAGGTTGGCTCGGTGCAGCGACGACTGCGACCCGGGAGTCTCCATTGACTCTCACCCTCATCCCTGGGTCCGCGTCACCCTGTGTGATGCGGACCTTGTACAAGTTATGAACCCCAAACTCCGCTGAATCGCCCAGTGGCGTCAAGCCCTTGAAAGAAATCGGTTTCAGGCCGTGTCCACGGCCGGCTACCAGCGGTACGCCACAGGGGTCCGGCCCCGGAGAGCTGTCTCTCCGGGGCCGGACCCCTGCGTACGACGGGTGGAGCGGCGGTGGGCGTCAGCGGAAGGTGCCCTGCGACACCGAACCGGCGATCCGCCGCTGGAAGACGCAGTACACGATCAGCACGGGCACCACCGTGATCACGATCGCCGCGAACAGCGCGCCGTAGTCGATGTCGTAGACCTGCGAGGACGCGTAGGCGGCCATGCCCTGAGTGAGGACCCATTTGTCCTGGTCGGTGTTGAGCGCCACCGGCAGCAGGAACTGGTTCCACAGGCCCAGGAAGTTGAAGATCGCCACCGCCGCCATCCCCGGACGGGCCATCGGCAGCATCACCTGGAAGAACGCCCGCCAGTCCCCGGCACCGTCGATCAGCGCGGCCTCGTACACGTCGTGCGGCAGCGACCGGAAGAACGAATAGAGGAAGAACATCGTGAACGGCAGCGCGAACGCGACATAGGTGAGGATCAGCCCGAGACGCGTGTTCAGCAGCCCGAAGTTCTGCAACTGGAAGAAGAGCGGAACGATCGCCAGGAAGACCGGGAAAGTCAGGCCGGCGAGCATCACGTAGTAGATCAGCCGACGGCCGGGGAACTCGAACCGGGCGAGAATGTAGGCGCACATCGCGCCGAGCAGCATCACCAGGATCAGTGCCGAGACCACGACGATCACGGAATTCAGGAAGTACTTCCCGATGTTCGCGTCGGTCCACGCGTTCGCGTAGTTCTCGAACCGCCAGTGATCCGGCAGCGAGAACGGCGACGAAAGGATCTCGCCGGTCGATTTGAACGACGACATCAGCACCCACAGCATGGGCACGATCACGATCACGGACCACAGGATCATCAGGGCGTGCGAGATCGCCGCGAATCTGCGGTCGCTGCTCGCGGCGACGCGCGTCAGCTTGCGGTCGCTCGCCGGTTTCCGGTCACTGGCCGGCTTCCGGTCGGCGGTGATGACGGTCACCGGGCACCTCCCTCGGCTGCGGCACGCCGAGCCCTGGACCCAGGTGCTTTCCTCTTGCTCTCGCCCTCGCCGCCGCCCGTGAGGCGGTTGACGAGGAAGACCAGCGCCGCGAAGACCAGGGTGACGACGGCGAGGACGACGCCCATCGCGGTGGCGTAGCCGAACTGCTGCTTGGCGAAAGCGACGTTGAACAGACGCTGGCTGATCGTCAGGGTCGAGTTGTCCGGGCCGCCGTTCGGCACCATCGCCTGGACGTAGACGAACGCGTCGAGGGCGGCGATGCCCAGGTAGATGTACGCCGTCTGCACGCTGTCCCGGATCGCCGGCAGGGTGATCGAGACCGTGGTGCGGAACCGGCCGGCCCCGTCGATCCTCGCCGCCTCGTACAGCTCGGCGGGAACGCCCTTGATCGCGGCGATGAAGAGCACCGCGTAGAACCCGACGAGTCCCCAGACGATGACGAACATCACGGCCGGCATCGCGGTCGCCTTCTCGCCCAGCCACGCGAACGTGTCGAACCGGTCGAGACCGAGGCCGGTGAGGACGCCGTTGAGCAGGCCGGCGTTCGGGTCGTACATCTGCGCCCAGATCAGACCGACGATGATCGCCGGCACGACGTAGGGGAAGAACGAGATGATCCGGTAGAACGACGCTCCCCGGATCCCTCGGACGGGGCCCTTGCTGGGCCCGCCCAGGGTGATGGCCACGGCGACCCCGAGGGCGAGCGTCAGCGTCACCAGCGGCACGAAGGCCGCGAGGAGTGCCACGTTGCGCAACGCCTTCAGGAAGACGTCGTCCTCGAACATCTTCGTGAAGTTGTCGAAGCCGACGAAGTTGTAGTCCGGGCTGAAGCCACGCCAGTCGGTCATCGCCCAGAAGATCGCCTGGCCGAACGGGATCAGAACGAAGATCACGAAGATGGCCAGCGGGACACCGAGGAACGCGAGGAAGAACGTCACCCGGTCGAACGTGAGCTTGCGGCGCCGTGGCCGCCCGCTGCGAGCGGCCGGCTCGGGCCGGCGGCTCGCGGTTCCGGCAGTGGGGATCGTGTCTTTCATCGCGGTACTAGCTGACCTTGACCTTGTCGACGGAGTCGTCTTCCCGGACCTTGTCGGAGATCTTCTGCATGGCCGAGGTCAGCCCCTTGGCGTCGAGGTCGCCGGCGAGGAACGAGTTCCACGGCACCAGCTGGTCGGTGTTCATCCCGTAGGTCTCGACGAACATGTAGTTGAAGATGTTGGTGCCCGCGGCCTCCAGCATCTTCGTCTGCGAGACGAGGGCCGTCGATCCGTAGCCGTCGGCGGGCACGGTGCCCTTGACGATCGTCGGGGCCAGCTTCGTCCTGGAGAAGTTGGCGGCCGCCTTCTCCGACAGCATCGCCCGCAGCACTTCCTTGCCGCCGGCCGGGTTCTTGCCCTGCTTGGGCACGATGAACGGCTCACCGGCGGCCGCGCGGAGCGACTCGTAGGGCAGCTGCGGCTTGTCGGTGAGCGTCATCGACGGGAATCCGGTCATCTGGAAGTCGGCCTTGGTGGCCTTCTTCATCTCGTTCTCGATCCAGCCACCGGACGGGTAGAGCAGCGCCTTCTGGTCGTTGCTCCAGATCGCCTGGGCCTTCTGGAACTGGGTGCCGGAGCCGCCGGGGACGAACATCTTCTGCTTGACCATGGTCTCCATGACCTTGATGACGCCCTGGATGGCCGGGTGCGACCAGCAGCCCTTCTCCAGGTTCTCCAGCGCGAGCCGGACCTCGTCGCCGCCCTCCTTGATCGCCGAGTCGATCAGGAGCGTGCGGTAGTAGGTCGCCGCCTCCTTGCCGTGGACGAAGAGGTACTTGCCCTTCTTCTTCGCCTCCTGGCCGAGGTCGAGCGCCTCGTCCCAGGTCTTCGGCGGGCTCCAGCCGTTCGCCTCGAACAGCGACTTCGAGTACCAGACGCCGTACACGGTCATGACGTAGTTGAGCGCGACGAACTTGTCGTTGAACGTGCCGGGGGTCTTGACGCCGGGGTAGACGATGTCGGCGATCTTCTTGCCCTCGTAGGTGTTGGCCTCGAAGAGGTCGTCGAGTTCCTCCAGCTGGTCGAGGATGCCGAGGAAGCCGATCTGGTCCTCACCCGAGTTGTCGATGAGGTCCGGCGGGTTGCCGCCGACGAAGCGGGGCTGGAGCTGGGGGGCGATGTCGACGACCGGGTTGACCTTGACCTTGAGGCCCTTGACCTGGCTGCCGAGCACCTGGTTGGTGTAGTCGACGTAGTCGGTGCCGTAGCCGCCGTCGAAGATGGCCGCCTCGACCGTGGAGTTGGCGGCGGCACCGAACGGGTTGTTGGCGCTCTTCTCGCCCTTCGGGCCGCCGTCGCCGTCGCCGTCCTTGCTGGAGGGAGAGCTGCACGCGACCGCGAACGAGCCCATCGCCGCGGTGGCGATGGCCCCGCGCAGGAGCGTCCGCCTGTCAAGAGATCCGGCACGAATGGTCATTTCTGCATCCTCACTGATCGATTGGAGCTGTACGGGTGTGCTGCGTGTGCGCCCGCCGTGGCCGGACCGGTCCTGCGCCGGCCACGGATGGGGCGTTGTCGCCGTCGTCTCGGAGCCGCGGTGCGGCGCCGATGATCAGCTGAGCGATGCCGGTACAACAGTCGCCGAGGCCAGAGCGGCGGCTGTCCGCCTGATCAGATCGCGATGGCCCACACCGGTGGTGGATCCCATGCTCAAGTCCTCGCCTTCTCCAGGACTCAGGCGGTGAACCGGATCCTCCCCGGCACCGCGTTCGGGTCAAGCTGGGTCATGCAGGAAGTGCGGCCGTACAAGGTCGGGTGCGGTGAAGATGCCCCGAAGTGCCGACAGGTATAGTCCACTCGACGCCGACGGAGCAAGATCGAATGCAAGGTTCCTCGTACGTCTTTTCCGAGTTGAGACCTCGCGGAAATATGAGCGGACTGTGTGCCCCCTGAAGGAAATTTCCCGGGCACCGGACCCGCACGCCACAGCCAACACCCTTGACACATTGTCCCCTTCAGGCGCTACTAGTCCTTGCTCTTCGAATTTGACAACGTTGTCCAATCCCCAGTGAGCGCAGGGAGGGTGCTGGCGCATGCAGTACAGGGTTCGGCACAGATGGGGTCCGGCGGTCGTGGTGACGACCGCCTTCGCTTTGGCGATGAGTGCACAGGGGGCGGCGGTCGCGCTGCCCACCGCTCCGGCCGAGGCCGACCGGGAGTTCGCGTCCTCCTTCGAGGCGGACGACCCGGTTCCGGACTGGACCGACACCGTGGAGACGGGCCGGGACGGCAAGAAGCGGTCCTCGGGCGTGGACGGTGGGTACAGCACCGGCATACCGGGCAATGTCACCGACCGCGTCACCGAGGTGCGGGCGAGCGCCGAGAACACGGGCGGCGGCGAGGTGAAGGAGAACCTCGTCGACGGCGAGCCCACCACCAAGTGGCTTGCGTTCGAGAAGACCGGCTGGGTGGAGTTCGACCTGGACGAGCCGGCCGGGATCGCCAAGTACGCGCTGACGTCGGCCAACGACCACGACGAGCGCGACCCCGCCGACTGGACGCTCAAGGGCTCGGCGGACGGCGAGACCTGGCAGACTCTGGACAGTCGCTCGGGCGAATCCTTCGGGGAACGCCTGCGGACGAAGACCTACGAACTGGCCGAGCCCGCCGAGTACCGGCACTTCCGGCTGGAGTTCACCAAGAACAACGGCGGGGACATCCTCCAGCTGGCCGATGTGCAGCTGGCCACCGCCGACACCGAGACGCCCGTCCCCGAGGACATGCTCTCCGCCGTGGACCGCGGACCGACCGGCTCGCCGACGGCGAAGGCGGGCGCCGGCTTCACCGGCACGCACGCCCTGAAGTACGCGGGCCGCCACACCGCGGACGGCCGGGCGTACTCGTACAACAAGGTCTTCGACGTCGACGTGAAGGTCGAGCGCCGCACCGAGCTGTCCTACAAGATCTTCCCGTCGATGGCGGACGGCGATCTCGACTATGACGCCACGAACGTCTCCGTCGACCTCGCCTTCACCGACGGCACCTATCTGAGCGACCTGAAAGCCACCGACCAGCACGGGTTCCCGCTGACGCCGCGCGGTCAGGGCGACGCCAAGATCCTCTACGTCAACCAGTGGAACAGCGTGCGGTCCGGGATCGGGTCGGTCGCGGCCGGCAAGACCGTCGACCGCGTCCTGGTGGCGTACGACTCCCCCAAGGGCCCGGCGAAGTTCCGGGGCTGGCTGGACGACATCGTGATCGAGCGGGCCGAGCCCGAGCGGCCCGAGGCCCACCTGTCCGACTACGCGCTCACCACCCGCGGCACCCACTCCACCGGCAGCTTCTCGCGCGGCAACAACATCCCCGCGACCGCCGTCCCGCACGGCTTCAACTTCTGGACGCCGGTGACCAACGCCGGCTCCCTGAGCTGGCTCTACGACTACGCGCGCGGCAACAACGCGGACAATCTGCCCACCCTCCAGGCGTTCGCCGCGAGTCACGAGCCCAGCCCCTGGATGGGCGACCGGCAGACCTTCCAGGTGATGCCGTCCGCCGCCTCCGGCACCCCGGACACCGGCCGGGAGCAGCGCGAGCTGGCCTTCCGGCACGAGAACGAGACCGCCCGGCCGTACTACTACGGGGTGCGCTTCGAGAACGGTCTGAAGGCGGAGATGGCGCCGACCGACCACGCGGCGATGATGCGCTTCACCTACCCCGGTGACGACGCGAGCGTCATCTTCGACAACGTCAACGACCAGGCCGGCCTGACCCTGGACAAGGAGAACGGCACCTTCCAGGGCTACTCGGACGTCAAGTCCGGTCTGTCCACGGGCGCCACCCGCCTCTTCGTCCACGGCGAGTTCGACTCCGAGGTCACCGGCGGCGACTCCAGCGGCGTCAAGGGCCACCTGCGCTTCGACGCGGGCAGGGACCGCACCGTGACGCTGCGCATCGCGACCTCGCTGATCAGCGTCGACCAGGCCAAGGACAACCTGCGCCAGGAGATCCCGGCGCGCGCCTCCTTCGAGAAGGTCAAGCGCGACGCCCAGCGGCAGTGGGACCGCATCCTCGGCAAGGTCGAGGTCGAGGGCGCCACGCGGGACCAGCTGACCACGCTGTACTCCAGCCTCTACCGGCTCTACCTGTACCCGAACGCGGGCCACGAGAAGGTCGACGGGACGTACAAGTACGCCTCGCCGTTCTCCAAGGCGGTCAAGGAGGACACCCCGACGGAGACCGGGGCCAAGGTCGTCGACGGCAAGGTCTACGTCAACAACGGCTTCTGGGACACGTACCGGACCACCTGGCCCGCGTACTCCTTCCTCACCCCGTCCAAGGCCGGTGAGCTGGTCGACGGCTTCGTGCAGCACTACAAGGACGGCGGCTGGACCTCCCGCTGGTCCTCCCCCGGCTACGCGGACCTGATGACCGGCACCTCCTCGGACGTGGCCTTCGCCGACGCCTACGTCAAGGGCGTCGACTTCGACGCGAAGGCGGCGTACGACGCGGCCGTCAAGAACGCCACCACCGTGCCCCCGTCCTCGGGCGTGGGCCGCAAGGGCATGGCGACCTCGCCGTTCCTCGGGTACACCAGCACCGAGACGCACGAGGGCCTGTCGTGGGCGCTGGAGGGCTACCTCAACGACTACGGCATCGCGAAGATGGGCGAGAAGCTCTACGAGGAGACCGGCGAGAAGCGGTACGCGGAGGAGTCGGCGTACTTCCTGAACCGCGCCCAGGACTACGTCAACATGTTCGACGCGAAGGCCGGCTTCTTCCAGGGCAAGGACCTGGCGGGCAAGTGGCGCGTGGACTCCGAGAAGTACGACCCGCGCGTGTGGGGCCACGACTACACGGAGACCAACGGCTGGGGCTACGCCTTCACCGCCCCGCAGGACAGCCGCGGCCTCGCCAACCTGTACGGCGGCAGGAAGGGCCTCGGCGACAAGCTCGACGAGTACCTGTCGACGCCCGAGACGGCCTCCCCGGAGTTCGTCGGCTCCTACGGCGGGGTCATCCACGAGATGACCGAGGCGCGGGACGTGCGGATGGGCATGTACGGGCACTCCAACCAGGTAGCCCACCACGCCCTGTACATGTACGACGCGGCCGGTCAGCCGTACAAGACGCAGAAGAACGTCCGCGAGGTGCTCTCCCGCCTCTACACCGGCAGCGACATCGGGCAGGGCTACCACGGCGACGAGGACAACGGCGAGCAGTCGGCCTGGTTCCTCTTCTCCTCGCTCGGCTTCTACCCGCTGGTGATGGGCAGCGGCGAGTACGCCATCGGCTCCCCGCTGTTCAAGAAGGCCACCGTGCACCTGGAGAACGGCCGCAAGCTGGTCGTCAAGGCGCCGAAGAACAGCGACCGGAACGTCTACGTGCAGGGTCTGAAGGTCAACGGCAAGCGCTGGAACTCCACCGCGCTCCCCCACGACCTGATCGCCCGGGGCGGTGTCCTGGAGTTCGACATGGGCCCGCGGCCGTCCAAGTGGGGCATCGGCGAGAACGCCGCCCCGGTGTCGATCACCGAGGACGACGAGGTGCCCACCCCGCGCGCCGACGTGACCGCGGGCGAAGGCGCCCTGTCCGACGACACGTCGGCGACCGAGGCGGCCGTGACCTCGGTGGACCTCGCGGTGACCGGCGAAGGCGCCGAGGCCCTCCAGTACACGCTGACGTCGCCCGCCGACCGCACGAAGGCCCCGAAGAGCTGGAAGCTCCAGGGATCGGCCGACGGCACGACGTGGCGGACGCTGGACGAGCGCTCGGGCGAGTCCTTCGCCTGGGACCGCCAGACCCGGGCGTTCTCGGTGAAGTCGCCGGGGACGTACCAGAAGTACCGCCTGGTGCTCGACGGCGAGCACACGCTGGCGGAGGTGGAGCTGCTGGCCTAGGCGGCGCCTGAGAGGGGGTGGCGGGTTCGGGCCGGGGCCTTCGGGCCGGCGCCTTCGGGCGTGGCCCGAACCCGCCACCCCTTTGTGCCGCACCGTTCCCCGTCCGTGCCGGATGCACCAGAATGAGCGGGCGCCACCGGCGGCCGCCGGTCCGGCGCGTCGGGCCACCGGAGGGGGAACACGTGCGGCGGAACACCGGAAAACGGTTCGCGGGGGCGGTCACGGGCGCGCTGCTGGCGGTGGGGGCGCTGTTCGCCACGGCCACGCCGGCCCAGGCGTACGACCCCGATCCCGGCGTCTCCACGTACTACCGCGACACCGACGGCTGCCCGTGCAGCGGCGGCACGCTCACCGACCCGTTCGACGGCACCCACTTCGCGCACGACGCGGGCGGGCTGGCCGTCAAGATGGAGCTGGACGACGCGGGCTGGTTCGTCGGCAAGGTCGAGTTCCACCCGAACGACGAGAAGCTCTGGGTCTACGACACGAAGAACGACGGCGACACCTTCTACGTGGCCGTCGGCTACGCGTCCGGCGGCTCGTACCACGACCTGGGCACCTTCTCGGCGCCCGGCACCTCGGACACCGTGGACCTGACGGTCAAGGACCTCGACATCCCGGACGGCGCCTCCGTGGACATCACGCTCTACGACGGCTCCGGCCGCGCCGACTACATCGCCGCGGCCCGCGGCACCGGCACGGCGGTCGCCTGACCCGGGACCCGGACCCGGGACCCCGCCACATGGCACGGCGAGGGCCGCACCCCCGTCGCCGGGGGTGCGGCCCTCGCTCGTGGTGCGGTGCCGCCTACTTGCGGATCAGGCTGCGCAGCACGTACTGCAGGATGCCGCCGTTGCGGTAGTAGTCGGCCTCACCGGGGGTGTCGATGCGGACGACCGCGTCGAACTCGACACCGGTGTCGGTGGTGACCTTGACCGTGCGCGGCGTGGTGCCGTCGTTCAGCTCGGTGACGCCGGAGATAGAGAAGGACTCCTCGCCGGTCAGGCCGAGGGAGGACGCCGACTGACCCTCCGGGAACTGGAGCGGCAGGACGCCCATGCCGATGAGGTTCGAGCGGTGGATGCGCTCGTAGGACTCGGCGATGACGGCCTTGACGCCGAGGAGCGCGGTGCCCTTGGCGGCCCAGTCGCGGGACGAGCCGGAGCCGTACTCCTTGCCGGCCAGGACGACGAGCGGGATGCCCTGCTCGATGTAGTTGCGGGAGGCGTCGTAGATGAACGACACCGGACCGCCGTCCTGGGTGAAGTCGCGGGTGTAGCCGCCCTCGGTGCCCGGCGCGATCTGGTTGCGCAGGCGGATGTTGGCGAAGGTGCCGCGGATCATGATCTCGTGGTTGCCGCGGCGCGAGCCGTAGCTGTTGAAGTCGCGGCGCTCGACGCCGTGCTCCGTCAGGTACTTGCCGGCCGGGGTGTCGGCCTTGATGGCACCGGCGGGCGAGATGTGGTCCGTCGTCACCGAGTCGCCCAGCTTGGCGAGCACCCGGGCGCCGGAGATGTCCTCGACCGGGGCCGGCTCCATGCCCATGCCCTCGAAGTACGGGGGCTTGCGGACGTAGGTGGACTCGGTGTCCCACTCGAAGGTGTCGCCGGTCGGGATCGGCAGCGCCTGCCACTGGGCGTCGCCGGCGAAGACGTCGCTGTAGGACTTGGAGAACATGTCCTCGCCGATGGCGTTGGCGACGACGTCGTTGACCTCGGCCTCGGAGGGCCAGATGTCCTTCAGGTAGACCGGGTTGCCGTCCTGGTCGGCGCCCAGGGCGTCCTTGGTGATGTCCACCTTCATGGAACCGGCGATCGCGTAGGCGACGACCAGCGGCGGGGACGCCAGGTAGTTCATCTTGACGTCGGGGTTGATCCGGCCCTCGAAGTTGCGGTTGCCGGAGAGCACCGAGGTGACGGCGAGGTCGTGCTCGTTGACGGCCTTGGAGACCTCGTCGGGCAGCGGGCCGGAGTTGCCGATGCAGGTGGTGCAGCCGTAGCCGACGAGGTTGAAGCCGACCTTGTCGAGGTAGGGGGTCAGGCCCGCCTTGTCGAAGTAGTCGGTGACGACCTTGGAGCCCGGTGCGAGGGTGGTCTTGACCCACGGCTTGCGGGTCAGGCCCTTCTCGACGGCCTTCTTGGCCACCAGGGCGGCGGCGACCATGACGTACGGGTTGGAGGTGTTGGTGCAGGAGGTGATGGCCGCGACCGTCACCGCACCGTGGTCCAGCTCGTAGGTGGTGCCGTCGGGGGCGGTGACCGGGACCGGGTTGGCCGGCACGCCGTCGGTGGCGGCGGGGGCGTCGGAGGCCGGGAAGGACTCCTTGCCCGCCTCGTCCACGCTGTCGACGTAGTTGCGCACGTCCTGCTTGAACTGCTCGGCGGCGTTGGCGAGGACGATGCGGTCCTGCGGGCGCTTCGGACCGGCGATGGAGGGGACGACCGTGGAGAGGTCCAGCTCCAGCTTCTCGGAGAAGTCCGGCTCGGCCTTCGGGTCCAGCCAGAGGCCCTGCTCCTTGGCGTACGCCTCGACGAGCGCGACCTGCTGCTCGGAGCGGCCGGTCAGGCGCATGTAGTTCAGCGTCTCGCCGTCGATCGGGAAGATCGCGGCGGTGGAGCCGAACTCGGGCGACATGTTGCCGATGGTGGCGCGGTTGGCGAGGCTGGTGGCGGCCACGCCCTCGCCGTAGAACTCGACGAACTTGCCGACGACGCCGTGCTTGCGCAGCATCTCGGTGATCGTGAGGACGAGGTCGGTGGCGGTGGTGCCGGGGGTCAGCTCACCGGTCAGCTTGAAGCCGACGACGCGCGGGATCAGCATCGAGACCGGCTGGCCCAGCATCGCGGCCTCGGCCTCGATGCCGCCGACGCCCCAGCCGAGGACGCCGAGGCCGTTGACCATGGTGGTGTGCGAGTCGGTGCCGACCAGGGTGTCCGGGTAGGCCTTGCCGTCACGGGTCATGACGACGCGGGCCAGGTGCTCGATGTTCACCTGGTGGACGATGCCGGTGCCGGGCGGGACGACCTTGAAGTCGTCGAACGCGGTCTGGCCCCAGCGCAGGAACTGGTAACGCTCGCGGTTGCGGCCGTACTCCAGGTCGACGTTCTGCTTGAACGCGTCGTTGGTGCCGAACTTGTCGGCGATGACGGAGTGGTCGATGACCATCTCGGCCGGGGAGAGCGGGTTGATCTTGTTCGGGTCGCCGCCCAGCTCCTTGACGGCCTCACGCATGGTGGCGAGGTCGACGACACAGGGCACGCCGGTGAAGTCCTGCATGATCACGCGGGCCGGCGTGAACTGGATCTCCTGCGACGGCTGGGCCTGCGAGTCCCAGCCCCCGAGGGCGCGGATGTGGTCGGCGGTGATGTTCGCGCCGTCCTCGGTGCGGAGCAGGTTCTCCAGCAGCACCTTCAGGCTGTAGGGAAGGCGCGCGGAGCCCTCGACCTTGTCCAGCCGGAAGATCTCGTACGACTCGTCGCCCACCTGCAGCGTGCTGCGGGCGTCGAAGCTGTTCGCCGACACGACAGTCTCCTTCATTTATGTGCGCGTACCACCGCATCCTGCCGCCACGCCGCCCTGGCCGATCCGCTAAGGTAGGGCTAAGTTAGGTAAGCCTTACCACCAGGCCCCGAAAGCGGCTGCGACTGCGGTGCGCCTCGGCAGATATCTCGATGTCGAGATAACTCTAGTACATGGGGGCGGACTGGTCATGCCCGGGCGCGGTGTGGCGTGCGCCCCACCCCGGGTGACCCGTGCGGCCATCACTACGCCGGACGGGGGTATCCGACTTGTGCCGGGCGCGCGTGCCCGGCACGACTCGGAAGGAGGCACGATGCCGCTCACGTTCCGCAAGAGCTTCCGGATCCTCCCCGGAGTGCGGCTGAACATCAACAAGCGTTCGTGGTCCATCACCACCGGTGGCAGGAACGGCCCGCGCCACACCCGCAGCAGCACCGGCCGTCGTACGACATCGATGGATCTGCCCGGACCTTTCGGATGGCGGCGCACGACGACCGGCAAGCGGCGCTGAGGCGGCCGGTGACATGCCGTCACCCGAACGGACCCCCCGGGAGGCGCCATCTCATATCTGAGATAGCCTCAACCTCATGTCAGACGACTACCTCGTACGCATCGGCAAGCTCATCCGTGACGCCCGGCAGCACCGCGGCTGGACCCAGTCACAGCTTGCGGAGGCGCTCAACACCAGTCAGAGCGCCGTCAACCGCATCGAGCGCGGCAACCAGAACATCAGCCTTGAGATGATCGCCCGTATCGGCGAAGCGCTGGACAGCGAGATCGTCTCCCTCGGCTACTCCGGCCCGATGCACCTGCGCGTGGTCGGCGGCCGGCGCCTCTCCGGTGCCATCGACGTCAAGACCAGCAAGAACGCCTGCGTGGCCCTGCTGTGCGCCTCGCTGCTCAACAAGGGGCGCACGGTGCTGCGCCGGGTCGCCCGCATTGAGGAGGTCTACCGCCTCCTGGAGGTGCTGAACTCCATCGGTGTGCGCACCCGCTGGATCAACGACGGCACCGACCTGGAGATCGTGCCGCCGGCCGAGCTGGACATGGAGGCCATCGACGCCGAGGCCGCCGTCCGCACCCGCTCCATCATCATGTTCCTCGGCCCGTTGCTGCACCGTATGGACCGCTTCCGGCTGCCCTACGCCGGCGGCTGCGACCTCGGCACCCGCACCATCGAGCCGCACATGATCGCGCTGCGCCGCTTCGGCCTGGACGTCGCCGCGACCGAGGGCCACTACCACGCGGTGGTCGACCGCACGGTCCGCCCGGACCGCCCGATCGTCCTGACCGAGCGCGGCGACACGGTCACCGAGAACGCCCTCCTGGCCGCCGCCCGCCACGACGGCGTCACCGTCATCCGCAACGCCTCCTCCAACTACATGGTCCAGGATCTCTGCTTCTTCCTGGAGGCCCTCGGCGTCCGCGTGGAAGGCATCGGCACCACCACCCTCACCGTCCACGGCATGCCGGTCATCGACGCCGACGTGGACTACTCCCCCTCCGAGGACCCGGTCGAGGCGATGAGCCTGCTCGCTGCCGCCGTAGTCACCGAGTCGGAGCTGACGGTCCGCCGGGTCCCCATCGAGTTCCTGGAGATCGAGCTGGCGGTCCTGGAGGAGATGGGCCTCGACCACGACCGCACGCCGGAGTACTTCGCCGACAACGGCCGCACCCGCCTGGTGGACCTCACCGTCCGCCCCTCCAAGCTCGAAGCGCCGATCGACAAGATCCACCCCATGCCCTTCCCGGGCCTGAACATCGACAACGTCCCCTTCTTCGCGGCCATCGCGGCCTCGGCCCAGGGCCAGACCCTCATCCACGACTGGGTCTACGACAACCGCGCCATCTACCTCACCGACCTGAACCGCCTCGGCGGCCGCCTCCAGCTCCTCGACCCCCACCGGGTCCTGGTCGAGGGCCCCACCCGCTGGCGCGCCGCCGAGATGATGTGCCCGCCGGCCCTGCGCCCCGCCGTGGTCGTCCTGCTGGCGATGATGGCCGCCGAGGGCACCTCCGTACTGCGCAACGTGTACGTCATCAACCGCGGTTACGAGGACCTGGCGGAGCGGCTGAACTCGATCGGCGCGCAGATCGAGATCTTCCGGGACATCTGAGAAGGGTCCGAGAAGACGCTGTCGTCCCCTTCCAGCCTGCATGAACGCGAGGCCCCAGGGGGCACGGTGGCGCCTCTGGGGCCTTTCCGGGACGGGCCGGGTGTGACGCGGGCGGGGCCGGAGGGACGTGTCGTCCTTCCGGCCCCGCCGTGCTGCCTGGGCCCCGCCGGCCTCCGCACGGGACCGGTCGTCCCCGGGGCCCAGGCGGTCGGTGGGTCCGCCGGTCAGTAGGCGGAGTCGACGTTGTCCATGGAGCCGTACTTGTCGGCCGCGTAGTTGCAGGCGGCGACGATGTTGGCGACCGGGTCGGTGATGGAGTCCTTCGTGCCCTTGACGTGGTAGGCGTCGAAGGTGGGCTGGATCGTCTGGAGCAGGCCCTTCGAGGGGATACCGTTCTGGGCGTTGACGTCCCAGTTGTTCTGCGCGTACGGGTTGCCGGACGACTCGCGCATGATGTTGCGGTGCAGGCCCTCGTAGGTGCCCGGGATGTTCTTGACGTCCATGACGTCAAGAGCGGTGCGGATCCAGCCGTCGAGATCGTCGCCGTGCTTCTTCTCGCCGGCCTCGACGATGGCCTTGATCTTGTCGGTCTGGGCCTGGGTCTGCGCGGTGGAGGCCTTGGCCGGCTCGGCGGCGTGCGCAGGGCTCGGGACGAGGGTGAGGCTGACGGCGGCGGCACCCGCGGCGGCGAGGGAGGCGACGGCGGACTTGCGGAAGACGGGACGGCGTATGAGGGCGTGCACGGGTGTACCTCTCCATTCGGGAACGTGATGGGGAGGCCGACGGGGGGTCGGCGACGCGGTGTCCGCGTGGGACGCGGCTTCGCGTCATCAGGGCCGGTGTCTGGATCACGGACGGGCTCTTCCCGTCCGGTCCCGGCGCTCGGCTCCCCGGTACGCCGAACACCTTGCGGAACGCTCGGGCGCCGCGACAAGTGTGTGACCTACTACGCCGCTTCGCAGACCGGCCGCGTGACGGACCGGACGGCCGGAGACCACGCGGCGAGCGGCCGTCCGGCGTCTACTAACCCCGGCCCCGTGTGACGTGAGCCCTGTGCGCGCCCTCACAGAGCCGGTCACCCAGCGGACATCTCTCGCCACCCTGCGGAGACGGATGTATCGCTCGACGGAGCCCTGCCGTCACCCTTCGGGGTCGCCCGGAAGGTCCGCGGGACGCTTCGCGCCCGTGGCCTGGCGCTGCGGACGGCGCGGCACGTCAGCGGCTGCTGCGGGCGCTGCTCAGCGACCGCTCCGTGCGGCCCATACCGTGCCGCGGGCCTCGTACTCGAGCATCTCCTCCAGGCCGACCGCGGCGTCCGCGCCGAGTTCCCGGCGCACCAGCCACAGGGCGAGGTCCAGCCCGGAGGTCACCCCGCCGGCGGTGACCAGGTCGCCGTCGTCGACCACCCGGGCGTTTCTCAGCATGCCGCCCTGCTTCTCCAGGTCGGCCCGCGCCCGGTGATGGGTGGTGCAGGGGCGTCCCGTGGTCAGCCCGGCGGCGGAGAGCAGCATTACGCCCGTGCACAGCGCGCTGACGGTGAGGCCCGGGCGGGTCGCGGCGGCCAGGGCCCGGGGCAGGGAGCCCCGCCGGATCTCGGCCCACACGCCGGGGTCCTCGCGGCGCGCGTACCCGCCGCCGGGGACGACGAGGAGGTCCGCGTCCCGAGGAGCCCAGCCGTGGTCGACGCGCAGCCCGGTGCCGTACGCCGCCTGGACGGTACGCGGACCGTCGAGGCTGACGTAGCGGACGTCCACGTCCCGGTCGGCGAAGTGGCCGGAGGCGGAGAACACCTCGTACGGGGCGGCGAAGTCGAGTTCCTCCACACCGTCGAACATGACGACGTGGACGCGTAACGGACGGTTGCGCGCGGGACGTGCGGCGGGTGCCGCGTCGGCCCGGGTGGCGGTGCCGGCGGTCAGGGTCGCGGCGCCGAGCGCGGTGGTGGCGTGCAGGAGGGTCCGGCGGTTCATCTCGGTCGGTGCTCCGTTTCTCGGTCGGTGGCGGGCGGTGGGAGGGGCTCGTCGGCCAGGTACGGGGGTGCCGGGTCGTACTGGAGGGCGCGGCGCACGGCGCGGGCGTGTTCGCGCCCGTGCAGCCGGCCGACGAGCCACAGGGCGCTGTCGATGCCGGCGGAGACGCCCTGGCTGGTGAGCAGGTTGCCGTCGACGACGTAGCGGGCGTCCCGTACGACGGTGACCTCGCCGCGTTCCTCGAGCGCCTCCTCGTACTGCCAGTGGGTGGCGACCCGGCGGGACCGGGCCGGGCCGGCGGCGTGCAGCAGGAAGGTCCCGGTGCAGACACCGACGACCCAGGTGGCGCGCGCGGCGGTGTCGGTGAGCCAGCCGGTGACCCGTTCGTTGTGCGGCTCGACCTCCCGGGCTCCGGATCCGCCCGGTACGAGGACGACGTCCAGCGGCGGGTGGTCGCCGAGCGTGTGATCGGGCAGGACCCGCATGCCCTGGGAGCAGCGGACACGTGCGGAGTGCTCGGCGACGAGCAGGACGTCGTCCTCGCCGCCCCGCAGTTCGGAGGAGGTGGTGAACACCTCCCACGGACCGGTGAAGTCGAGTTCCTGCGCGGTGTCGAAGAGCAGGATTCCGTACGTGGTCATGGTCAGTTGCCCCAGCGCGCGGCGTCGGCCATGGTCTCCACCCGGGTCCTGTGCGGCGGCGTGGACCTCTCGCGCAGCAGTTCCGACGCCACGGAGAAGGGCGGGGCCTTCTCCGGACGGCGCTGTGCCTGGGCGACGATCTCGTCGGTGAGGGTGGTGGCCATGGACAGCCGCGGATAGGCGGCGTGGATCGCGGCTGCGGTGGCGTCGTCGACGCAGTCGGTGTCCCAGCCGAAGTCCATGCCGGTCCCCTGGTGCACCAGGGCGCACAGGGTGCCGCGGCGCTCGGCGATGCCCGGCGTCGTGTGCAGGGCGACGGCCTCCCACACCGCGTCGACGGCGGCGGTGGGCAGGCCCTGCGCGGTGAGGAACTCGGCGGCCGTGTCGGCACCGTCCACCTCGAACCGCTGGTGGCGGTCGCCCGCCCGGGTCAGGCCGATGTCGTGCAGGACGCAGGCCAGGAACAGCAGCTCCGGATCGTAGTCGCGCCCCGGCTCCGCACCGTGGTGGTCGGCGCGGAGACGGGCGAACAGGGCGCTGCGGACGCTGTGGTTGGCGGTCGCGATGGACTCCGTCTCGCGCACCAGGGCCAGGGCAGGCCGGGCGAGGGCAGTGTCGGGGAGCGGCGGGACGCCGGTGGTCATCTCGTCGTTCATGGCTTCGATGATCGGCCGCGCCAACGTCCGCTGACAGTGGCAGACTTGCCTGCATGCGAGAGGAAACTGCCACTCCCGCCGCACCGCACCGAGTGGCGGTACTGGTCCTGGACGACGTGCTGCCCCTGGACCTGGGCATTCCGGCCCAGGTCTTCATCGCCGTGCCCGGTGACCCCTACGAACTGATCCTGTGCGGACGGACCGCGGGGTCGGTGCGGACCGCGGCGGGGTTCGCCGTGACGGTGGCGGCCGGTCTGGAAACGGTGCGCGGCGCGGACACCGTGGTGGTCCCGGGGTACGCGCCGCACCTGCGGGAGCTGTCGGCGGACGTGCTCGCCGCGCTGGCCGGGGCCCACGCCCGGGGCCGGCGGCTGGTGTCGATCTGCACGGGTGCGTTCGCGCTGGCGGCAGCCGGGGTCCTGGACGGACGCAAGGCCACCACCCACTGGAAGTACGCACACGAACTGGCGGCGCGGCATCCGAGGGTGTCGGTGGACCCGCGCGTGCTCTACGTGGACGAGGGGCAGGTGCTGACCTCGGCGGGCGTCGCGGCCGGCATCGACCTGTGCCTGCACCTGGTGCGACGCGACCTGGGCGCACGAACGGCGAACCAGGTGGCGCGCTCCCTGGTCTCCGCTCCCCACCGCGACGGCGGGCAGGCGCAGTACATCGAACGGCCACTGGCTCCCGAGGCGCCCGGGGTCACCCTCGCGTCCACGAGGGCGTGGGCGCTGGCCCGGCTGCACGAGCCACTGACGGTCCCGCAACTCGCCGCGCACGCGCACCTGGCGCCGCGGACCTTCGCCCGGCGGTTCGTCACCGAGACCGGCACGACGCCCCTGCGGTGGCTGCTCACCGCCCGGCTCGACCGCGCCCGGGAGCTGCTGGAGAGCACCGAGCTCGCCGTCGACCACATAGCCGATCGATGCGGTCTGGGCAGCCCGTGGAACCTGCGCCTGCACTTCCGGCGCGCACTCGGGACGACGCCCACCGCCTATCGCGCGGCGTTCGCCCCGACGGCACGGCCGGACTTCGACCGGGCGCACGCCCCGGCGACGGCGGCCGGCCCGTCGGCCACCTGACCGTCCCGGGCGGGAGCGACGCCGGGAACCGGGTCCCCCGTGCCGTGGCGCGCCCGGCCCGCCGCTTTCCTCGCTCCGGCCCGCATTCCGGCTTTTCGTACAGCGATACTTTCGATTCGATGTGAATTCTGGATTGGGTAAGTATCGCAGAATTCGTTCACTCGACTGCCGCGCATCCGACGGACAAGGCAGACGTTACTTCGGATATGACCAAGGAAAACGGGGAAATGGTGACGCTGGGCCCATACGTATATCGGCCCGGCAGAAACCACTGGTCGTCACCGAGCGATGGAACTCTGACCAGAGGTGGATTCCCCGTACCGCTGCGGGTGACCGAGCCCGTACTGCGGCGTTTCCTGGACGTCATGGCCGAGTTGGAGGCCGGATTCGCCGAGCGCTGGGGACGGTCCCAGGGGTCCTTGACGTACAGCCGGGCGGAGTGACCCGGAACCCATGCACGAGGAACGATTCGAGCACCACTTGTCCTACGGCGAGGGCCGGTTCCGCTCCGTGGGAATCGGACGGCACCGCGCGCCCGAGCAGAATTTCCAGCAGAACTTCCCGCAGAACTTCCAGGAGACGCTGGTCCCGCCGGAACCCGGCTGGGACCCCGCCGAAGAACTCGCGTTCCTGCTCCAGGACGCCATGGAACAGCAGGCCCCGCCGCTCCCGCACACGGCCGACTCGTCGGCCCTCGCCCCCGCGCCGGGCACGCCGCTGAGCAACCTCCAGGAGATCACCGCGGAGCTGCCGCCGCTTCGGGAGGCTCCCACGAGTCATCGCCGGATCCGCCGGAGGGTGAGCCGGCTGCGGGCCGCGAGCCTGTTCGTGGCGGCGCTCGCCGCGGTCATCGCCGCCTCCGTGAGCCTGTTCGGCGGCATGGTGGCCTACGAGCCGCTGCGTCTGGCGGCCGTGACCCGCACCCGGGGCAGCGTGGTGTCCTGGTGGCCGCTGCTGGTCTACGGGCCCTGGCTGGTGGCGTCGCTGGCCGTGCTGCGGTCCGCGCTGCACCAGCGGCGCGCGGTCCACTCCTGGGCGGTGGTGCTGCTCTTCTCGGCCATCGCGATGCTGCTGTGTGTCGCCCAGGCACCCAGAACGCCCAGTGACGCGGCGGCCGCGGCCCTGCCGGGGCTCGCCTCTCTGGTCTGCTTCCAGCAGATCGTCCGGCAGATCACGCTCACCCGTCCGCCCCGGCGTGCGGTGGTGCCGCGTCACCGGCACGGCGACGCGTCCACGGGGGCCGACCCGGCCGGTGCGCCGGCGCCGGACCCGGTGTCCTTTCCGCGGCAGCGGAAGACCGCACCGCGCCCGCCGCGGCCCGGCGTGGAGACCAGGAAGCGCCCCTGACGACGGCACCTTCGAACGCCATCGGCCCCGCACCGACGTGGTGCGGGGCCGATTGCGTTCGAGAGGCGGGGTCCGGGGGCGGGGTCCGGAGCCTCAGCCCTGGGCCAAGGTCACGTCCTGGCCGTGGCGCGCGTGGAAGGTGGGGAGCGGCACGATGCCCATGGGGCGCAGCTCCATCAGGGTGGCCTCGACGTGGGCGGCGCCGGGCTTGAGGGTGACCGAGTCGGGCGTGCCCGTGTTGACCCAGCGGTGCTCCTGGCCGTCGCAGACGGCGCGGGTGCCGCCGACGCCGTACCGGACGGACGGGTCGGTCTGACTGACGGTGGAGCTGACGTAGACGGGGCCGGTGCCGCCCGTGCAGCGGTAGGTGCCGGAGACCGTGACGGAGCCGTCCGCGGCGATGCGGCCGACCGGGTCGACGGTCACCGACTCCGTGACGTGGCGGGTGTCTTGGGGGGCCGCGGTGGCGGCGGGGGTGGCCAGCAGGACGAGGGCGGCGCCGGCGGCCGCGGCGAGGGCCGCGGGGCGTACGGGCATGGGGGACCTCCCGGTCGGTCGGATTGGGGCGTTCCACTGGTACCCGGCGCAGGGGCCGAGGGCGGTGACCGTCACCCCTTCGGTGGCGAGTCCCGCTCGGTGGTCAGTCCCGCTCGGTGGCGAGTCCCGTTCGGTGGCGCCTCCGGGTCGGTGGCGCCTCCGGGTCCGGGCGTCGCGGAAGCGTCGCCGTGGTGTCCGGGTGTTGTCACGCTCTCGGACCGGGGCTGGCGATGACTCGGCACGAGGCGCACGGTCTGTAGGTGCGACGGTCCCGACGACGGGACGGTCCCCCGACGTGGAGGTGCGCCATGTGTACCCACCGGTCCTCCTGCCCCGCGGCCGGCTCCCCCGCCGAGCGGCCCGCGTCCGCGCACGTCGTCGCGGCCCGCCCCGAGCAGGGGTGGAGCCTGCTGTGCGACGGCACGATCGTCTTCGACGACACCGGTGAACTGCTTCCCGACGGGCGGGTGGTCGCGCCGTGCCGGGCGTGGGCGGAGACCGGGTACCTGGCAGCCGCCTGATCGAGCTCGTCGGGTCGCAGGGGGTCAGCGCGTATCGGCGATGAACTCCCGCAGCAGGGAGGCGAGCAGCTCCGGCTGGTCCTCGGGGATCAGTGTCCTGGTGTCCTCGATCTCCACCAGCCGCCCCTGGGGAAGCAGTTCGGCCAGGGGCGGCCGTGGGCGCAGCCAGCCGTCGACGACCGCGTCCGGCACCGGCCGCTTGGTGAGCGCGCCGATGCCGACGGGGAGCCGACGCAGCGGCCTCAGCCCGAGCACGCGGACCAGCAGGGACACGCCCCCGGGCACCCGGCAGGCGGCGCCGATCATCTTCCCGGGCAGCCCCGGCGGGTAGTTGTCGAACGCCTCGCACGCGATCAGGGCCAGCCGCGCGAGCCGCTCCGGGTGCCGGGCGGCCACCGTCTGGGCGCGTCCGCAGTCGTTCTCGACCAGAGTGACGCCGATGAGGTCGAGGCGTTCGAGGAACTCCGCGATCAGCTCGTTGACCAGGTCCGGTGTGGGCGGCCGGGACAGGGGGCGGCGGTGGGCGCCGTAGGGCAGGGTCGGGGCGATCACGCGGTGGTCGGTGCGCAGGTCGGCGATCACCTTGCGCCGGACGGTGGCGATGGGGGCACCTCCCGCGCGAGCGAAGCCGAGCGTGGGGGAGGACGAGTCCGTGGAGGAGGACGACGACGGGGCCCTCGCCGCCGGTGTCCTCGTACTCGACGGTTCCCGCGGTCAGTCGGATGTCCGGCATGGCCGCACTCTGGGCGGCGCGGGTCGGCTACGGCAGTACGGCGAACCCGTCCAGTTCCACCAACGCCCGCTCGTCCCACAGGCGTACGACCTCCACGACCGCCATCGCCGGGTAGTCGCGGCCGGCCAGTTCGCGCCAGGTGCGGCCGAGCCGGGCGGCGTGGGTGCGGTAGGCGGCGACGTCCGTGGCGTAGACGGTGACGCGGGCGAGGTCGGCGGGGGTGCCGCCGGCGGCGCGCAGGGCGGTGAGGAGGTTGGTGAGGGCCGCTTCGAACTGGGCGGGGAGGGTGTCGCCGGTGATCCGCCCGTCGGTGTCGAGGGCGGTCTGGCCGGCCAGGAACACGACGCGGGTGCCGGTGGCGACGACGGCGTGGGAGAAGCCGGTGGGCGGGGAGAGTTCGGGCGGGTTCAGCCGTTCGGCGGTCATGTCCCGGCCTCCTCGGTCGTGGCGTCCAGGGTGCGGTACAGCTCCTTGGCGATGATGCCGCGCTGCACCTCGCTCGCTCCCTCGTAGACGCGCGGGGCGCGCACCTCCCGGTAGAGGTGTTCGAGGAGGTGGCCGCGGCGCAGGGCGCGGGCGCCGTGCAGTTGGACGGCGCGGTCGACGACGTACTGGGCGGTCTCGGTGGCGAGGAGCTTCGCCATCGCGGAGCGTCGCGGGACGTCCGGTGCGCCCTCGTCGTACGCCGTGGCCGCCGCGTACACCATCAGGCGGGCCGCCTCGGTGCGCAGGGCCATCTCGGCGGTCTGGTGGGCGACGGTCTGCAGGTCGCGCAGTCGGCCGCCGAAGGCCGTGCGGGCGGTGGTGTGCGCGAGGGTGGCGTCGAGGGCCGCCTGCGCCATGCCGACGGCGAAGGCGCCGACGCTGGGACGGAACAGGTTGAGGGTGCCCATGGCGACGCGGAAGCCCCGGTCTGCCTCGCCGAGGACGTCGGCGGCGGTGACGGGGACGGCGTCGAAGGACAGGGCGCCGATGGGGTGCGGGGAGAGCATGTCGAGGGGGGTGCCGGTGAGGCCGGGGCGGTCGGCGGGCACCAGGAAGGCGGTGACGCCGCGGGCGCCGGCGTCGGGGGTGGTGCGGGCGAAGACGGTGTAGAAGTCGGCCTCGGGGGCGTTGGAGATCCAGCACTTCTCGCCGGTGAGCCGCCAGCGGGAGGGGCCGTCGCGGTCGGCGGTCAGGGCGGCCGGAGCGGTGGGGCCGAGGGCCTCGGTGTCCGCCCGCTCCCCGTCCGGTTCCGCGGCGAGGGTCAGCGCCGCCGCGTCCGAGCCGGCGTCCGGCTCGCTGAGGGCGAAGGCGGCGACCGCGGTGCCGTCGCTCACCCGGGGGAGCCAGCGGGCGCGCTGGGCCTCGGTGCCGTGGGCGTGCACGGGGTGGGCGCCCAGCCCCTGGAGGGCGAGGGCGGTCTCGGCCTCCGTGCAGGCGTGCGCCAGGGACTCGCGCATCAGGCAGAGGTCGAGGGCGCCCGAGGTGAACAGGCGGGGCAGCAGGCCGAGGGCGCCGAGCTCGGCGAGGAGGGCGCGGTTCACACGGCCCGGTTCGCCCTTGTCGGCAAGGGGCCGCAGCCGTTCGGCGGCCAGAGCGCGCAGCTCGGCGCACCAGGCGAGTTGTGCCGGTTCGAGCGAGAATGCGGTCATCGACGGTCCCTTCCCCTGCGACGTCCCCCGCTGCGGCCCTGCCGACGGCACCCGTCACCTCCCGCACCCCGCTCGTCGGGCCACGCCCGAGGTTATCGCGCACCGTTGACTGTCGTCACCAACACGATACGCTCGATGCGCGAGCCCACCACGACAAAGGGGGCGAACCGCCATGGCGCAGACGCACCGCACGGAGCCGCACCGCTCCGGCCACGTCGACACCTTCGCGCGCGACCATCTGCCGCCCCCCGACCAGTGGCCCGAGCTGCGCTTCGACCTGCCGGAGCTGCGCTACCCGCCCCGGCTGAACTGCGCGGCCGAGCTGCTCACCGGCCCGCCCGACGACCGCCCCGTCTTCCGCACCGCGTCCGGGGACGACTGGACGTACGGACGGTTGCGGGCCCGGGTCGACCGCCTCGCCCACCTCCTCACCGGCGACCTCGGTGTCGTCCCGGGCAACCGGGTGCTGCTGCGCGGCCCCACCACCCCCTGGCTGGCGGCCTGCTGGCTGGCGGTGCTGAAGGCGGGCGCGGTGGCGGTCACCGTGCTGGCCCAGCAGCGCCCGCACGAGTTGCGCGCGATCTGCGAGATCGCCCGGGTGCGGCACGCGCTGTGCGACGTCCGGGCCGTCGACGACCTCGCCAAGGCGGAGGTGCCCGGGCTGCGGATCGCGACGTACGGCGGGGAGGCGCCCGACGACCTGTCGGCCCGCGCGGAGGGCGGCACCCGGGCCGGCGCGGAGGGCGGCACGCGGACCGGCGCCGCGCCCGGCACGCCGTTCCCGGCCGCGGACACCGCGGCCGACGACGTGGCGCTGATCGCGTTCACCTCGGGCACCACCGGCCGGCCCAAGGGCTGCATGCACTTCCACCGCGACGTGCTGGCCATCGCCGACACCTTCTCCGCGCACGTGCTCGGGCCGCGCCCGGACGACCTCTTCGCGGGCAGCCCGCCGCTCGGCTTCACCTTCGGTCTCGGCGGACTGGTGATCTTCCCGATGCGGGCGGGGGCGAGCGCCCTGTTGCTCGAACAGGCGGGCCCCAGACAACTGCTGCCCGCCATCGCCGAGCACCGGGTGTCGGTGCTGTTCACCGCGCCGACGGCGTACCGCGCGATGCTCGACGAGCTGGACGCGTACGACCTGACGAGCCTGAGGCGCTGCGTCTCGGCGGGCGAGAACCTGCCCGCCGCCACCTGGCGGTCCTGGCACGAACGCACCGGCCTGCGGATCATCAACGGCATCGGCGCCACCGAGCTGCTGCACATCTTCGTCTCCGCGGCCGACGACGCCATCAGGCCCGGCACGACCGGCATCCCGGTGCCGGGGTGGCAGGCGCGCGTGCAGGACGGGACCGGCGCGCCGGTGCCCGACGGGGAGCCGGGGCTGCTGGCGGTGCGGGGTCCGGTGGGCTGCCGTTACCTCGCCGACGAGCGCCAGCGCGAGTATGTGCGGGACGGCTGGAACATCACCGGGGACACCTATGTGCGCGAGCCCGACGGGTACTTCCGGTACGTCGCCCGCGCCGACGACATGATCATCTCCGCGGGGTACAACATCGCCGGGCCCGAGGTGGAGGACGCCCTGCTGCGCCACCCGGACGTGGTGGAGGCCGCGGTGGTGGGGCGACCCGACGCGCACCGCGGGCAGGTGGTGGTGGCCCACGCGGTCCTGCGGAAGGGCGCCGAGCGGGACGCCGACGCGCTGCGGGCCTTCCTCAGGGCGGAGCTGGCGCCGTACAAGTGCCCGCGCGAGATCCACTTCACGGACGCGCTGCCGCGCACGGCGACGGGGAAGCTCCAGCGGTACCGGCTGCTGCCGCGAACCGACCGTCCCGGGGACGACCGTCCCCGCGGCGACCGGGCGTGACGCCGACGACATAAGATGATCAACGTGTCCGACCAGCACGCGCAGCACGCCCCCAGGTCCCTGATCGTCACGCTCTACGGCGCGTACGGCCGCTTCGCGCCGGGGCCGGTGCCCGTCGCCGAGCTGATCCGGCTGCTGGCCGCGGTCGGGGTGGACGCTCCCTCCGTGCGCTCGTCGGTGTCCCGGCTGAAGCGGCGCGGATTGCTCCTGCCCGCCCGCACGGCCGAGGGCGCGGCCGGCTACGCGCTCTCGCCGGAGGCACGGGAGTTGATGGAGGACGGCGACCGGCGCATCTACGCCACGGCGCCCTGCGAGGACGAGGGCTGGGTGCTCGCGGTGTTCTCGGTGCCGGAGTCGCAGCGGCAGAAGCGGCACGTGCTGCGCTCCCGCCTCGCGGGGCTGGGCTTCGGCACGGCGGCCCCCGGCGTGTGGATCGCCCCCGCCCGCCTGTACGACGAGACCCGGCACGCGTTGGGCCGCCTGGGTCTGGACGCCTATGTGGACTTCTTCCGCGGCGAGCACCTGGGCTTCACCCCGACCGCGGACGCGGTCGCCCGCTGGTGGGACCTGGCGGCGATCGCCAAGGAGCACGAGGCGTTCCTCGACCGGCACGCGCCCGTGCTGCGCGCGTGGGAGGACCGGGACGACACCCCGCCCGAGGACGCCTACCGGGACTACCTCCTCGCCCTGGACTCCTGGCGCCACTTGCCGTACACCGATCCGGGGCTGCCCGCCCGCCTGCTGCCCGAGGACTGGCCCGGCACCCGCTCGGCGGCCGTCTTCCGCGCCCTGCACGAGCGGCTGCGCGACGCGGGGGCGCTCTACGCCGCCCTCGAAGGCCGGCGCGCCCCCGACACCGGCGAGTGATCCCCGCCACACTTCCCGGTCGTCAAGGAACCCTCAGGCTCCTCAGATCCTCTTCTCAGATTCGTCACCTACCGTGCGGACGCATGAGCCTCGCACGCCACTTGAATCGGGCCCTCACCGCCACCACCGGTCTCCAGGTACGGAGGGCTCCCCGGACGACGAAGGGGAAGAAGGAGCCGTGCGCTCCCCGGCCCGCCGAACGGCCCGCGGCCCCCTACCGATGTCCGCCGCCCGCGGAGCTGTCGACCGAGCGGCTGCTGCGGCAGCCGGTCTTCATCATCTCCTCCATCCGCTCCGGCTCGACGCTGCTGCGCATGATGCTGGGCGCCCACCCCCGGCTGCACGCCCCGCACGAGCTGCACCTGGGCCGGATGCGGGTCGACTGCACCAACTGGTTCTCCCAGCGGGCGATGAGCACGCTCGGCCTGGAGCGCGGTGACCTGGAGCATCTGCTGTGGGACCGCGTCATGCACCGGGAGCTGACCAGGTCCGGCAAGGACTTCGTCGTGGAGAAGACCCCGGCCAACGTGTACATGTTCCAGCGGCTCAGGGACTGCTGGCCCGACGCGCGCTTCGTCTTCCTGCTGCGCCACCCCGAGTCGATCGCCCGCTCCTGGCACGAGAGCGACCCCGTCAAACGCCCGTACGACAAGGCCGTCGACGACGTGCTGCCCTATGTGCGGGCGGTCGAGAAGGCCCGCACGGACCACGCCGACGGCTGCACCGTGCGCTACGAGGACATCACCGCCGACCCCGAGCGGGAGATGCGCCGCCTGTGCGGGTACCTCGGCGTCGACTACGACCCGGCCATGCTCGACTACGGCCGCAGGAGCGACGGCGAGCTGGTCCGGGGCCTCGGTGACTGGCGGGACAACATCCGCACCGGCACCGTCCAGCCGGGCCGCGCGCTGCCCGGCGAGGACGAGATCGCCGAGCCGCTGCGTCCGGTCAGTGCGGCCTGGGGCTACACGTCCTGACGCCCGGCGTGGAGCGTGAGCCTGGGCCGGGGACCGTCGGTGCGGCCGGTCACCGGGCGGCGGCTGCCCGCCCGGTAGGGGGCCGGCCAGACGACACCGGGCCCCTCGTAGCCCTGCTCGGCCGCCGCGTGCAGCGTCCAGTGCGGGTCGTAGAGGTGGGGACGGGCGAGGGCGCACAGGTCGGCGCGGCCGGCCAGGATCAGCGAGTTGACGTCGTCCCAGGAGGAGATCGCGCCGACGGCGATCACCGGGACACCGGCCTCGTGCCGGATGCGGTCGGCGAACGGAGCCTGGTAGGAGCGCCCGAACTCCGGCCGCTCGTCGGCCACCACCTGCCCGGTGGACACGTCGACGGCGTCGGCGCCGTGCGCGGCGAAGGCGCGGGCGATCGCCACCGCCTCCTCGGGGCTCGTGCCGCCCTCGGCCCAGTCGGTCGCGGACACCCGCACGGTCATGGGCCGGTCCTCGGGCCACACGGCGCGTACGGCGTCGAAGACCTCCAGCGGGAAGCGGAGCCGCTTCTCCGGTGAGCCGCCGTAGGCGTCGGTGCGTCGGTTGGTGAGCGGGGAGAGGAAGCCGGAGAGCAGATAGCCGTGGGCGCAGTGCAGTTCGAGCAGGTCGAACCCGGCCCGCGCGGCATGGTGGGCGGCGGCCGTGAACTGCTCGCGTACATCGGTGAGTTGCGCCCGGGTCAGCTCGCGCGGGACCTGGCCGCCCGGTCTGTACGGCAGCGGTGAGGGGGCCACCAGGGGCCAGTTGCCCTCGGGGAGCGGTTCGTCCATGCCCTCCCACATCAGCCGGGTCGAGCCCTTGCGGCCGCTGTGCCCCAGCTGCACGCCGATCGCGGTGCCGGGCGCCTGCGCGTGCACGAAGTCCGTGATCCGCCGCCACGCCTCGGCCTGGCGTCCGGTGTACAGGCCCGCGCAGCCGGGGGTGATGCGGCCCTGCTCGCTGACGCACACCATCTCGGTCATCACCAGTCCGGCGCCGCCCAGGGCCCTCGCCCCCAGGTGGACCAGGTGGAAGTCGCCGGGAACGCCGTCGGTGGCCGAGTACATGTCCATCGGGGAGACCACGACCCGATTGCGCAGGGTCAGGCCGCGCAGCCGGAACGGGGTGAACATCGGGGGCGTCCCGGGCGGGCAGCCGAACTCGCGCTCGACGGACTCGGTGAAACGGGGGTCGCGCAGCCGCAGGTTGTCGTGGGTGACGCGGCGGCTGCGGGTGAGCAGGTTGAAGGCGAACCGGCGGGGCGGCTGGTCCAGGTACCGGGACAGGTCCTCGAACCATTCCAGGCTGGCCTTGGCCGCCCGCTGGGTGGAGGCGACGACGGGGCGCCGCTCCTCCTCGTAGGCGGTGAGCGCCTCGTCGACGGTGGGCTGTTCCTCCAGGCAGGCGGCGAGCGCGAGGGCGTCCTCCACGGCAAGCTTGGTGCCGGAGCCGATGGAGAAGTGGGCGGTGTGGGCGGCGTCGCCGAGCAGGACGACGTTGCCGTGGGACCAGCGTGCGTTGACGACCGTGCGGAAAGTGGTCCACGCCGACTTGTTGGACTTCAGCGGCCGGCCGCCGAGGGCGTCGGTGAAGATCTTGGCGCAGCGGGCGGTGGACTCGGCCTCGTCCAGCTCGTCGAAGCCGGCCGCCTTCCAGACCTCCTCGCGCATCTCGACGATGACGGTCGAGGCGTCGGGCGCGTACGGGTAGCCGTGGAGCTGCATCACGCCGTGTTCGGTCTCGGCGATGTCGAAGCGGAAGGCGTCGAAGGCGAAGTCGGCGGCCAGCCAGATGTAGCGGCAGCGGTGGGCGGTGAGACGGGGGCGGAACGCGTCGCGGTAGGTCGCGCGGGTGGTGCTGTGCACGCCGTCGGCGGCCACGACGAGGTCGTACTCCCGCGCCAGGCGGTCGGGGTGCGGGGCCTCGGCGCGGAAGCGCAGGTCGACGCCGAGGTCGCGGCAGCGGTCGTGCAGGATCTCCAGGAGGCGGCGGCGGCCCAGGGCGGCGAAGCCGTGTCCCGTGGAGGTCCGGCGGGTGCCTCGGTGGGTGATGTGGATGTCGTCCCAGCGGACGAAGTCGGCCTGGAGGGCCGCGTACACCGCCGGGTCGGCGTGTTCGATGCCGCCGAGGGTCTCGTCGGAGAGGACGACACCGAAGCCGAAGGTGTCGTCGGGGGCGTTGCGTTCCCAGAGGGTGACCTCGCGGTCGGGGGCGAGGCGTTTGAGGAGGACGGCGGTGTAGAGGCCGCCGGGGCCTCCGCCGATGATCGCGGTGCGCAGGGGGTGGCGTGCCGTCGCGGGCGAGTGCGGCGTCGTCGGGGTCGCTCGCGCGGTTCCCCGCGCCCCTGAGGCCGACAGGCCCCCCTGAGTCGAGGACATGCCCTACCTCCCACGCCACTTCGGGGGGCGCTTCTCCGTGAAAGCCGCGTGGAACTCCGCGTAGTCCTCGCCGTTCATCAGGAGGGCCTGGGTCGACGCGTCCAGCTCCACCGCTGCCGCGAGCGGCATGTCCAGCTCTGCCGTGAGGAGGGCCTTGGTCTGGGCGTGGGCGAGGGCCGGGCCGTCGGCGAGGCGGCGGGCGAGCATCCGGGCGGCCTCGTCGGCGCGGCCCTCGTCGGTCAGCTCGCTGATCAGGCCGATCCGCTCGGCCTCCGGCGCCCGCACCGCGTCGCCGAGCATCAGCAGCCGGGTGGCGTGGCCGAGGCCCACCACCCTCGGCAGCAGGTAGGCCGCGCCCATGTCGCCGCCGGAGAGGCCGACGCGGGTGAAGAGGAAGGCGAAGCGGGCGGACGGGTCGGCGACGCGGAAGTCGGCGGCGAGGGCGAGGACCGCCCCCGCCCCGGCGGCGACGCCGTGCAGCGCGGCGATCACCGGGAACGGGCACTCCCGTACCGCACGTACCACCTGGCCCGTCATGCGGGTGAAGTCGAGGAGCTGGGCGGTGTCCATGGAGAGCGTGGCGCCGATGATCTCGTCGACGTCGCCGCCCGAGCAGAAACCGCGCCCCTCCCCCGCCAGCACCAGCGCCCGCACGGACCGCTCCCGGGACAGCTCGGCGAGCAGGTCGCGCAGGTCGGCGTAGGCCTCGAAGGTGAGCGCGTTGAGCTTGTCGGGGCGGGCGAGGGTGACGGTGGCGACGCCGTCGGTGAGGTCGACGCGCAGGTGCCGCCAGTCGGAGGTGGGGGCGGCGGAGCCGGTGAAGGGACTCATGACACTCGAAGCTATCACCGTTCTGTGACTGTCGTCACGGGTGCGCGATAGATGCGTCGGGCCCGTGCGCGCCGGGCCGAAGGTCCCGCGCGGTGCCCGTCGAACGGCTCTGCCGGTGGCGCCGTACCATGCATAAGGTTGAAAGCAGGACAGGACCGCCTGCTCCACGAAACGGACCCGCCGTGCACGATCACCCTTCCGCCCCCGCCTCCTGGCGCATCGCGCTGCCGCACTCCGCCGCGGCCGTGCCGGTGGCCCGTGCCCTGGTGCGCACGGCGCTGGCCGAGCTGGAGCACACGGCCGACGGCGACACGGCGGAGCTGCTCACGGCCGAGCTGGTGGCGAACGCCGTCGAGCACACCGCGGGCGGGTCGCCGATCGAGCTGGTCGTGGAGCTGCTGCCGACCAGCTGCCAGGTGGAGGTCCACGACCCGGACCCGTCGCCGCCCGGCGACCTCACCCGGCCGGGCATGGAGCCGCCCGATCCCTGGCAGGAGCACGGGCGCGGCCTGCTGCTGATCCGCGCCCTCAGCTCGTCCTGCGGTCACCGGCCCACCGGGGCGGGCAAGGCGGTCTGGTTCAGGCTTCCCGCGATACCCGCTCAGCGGGGTCCCGCGGAGTGAGGTCCGCCTCCGTCCGGGCCAGGCGGGAGTGCCGGCGCCCGTAGGCGGCGTACACCAGCAGGCCCACCGCGAGGAAGACCGCGAACTGGAGCCAGGTCGCCGCGCCCGTCTCGTAGATCAGGTACAGGCAGAAGGCGACACCGAGCAGCGGGGTCAGCGGGTACAGGGGCACGCGGAAGGTGCGGGCGAGGCCCGGCTCGCGGCGGCGCAGCGCGATCACCGCGACGTTGACGGCGGCCATGGTGGCCAGCGTGCCGATGGTGCAGAGGTTGACCACCGCGTCGAGCGGGGCGAAGGCCGCGGGCAGGGCGAAGACCACGCCGACGATGAGCGTGCCGGCGACCGGGGTCGCGGTGCGCGGCGAGACCTTCTCGAAGACGCGCGGGATCAGGCCGTCCCGGGACATGGACATCAGGATGCGGGTCTGGCCGTACATCACGGCGAGCACCACCGAGGCGATGGCGACGACCGCGCCGAAGGCGACCACGCCGCCGCCGATGGTGGAGCCGGTGACCTGGTTGACGACGTAGGACAGCGCGGCGGGGCGGTCGCCGACCGTGTCGCCGCCCACGGCACCGATCGCGGCGACGGCGACCGCGCAGTACAGCAGGGTGACCAGGCCGATGCAGACCAGGATGGCGACGGGGATGTCCCGGCGCGGGTTCTTGGCCTCCTCGCCGGCCGTGGTGATCGCGTCGAAGCCGATGTACGAGAAGAAGGCGGCCGTGGTGCCGGCGCCGATGCCGCCGAGGCCGGCCGGGGAGAACGGGCTCAGGTTGCCGTCCTCGAAGGCGTAGAAGCCGATGGCGCAGAAGGCGATCAGGACGGCCAGCTTGAGGACGGCCATCGCGGCCGTGGCGCGGGCGCTCTCCCGTACGCCGCGCACCAGGAGCACGCAGGCCAGGGCGATGACGATCACCGCGGGCAGGTTGACCGCGCCGCCGTCGCCGGGGCCGGCGGAGAGCGCGTGCGGGAGCTGGACGCCCAGGACGCTGTCGAGCAGTTCGTTGACGTACTGGCTCCAGCCGACGGCGACCGCGGAGACGGAGACCCCGTACTCCAGGAGCAGGCACCAGCCGACCAGGAAGGCGGTGCGCTCCCCGAGTCCGGCGTAGGCGAAGGAGTACGAGGAGCCGGAGACCGGGATCGCGCCGCCCAGCTCGGCGAAGGCGAAGGCCGTGAAGACGCAGGTGATCGCGGCGAGCACGAAGGAGACGACGACGGCGGGGCCGGCCTCGGCGACCGAGTCGGAGAGCCCGACGAAGATACCGGTGCCGACGATGGCGCCGACACCGAAGCAGACGAGCTGGAACAGGCCCATCGTGCGCTTGAGCCCGTGGCCTTCACGGTCGGCGCCGGATTCGGCCACCAGGAGGTGGGGGGACTTGATGCGGGAAGCGGGCATTGCGGGTGGTGCTCGTTTCTGGTGGTGCGGGGGCGCGACGGTGGTCGCGGCCGGCGGCACCGGAAGGGGTGGCTCCGGGGCCGCCGGTCAGAATAACCGTCCTGGTCAGGCCAGCGTGGCGACGAGGACGGCCTTGATCGTGTGCAGCCGGTTCTCCGCCTCGTCGAAGACGACCGAGTGCGCGGACTCGAAGACCTCGTCCGTGACCTCCAGGGAGTCGAGCCCGTGGGCCTCGAAGATCTCCTGGCCGACCTTGGTGCCCAGGTCGTGGAAGGCGGGCAGGCAGTGCAGGAACTTCACGTCCGGGTTGCCGGTGGCGCGCAGGACGTCCATGGTCACCGCGTACGGGGCCAGCGCCTCGATCCGCTCCGCCCAGACCTCCTTGGGCTCGCCCATGGAGACCCAGACGTCGGTGACGACGAAGTCGGCGCCGCGCACGCCCTCGTCCACGGCCTCGGTGAGGGTGATGCGCGCCCCGCTCGACTCGGCCAGCTCCCTCGCCCGGTCGACGACCTCCTGGGCGGGCCAGTAGGTCTTGGGGGCGACGATGCGCACGTCCATGCCGAGCAGGGCGCCGGTGACGAGGTAGGAGTTGCCCATGTTGAAGCGGGCGTCGCCGAGGTAGGCGAAGGTGATCCCGTCCAGCGGCTTGTCGCTGTGCTCGGTCATGGTGAGCACGTCGGCGAGCATCTGGGTGGGGTGCCAGTCGTCGGTCAGGCCGTTGTAGACGGGGACGCCGGCGAAGGCGGCCAGCTCCTCGACCTTCTGCTGGCTGTCGCCCCGGTACTCGATCCCGTCGAACATGCGACCGAGGGCGCGTGCGGTGTCCTTCACGGACTCCTTGTGCCCGATCTGCGAGCCGGACGGGTCGAGGTACGTCGTGGAGGCGCCCTGGTCGGCGGCGGCAACCTCGAACGCGCACCGGGTGCGCGTCGAGGTCTTCTCGAAGATCAGCGCGATGTTCTTGCCCTGGAGGTGCCGCGTCTCGGTCCCGGCCCGCTTGGCCGCCTTCAGCTCCGCGGCCAGCTCGACGAGACCGCGGAACTCCTGGGCGGTGAAGTCGAGCTCCTTGAGGAAGTGGCGGCCGGTGAGGGCGAGCGGGACTGTCGCCATGAGGTGCTCCAGAGGTACGGGGACGGGACTCGATGGAACAGTATACGAGAGATTGAATTCTTATACGGGCTGCCGCTCCACCGGGCAGCTCATGCAGCGCGGTCCGCCCCTGCCCCGGCCCAGTTCGCTGCCCGGGATCTCGATCACCTCGATGCCCTGCTTGCGCAGATGGGTGTTGGTGGTGGAGTTCCGCTCGTAGGCGACGACGACGCCCGGCTCGACGGCGAGCACATTGCAGCCGTCGTCCCACTGCTCGCGCTCGGCGGCGTGGACGTCCTGGGTCGCGGTCAGCACGCGGATCTCGCTGAGCCCGAGGCCCGCGGCGATCGCTCGGTGCATGTGCTCCGGCGGGTGGTCGGTGACCTTCAGCTCCTTGTCCCCCGCGCCCGGCTCGATGGTGTAGGAGCGGAGCATGCCGAGCCCGGCGTACTGGGTGAAGGTGTCGCCGTCGACCATCGTCATCACGGTGTCCAGGTGCATGAAGGCCCGGCGCTTGGGCATGTCCAGCGCCACGATGGTGCGGGCGGAGCCCGCCGCGAACAGCTTGTGCGCGAGCATCTCGACGGCCTGGGGCGTGGTCCGCTCGCTCATGCCGATGAGGACGGCGCCGTTGCCGATGACGAGGACGTCGCCGCCCTCGATGGTGGAGGGGTAGTCGGCCTGGCCCTCGGACCAGAGGTGGAAGGTCTCGTCACGGAAGAGGGGGTGGTGCCGGTAGATCGCCTCGAAGTGCACCGTCTCGCGCTGCCGGGCGGGCCAGCGCATGGCGTTGATGGAGACGCCGTCGTAGATCCAGGCCGAGGTGTCCCGGGTGAAGAGGTGGTTGGGCAGCGGTCCGAGCAGGAAGTCGTCCAGCTCCATGGCGTGGAAGCGCACGGAGGTCGGCTCCGGGTGCGCCTCCAGGTACTCCCGCTTGGTCATGCCGCCGACCAGGGCCTCGGCGAGTTCCCGGGCGGGCAGCGTCTCGAAGGCGGCCCGGAGGTGGTCCGTGGCCAGCACTCCGTACTCCTTCTCGTCGAAGACCCGGTCCAGGACGAGCCGGCGGGCGGCCGGGACGTCCAGGGTCTCGGCGAGCAGGTCGCCGAAGAGGTGCACCGCCACCCCGCGGTCGCGGAGCACGTCGGCGAACCCGTCGTGCTCGGCGCGCGCCCGGCGCACCCACAGCACGTCGTCGAAGAGGAGGGCGTCCTTGTTGCTGGGGGTGAGCCTTTTGAGCTCGAGATCCGGCCGGTGCAGGATGACGCGGGTGAGCCGCCCGGCTTCGGAGTCGACTTGGAATCCCATGACTCCATCCTGACCATTCGGGCGCCTGTTCACCCCCGCTTCGCGCGGGCCCGTGTCCTTCTGTTCACTCCGCCGTCAGCCGGCGGGCCGTGAAGGGCGCGGCTTCGGACGGTGCGGGCTCGGGCCGGCCGGCTCCTGGCGGTGCGGTTCCGGACCGGGCGGCTCCGTGCGGTGCAGCTCCGGGCGGGTCAGGGCGCGCCGGGTGGCGCGGCCCGGGTCCAGGGCCGCGCGGGCGACGATCCAGCCGGAGAGCGCGTGCGGGTCGGCCGGGTCCTGGGCCAGGTCCTTGGCGTAGCCGTCCAGGGCGGTGGCCGGGTCGCCGGCGGCCAGGTGCTCGTCGGCGGTCCGGGGGGCGGCGGGGCGGACGGCGAAGGCGTGGGTGCGGGTGTCCGGCCAGAAGCCGCGGTCCGGGCGGAAGCGGAGGGTGCCGTCCGGGGCGGCGGGTGCGGCGAGGTTGCGCAGCCGCCACTGGGTGCGGTGCAGGGCGGCGGCCGTACGGGCCCGTCTGAGCGCGTCCGGCGCGACGGGCACGCGCAGCCAGCCGTCCAGGGTCCGGGCGAGGCCGGCGACGAGGCGGCGCCCCGGCGCGGTGAGCCGGGCGCTGGTCCGCAGGGTGCGCACGACCAGCCGGCTCTGGAGCCGGCGCAGCGCGAAGTGGTAGGCGGCGACCTCGGCGTGCTTCGGCTCGGCCAGCCGGTCGCGCCAGAAACCGGCGACGCCCGTGAAGGCGTACGCCCCGTGCAGCAGACCGGTGAGGTGGCGGGGGTCGGCGCGCCAGGGGGCGTAGTAACGCTCCTCGCGGTCGTCGTCGAGGAGGGGGAAGAGGTGGAGCAGGGCGGCGAGCTTGCTGTGCTGGAACTCGTGGACGAGGGTCTCGGCGAGGGCGAGCGCCGAGCCGGGGCGGGAGATGAGCATGGCGCCGAAGGAGTCGCCGCTGGACGCGGAGACGGCGACGGTCGGTGCGGCGGGCGGGACGGCGGCGGTGCGTCCGTAGGGCACGACGGCGCGTATCAGAGCCGGGTCGAGCCGCCCCGGGCCCTGGTCGGCGCCGGTCGCGACGAGCACCGCGACGGCACCGTCGAACACCCGCTGCCACTCGGCCGCCTCCTCGGCGTCGAGCCGGGCGGGCGGGACCGGGTCGTCGAGGTCGCGGTAGGGG
>MUMD01000115.1 GCA_002155895.1 Streptomyces rochei
TCCTTGGGGGCGGGCCGACTGGTGCCCGGCACCCAGGAGGCGCCGTTCCAGTACCGGACATATCCAGGAATGGAGGGGTCCGGGTAATACCCTTCGCGGGGCCTGTCGTCGCCGGGGGCCGGGGTTGGGGCGCTCATGTCCGTCGTCCCGTATCTGCTCGGGGGTTGGTTCGGGGGCTCAACATCTATCAGACGGGCGCAATCCGCACCGCCGGTCCCGCCGGACCCACTCCTTTCCGGGCAACCTCGTGCATGGACCTTCACACCCGGGACAGAGGGGAGGAAAAAAGTTCCGCGAACCCGCGTAACGCTCACGGCCCTCGTCGCTCTCACTCGTGCGGGCCCGTTCCAGGCGGCCCGTGCGGACCGTACGAGACACGAGAGAGGACCCACGCCATGCAGCCCGACCACCCCGTCGTCGTGGAGCGCGAGCTGGAACTGAGGCTCATCCTGTCGCCCGAGCACGCCGTCCCGGTGCCCGCGCGGCTCTCCTACCACTCCGACGACCCGTACGCCGTGCACGTCACCTTCCACATCAACTCCGGCTGCCCGGTGCACTGGACGTTCGCCCGGGACCTGCTGGTCGAGGGTGTCTTCCGGCCGTGCGGGCACGGGGACGTGCGGGTGTGGCCGTCGAAGGCGGACGGCCGCAGCGTGGTGCTGATGGCGCTGAGCAGCCCCGACGGGGACGCCCTGCTGGAGGCGCCGTCGGCGCAGGTGTCGGCGTGGCTGGAGCGGACGCTGCGGGCGGTGCCGCCGGGTACCGAGGCCGGGCAGCTCGGCCTCGACGACGGGCTGGCCGAGCTGCTGGCCCGGTGAACGGCGGGGGTCAGAAGAGCTTGCCGGGATTGAGGATGCCCAGCGGGTCGAAGACCTGCTTGACGGCCCGCTGCATCTCCAGCCCCACCGGGCCGATCTCGCGCGCCAGCCACTCCTTCTTCAGTACGCCCACGCCGTGCTCGCCCGTGATGGTGCCGCCGAGTTCCAGGCCCAGGCCCATGATCTCGTCGAAGGACTCGCGGGCCCGCCGGGACTCGTCGGGGTCCCGGGCGTCGAAGCAGACCGTGGGGTGGGTGTTGCCGTCGCCCGCGTGGGCGCAGACGCCGATGGTCAGGTCGTACTTGGCGGCGATGCGCTCGATGCCCTCCAGCATGTCGCCCAGCCGGGAGCGGGGCACGCACACGTCGTCGATCATCGTGGTGCCCTTGACCGCTTCGAGGGCGGTCAGGGACAGGCGGCGGGCCTGGAGGAGGAGTTCGGACTCGGCTGCGTCGTCGGCGGGGACCACCTGCGTGGCGCCGGCCGCCTCGCACAGCGCGCCGACGGCGGCGAGGTCGGCGGCCGGGTCGGTGGTGTCGAAGGCCGCGAGAAGCAGGGCCTCGGTGGTCTCCGGCAGGCCCATGTGGGCGAGGTCGTTGACCGCCTTGACGGTCGTCCGGTCCATCAGTTCGAGGAGGGACGGGACGTGTCCGCCCTCCATGATCCGGCAGATCGCGTCGCAGGCGGCGGACGCGGAGGCGAACTCGGCGGCCAGCACCAGCTGCTCGGGCGGCTTGGGGCGCAGCGCGAGCACCGCCCGTACGACGATGCCGAGGGAGCCCTCGGAGCCGACGAAGAGGCGGGTGAGGTCGTACCCGGCGACGCCCTTGGCGGTGCGGCGGCCGGTGGACATCAGGCGGCCGTCGGCGAGGACGACGTCGAGGCCGAGGACGTACTCGGCGGTCACCCCGTACTTGACGCAGCACAGGCCGCCCGAGGCGGTGCCGATGTTGCCGCCGATGGTGCACATCTCCCAGCTGGAGGGGTCCGGCGGGTAGTACAGCCCGTGTTCGTTCACCGCGCGGGAGAGCGTGGCGTTGACGACGCCCGGTTCGACGACGGCGACGCGGTCGACCGGGTTGATCTCCAGGATGCGGTCCATCTTGGTCAGGGAGAGGACCACGCAGCCGTCGGTGGCGTTGGCGCCGCCGGACAGGCCGGTGCGGGCGCCCTGCGGGACGACCGGGACGCGCAGCTCGGTGGCGGTGCGCATGACGTGCTGGACGTCCTCCACGGTGCGCGCCAGGACGACCGCGGCCGGGGCACCTGCCGGGCAGAAGCTCGCCATGTCGTGGGCGTAGGAGGCCGTGATGTCGGGGTCGGTGAGGACGGAGTCGGCGGGGAGGCCGGCGAGCAGCCGGTCGACGAGGGGGCTGTCGGCCGCCGGGGCCGCGCCGGACTCGCGGGCTGCGTCGTCTTCGTCGCGAGGCGCTTCGATACGGCTCATGATCACAGGGTGGCACCCGGGGCCATCGGTGTGAACCCCGTGGCGGCACCCGGCGCAAGCCGCGGTGTGCTTGTCGTACGGGCGCACAGTAGGCGCCATGGAGATCGAACGCGGGCGGCGCTCCCGCCGCCGGAACCGGGTGCTGATCGCCTCCGTCGCCGGGGCCGCCGTGCTCGGCGGAGTGCTGGTGCTGCTGCCGTGGGACGGGGGCGACGCCTCCCCGCCCGCGCCGGGGCCGGCGGCGCTGGCGCGCGGTGCGGTGACCACGGGGGTGCCGGCCGCGCTGCCGGACCTGGCGGTGCTGATCGGCGAGCGGGAGCGGCACCTGCGGGCGCAGCCGCTGGACGGGCCGTCGTGGGCGGTGCTGGGCGCGGCCTACGTCGAGCAGGGGCGGCGCACGGCGGACGTGGCGATGTGGGCGAAGGCCGAGAAGGCGCTGCACACGTCCCTGAAGGTCGGGGCGGAGCGCAATCCGCAGGCGCTGGAGGGGCTGGCGGCGCTGGCGGTGGCGCGGCGGGACTTCCCGGCGGCGAAGAAGTGGGGCGAGAGCGCGGTGAAGGCGGCGCCGAAGCGGTGGACGGCGCACGCCGTGCTGATCGACGCCTGCACCGGGCTCGGCGACGACAAGGGCGTGGGGCGGGCGCTGGAGAAGCTCATGGAGCTGCGGCCGGACGCGCCGGCGACGGGGGCGCGGGCGGCGGCCGTCTACCGCGACCGGGGCTGGCGGGAGGACGCGCAGGCCCGGATCTCGGACGCGGCGGCGGCGGCCGAGGCGCCGGCCGAGCGGGCGGCGTACCTGGAGCAGGCGGGGCGGCTGGCGTTCGAGCGCGGGGAGCGGGAGGAGGCGCTGCGGTTCTTCCAGGAGTCGCTGCGCACCGACCCGGACCAGCGGGCGGCGCAGGCCGGGCAGGCGCGGACGCTGGCGGCGCTGGGCCGGACGACGGACGCGCTGTCGGCGTACCAGGCGGCGCTGGCCAAGCGGCCGGACGCGGAGTACGCGCTGGAGCTGGGTGAGCTGTACGAGTCGCTGGGGCTCGGGCAGGCCGCGCGGGTGCAGTACGACCTGCTGCGGGAGCGGGTGCGGGACGCGGAGGCGGCCGGGGCGGACGAGCGGCTGCTGCTCGGCCGGTTCGAGGCGGACCACGGGGACCCGGCCCGGGCGGTGCGGCTGCTGCGTGAGGAGTGGGGGCGGCAGCCGGGGATCGCGGTGGCCGACGCGCTGGGCTGGGCTCTGCACCGCACCGGCGAGCACGAGGAGGCGCTGGAGTTCGCGACCATCGCGACCGACGGCGACAAGGGCGGCGGGGTGCGCAGCGCGCTGTACGTGTTCCATCGGGGGGTGATCGAGCGGGAGCTGGAGCGGTACGGGCCCGCGCGGCGGCATCTGCGGGAGGCGCTGATGATCAACCCGTACTTCTCGCCGCTGCGGGCGCCCGAGGCGAGGCGGGCGCTGGACGAGCTGGGCGAGCCCTCCGTGGAGGACCCGCCCGTGTAGCCGGCGTCCGTCAGAGGTTGCCGCGCTTGGCCTGCTCGCGCTCGATCGCCTCGAACAGGGCCTTGAAGTTGCCCTTGCCGAAGCCCATGGAGCCGTGGCGCTCGATCATCTCGAAGAAGACGGTCGGGCGGTCCTGGACCGGCTTGGTGAAGATCTGCAGCAGGTAGCCGTCCTCGTCGCGGTCGACGAGGATCTTCAGCTCGCGCAGCGTCTCGACGGGGACCCGGGTCTCGCCGGCCCACTCGCCGAGGGTGTCGTAGTACGAGTCGGGCGTGTCCAGGAACTGGACACCGTTCGCCTTCATCGTGCGCACGGTCTGCACGATGTCGTTGGTGTTCAGCGCGATGTGCTGGACGCCGGCGCCGCCGTAGAACTCCAGGTACTCGTCGATCTGGGACTTCTTCTTGGCGACGGCGGGCTCGTTGATCGGGAACTTCACCTTGAGGGTGCCGTCGGCCACGACCTTCGACATCAGCGCGCTGTACTCGGTGGCGATGTCGTCGCCCACGAACTCCTTCATGTTCGTGAAGCCCATGACCTTGTTGTAGAAGCCGACCCACTCGTTCATCCGACCCAGTTCGACGTTGCCGACGCAGTGGTCCACGGCCTGGAAGGTGCGGTGGGCGGGGGGCTCGACGATGGGGGCGGCGGCGACGTAGCCGGGCAGGTAGGGGCCGTCGTAGCCGGTGCGCTCGACCAGGGTGTGGCGGGTCTCGCCGTAGGTGGCGATGGCGGCGAGGACGACGGTGCCGTGCTCGTCCTTGACCTCGTACGGCTCCGCGACGGAGCGGGCGCCGTGCTCGACGGCGTAGGCGTGGGCGGCGCGCGCGTCCGGGACCTCGATGGCGAGGTCGACGACGCCGTCGCCGTGCTCGGCCACGTGCCGGGTGAGGAACTCGCCCCACTCGGTGGACGGTTTGATCACCGAGGTGAGGACGAAGCGGGCGGAGCCGTTCTCCAGGACGTAGCTGGCGGTCTCGCGGCTGCCGTTCTCCGGTCCGGAGTAGGCGACCAGCTTCATGCCGAAGGCGGTGGAGTAGTAGTGCGCGGCCTGCTTGGCGTTGCCCACGGCGAAGACGACCGCGTCCATTCCCTTGACCGGGAAGGGGTCGGCCTGCCGGGCGGTGTCGGGAGTGTGGTGTGTGGTCTGCGTCATAGCCGCAGGGTCTCCCGCGTCTGCAAGGTGCGCAATAGTTTGCGCGTTCACTGGGCAACCTGCCCAGTGGAACGGCGGTCCTGGCAGGCGATCTGTACAGGATGACCAGCCTGGAGGGGTGCGGAATGGGCATAGACCGGCTGGACGGACGGATCATCGGGCTGCTGGCCCGGGAGCCGCGGATCGGGGTGCTGGAGATGTCCCGGCGGCTCGGGGTGGCGCGCGGCACCGTGCAGGCGCGCCTGGACCGGCTTCAGTCGAACGGAGTCATCCGCGGATTCGGCCCGGAGGTGGACCCGGCGGCGCTCGGCTACCCGGTGACCGCGTTCGCGACGCTGGAGATCAGACAGGGCCAAGGGGCCGATGTACGGGCGCACTTGGCGACCGTGCCCGAGGTGCTGGAGCTGCACACCACGACCGGCACCGGGGACATGCTGTGCCGGCTGGTGGCCCGCTCGAACGCCGATCTCCAGCGGGTGATCGACCGGGTTGTCGGTTTTGATGGCATCGTCCGGGCCGCCACGGCGATCGTCATGGAGAACCCCGTTCCGCTGCGGATCATCCCGCTGGTGGAGCAGGCGGCCCAGGACAGCGGCAGACGCGACTGAGACCGGTGCGACGTTCCCGGAGGTGAGCGGGCGTGAACTTCTGGGAGTTCCTGGGCAGCCGCCACCAGCAACTGCTCGCCGACGCCTACCAGCACGCCAGCGCCGTCTTCCAGTGCATGGTCGTGGCGACGCTGCTCGGCGTGCTGATCGGCGTCCTCACGTACCGCAGCGAGTGGGCGGGGAACCTGGCGACGCTGGGCACCTCGACCATCCTGACCATCCCGTCGCTGGCCATGATCGGTCTGCTCATCCCGATCGTGGGCCTCGGCGTGCCGCCGACGGTGACCGCGCTGACGCTGTACGGGCTGCTGCCGATCGTGCGGAACTCGATCGTCGGCCTGCGCGGGGTCGACCCGGCGCTGGTGGACGCGGCCAAGGGCATCGGCATGTCCCGGACGGCCCGGCTGCTCAAGGTGGAGCTGCCGCTGGCCTGGCCGCCGATCCTCACCGGCATCCGCGTCTCCACGCAGATGCTGATGGGCATCGCCGCCATCGCCGCCTACGCCTCCGGACCGGGGCTCGGCAACGAGATCTTCCGCGGGATCGCCTCGCTGGGCAGCAAGAACGCCCTCAACCTGGTGCTCGCGGGCACGCTCGGGATCATCGTCCTGGCGCTGCTGTTCGACGCCGCGTACGTCCTGCTGGGACGGCTGACCATCCCGAGGGGGATCCGTGTCTGAGAACGGCAACGCCGACACCACCGGGGCCACCATCGAGCTGGAGTCGCTGACCAAGCGCTACCCCGGCAATCCGCAGCCGGCCGTCGAGAACGTGTCGATGCAGATCCGGGCGGGCGAGACGGTGATCTTCGTCGGGCCCTCGGGCTGCGGGAAGTCCACCACCCTGAAGATGATCAACCGGCTGATCGAGCCCAGCGGCGGACGCATCCGCATCAACGGCGAGGACGTCACCGACATCGACCCGGTGAAGCTGCGCCGCAAGGTCGGTTACGCCATCCAGTCCTCCGGCCTCTTCCCGCACATGACCGTCGCCCAGAACATCGCGCTGGTCCCGAAGATGATCGGCTGGTCGAAGTCCCGCATCCGCTCCCGGGTGGAGGAGATGCTGGACCTGGTCGGCCTGGACGCCGGGGAGTTCCACGGCCGCTATCCGCGCCAGCTCTCCGGCGGGCAGCAGCAGCGGGTGGGCGTGGCACGGGCGCTGGCCGCCGATCCCCCCGTGCTGCTGATGGACGAGCCGTTCGGCGCGGTCGACCCGATCACCCGGGACCACCTCCAGGACGAGCTGATCCGCCTCCAGCACGAGCTGCACAAGACGATCGTCTTCGTCACCCACGACTTCGACGAGGCGATCAAGCTGGGCGACCGGATCGCCGTGCTGCGCGAACGCTCCCACATCGCGCAGTTCGACACCCCGGAGGCCATCCTCACCAACCCCGCGGACGACTTCGTCTCCGGTTTCGTGGGCGCGGGGGCGGCGCTGAAGCGGCTGAACCTGACCCGGGTGCGGGACGTCGGCATCACCGACTACCCGACGGTGACCGTCGAGGACCCGCTCCAGCACATCTTCGACCGGCTCCGGGCGGCCGGCACCAACGAGATCCTGCTCCTGGACCGGCGCGGCCGGCCCTACAAGTGGCTCAGGCGCGGCGACCTGATGCGGGCCAAGGGCTCGCTGGCGCGGGCCGGGACGCTGGTCCACGACACGGTGACCCGGGACGCGACCCTGCGGGACGCGCTGGAGGCGGTGCTCACCGACAACACGGGGCGGGTCGCGGTCACCGGGCGGCGCGGCGCCTACGAGGGCGTCGTCGACATGGAGACGCTGCTGAACTCCGTGCACGAGCTGCTGGAGGCCGACCGGCTGGACGCGCTGGAGCACCAGCACGACCTGGAGGAGGCGCGGGCCGAGCAGACCCACGCGGAGCAGGAGGGCTTCGGGGGCGCCGGAGGCACAGGAGGCACGGGAGGCATCGGAGGGGAGGCGAAGGCGTGAGTACGTCCGGCCGAGGGCCCGGGACCGACGAACCGGCCTACGAGGACGCGGACCGGGACGAGTTCGAGCACGAGCCCACTCCCCCGTCCCCGGCGGCGACCCGGCGGCGGGTCGGCTGGCGGAAGCTGACCTTCCTGCCCGCGCTCCTGGTGGCCGTGCTGCTGGCGACGTGGCTGTGGTTCCGGCAGGCCGACCTGGACGCGCTCAGCCGCAACGCGCTCTCCGACGGCCAGGTCACCAAGGCCCTGTGGCAGCACGTGCAGCTGACGGTGATCTCGACCTTCTTCGTGCTGATCATCGCGATCCCGCTGGGCATCCTGCTCACCCGCCGGATGTTCCGGAAGGCGACCCCGGTGGCGATGGCCTTCGCCAACATGGGCCAGGCGACCCCGGCGATCGGTCTGCTGGCGCTGCTGGTGATCTGGCTGGGCATCGGCCGCCGCGCCGCCCTGATCGGCATCATCGTCTACGCCGTCCTGCCGGTGCTCTCCAACACCATCGCGGGTCTGAAGGCGAACGACCCGACGCTGCTGGAGGCGGCCCGCGGCATCGGCATGTCGCCGCTGGGGGTGCTCACGCGGGTGGAGCTGCCGCTGGCCGTCCCGCTGATCCTGGCCGGGGTGCGCACCGCCCTCGTCCTCAACGTCGGCACGGCGACGCTGGCGGTCTTCGGCGGGGGCGGCGGGCTGGGCGTGCTGATCACCACCGGCATCACCAGTCAGCGGATGCCGGTCCTGGTGCTCGGCTCGATCCTCACCGTGGCCCTGGCGCTGCTGGTGGACTGGCTGGCCTCGCTCGCCGAACTGCTGCTGCGGCCCCGGGGCCTGGAGGTGCGGACATGAGCGCGCGACCCGGTACCCGAGGCGGGCGGCGCCGTACGTGGCTGCTGACGGCGGCGCTGCTGGTGGCGGCCTCCGGCTGCGGGCTCACCAGCGGCTCCCCGATGGTCGACGACGTGGAGCCCGGCACGATCGGGAAGGGGCGGCCGCTGGAGGGCGCCGATCTGACCGTGGTGTCCAAGCAGTTCACCGAGCAGCTGGTGCTCGGCGCGATCATGGGCATCGCCTTCCAGGCGGCGGGCGCGGAGGTGCTCGACCGCACCGGCATCCAGGGGTCGGTGGGCACCCGGGCGGCGGTGGAGAACGGCGACGCGGACGCCACGTACGAGTACACGGGCACCGCCTGGATCACCTACCTCGGGCACAGCGAGCCCATCCCGGACCCGCACGAGCAGTGGGAGGCGGTGCGCGAGGAGGACCTGGGGAAGGGGCTCACCTGGCTGCCGCCGGCCGAGCTGAACAACACCTACGCGCTGGCCATGAACCAGGCCAACTACAAGAAGTACCGCACGAAGACGCTGTCCGAGGTGGCCGAGTTGTCGAAGACCGACCCGGGTGCGGTGACGCTGTGCGTGGAGGTCGAGTTCGCCAACCGCGCGGACGGACTGCCGGGCATGGAGAAGGCGTACGGGATGGACATCCCGGCCCGGAACATCACCGAGATGGACACCGGGATCATCTACACCCAGACCGCCGACGGCGCCTGCACCTACGGCGAGGTGTACACCACCGACGGGCGGATCAAGTCGATGAACCTGGTGGTGATGGAGGACGACAAGAAGTTCTTCCCGAACTACAACGCCGCCCCGATGATCCGCACCGACACCCTGAAGAAGTGGCCGGCGATCGCGTCCGTGCTCGCACCGGTCACCGAGGCGCTCACCAACGACGTCGCACGGGACCTGAACGCGAAGGTCGACGTGGACGGGGAGGACCCGCACCAGGTGGCGCTGGACTGGATGGTCGACAAGGGCTTCGTGAAGGAGGGCTGAGCGCCGCCCGGCCGACGCCGCTCAGCAGGCGGGGACCTCGCCCTTGCCCGAGCCGAGGGCCCGCAGCGCGTCGACCGCGCCCTTCAGGGTGGTGACCGGGACCAGCCGCAGCCCCTCGGGCAGCTCGGCCTCAGCGTCCGAGCACTCCGCCTTCGGCACCAGGAAGACCGTGGCCCCGTCCCGCCGGGCCGCCTGCGTCTTCAGCGGTACGCCGCCGACGGCGCCGACCTTTCCGTCGGCGGTGATCGTGCCGGTTCCGGCGATGACGCGGCCGCCGGTCAGATCGCCGCCGGAACCGTCGCCGTCCAGCTTGTCGATGATCCCGAGGGAGAGCAGCAGACCGGCGCTGGGGCCGCCCACGTCGCCCAGGTCCAGCCGGACGCGGATGCCGGAGTCGTCGAGGTCCAGGTAGTTCAGCGCGGCCGTCGTCGCCGTGTCCTGGGACTCCCGCATCTGGTCCAGGTTGTACTTCTCGATCTCCTCGACGTCGCCGCCCTCGGGGTACACGGCGTCCCGCGGCATGACCGCCCGGTCGGTGTCGAACCAGTTGCCGAGCACGTCACCGAGCGAGACGTGCGCGTCGGGGCCGGTCGCCACGATCGTCGTCATCCGCAGCTGCCCCTCGGTGTCCCGGGTCGGCGCGCCCGAGATCCTGATCACCTCGTCGCCCTGGTACTCCGTGAGCACATCGGCCGTCGACCCCGGCTGCGCCACCGCGAACGGCAGCGGCGCGAACGCGGCGGTGGCGAGCAGCGCCACCACGGGGGCGGCGCAGACGGCGAGGGCCTGGGGACGCGTGAGACGAGAGAGCACGGGGTCAATCTAACGCGAGGCCGCTGCCGCGCAGGGCGGCGGGCGGCCGGCCCCACGCGGCTCCCCGGCCCAGGGGCGTCACCGCAACGCCTCGGCCACCTCCCGCGCCGCGTCCATCACCCGCTCCCCCACCCGCTCGGGCACGACCTCGGCCAGCATCACCACACCCACGCTGCCCTCCACCCCCGTCACCCCGAGCAGCGGCGCGGCCGCCCCGCAGGCGCCGGCCTCCAGCTCGCCGTGGGTCAGGGCGTAGCCGGGCCACTCCCCGTCCTCCTCGGCGGGCGGCACCTGCTGCCGGGCGGAGAGGATCGCCTTGCCCGCCGCCCCCCGCTCCAGCGGGTGCCGGAACCCGGCCCGGTAGGCCACGTGGTAGTCCGTCCAGGTCGGCTCGACGACGGCCACGGCCAGCGCCTCCGCGCCGTCCACCAGCGTCAGATGGGCCGTCGCCCCGATGTCCTCGGCCAGCGAGCGCAGCGCCGGCATCGCCGCCTCGCGCACCAGCGGGTGCACCTGGCGGCCGAGCCCCAGCACCCCCAGCCCGACCCGGGCGCGTCCGCCCAGGTCACGACGTACGAGTGCGTGCTGCTCCAGCGTGGCCAGCAACCGGTACACGACGGTCCGGTTCACGCCCAGTTTGTGGGAAAGCTCGGTGACGGTCAGCCCGTGGTCCGTATCGGCCAGCAGTTTGAGGACCCGCAGTCCCCGGTCGAGCGTCTGAGAGGTCTCCGCGGTCACGACGCCCACTCCTTAGTGGTGAGGCGGCGGCCCCCTCGCGGCGGATGCGTCACCGAGTCCCGTCAGTGACGCGCTTCAGAGGCCGCCGATCGGCTGACGGCCCGGCCTTGTGCCCGGGCCCAGTCGCTTCACGGCTGCGCTCCGCGGCGGCGCTGCCACGGGGCGTGTGCGTAGCGGGACAGTAGCGACCAGGTTCGCTCAGCGGAAGGCTCCGTCCAGAATCCGGGCGGATACCGGCGCCGACCGGCGGTGTTTGTCCCGGTACGTACGGCGCCCGCGCAGACCCCCGTACCCCGCCCGTCACTTCATGCGGGTGGCCCACTCCTGCACCTTGGCGATGCGCTGGCGCAGCTGCCCGGCGGTGGCCTCGGCGCTGGGCGGACCGCCGCACAGCCGGCGCAGCTCGGTGTGGATCACGCCGTGCGGCTTGCCGCTCTGGTGGACGTAGGCACCGACCATGGTGTTGAGCTGCTTGCGCAGCTCCATCAGCTCCTTGTGCGAGACGACCGGCCGCCGCTCGGCGGGCAGTTCGAGCAGGTCGGCCTCGCCGTCGGGCTTCTTGCGGCTGTGGGCGATCTGCCGGGCCTGCCGCTTCTGGAGCAGCAGCTGCACCTGATCGGGCTCCAGCAGCCCCGGGATGCCGAGGTAGTCCTGCTCCTCCTCGCTGCCCGGGTGGGCCTGCATGCCGAACTCGGCGCCGTTGTACATGACCCGGTCGAAGGTCGCCTCGGACTCCAGGGCCTCGAAGGCGAACTGCTCCTGCTCGCCGGTGTCCTCGTCCTGCTCCCGGTTCGCCTCGTCCATCTCCTTCTCGGACTCGGCGTAGGGGTCCTCCTCGCCCTCCTTCTTGGGCTTGTCGAGGACGTGGTCGCGCTCGCGCTCCATCTCGTTGGCGAAGGTGAGCAGGTCGGGCACGGTGGGCAGGAAGACGGAGGCCGTCTCGCCGCGGCGCCTGGACCGTACGAAGCGGCCGACGGCCTGGGCGAAGAAGAGGGGGGTGGAGATGGTGGTGGCGTACACCCCGACCGCCAGGCGCGGCACGTCGACGCCCTCGGACACCATGCGGACGGCGACCATCCAGCGGTCGGTGCCCTGGCTGAAGGTGTCGATGTTCTTGGACGCGCCGACGTCGTCGGAGAGGACGACGGTGGCCTTGCTGCCGGTGATCTCGCGGATCAGCTTGGCGTAGGCGCGGGCGGAGTCCTGGTCGGCGGCGATGACGAGGGCGCCGGCGTCCGGGATGGCCTTGCGCACCTCGGTCAGCCGCTGGTCGGCGGCGCGCAGCACGGCCGGCATCCACTCGCCGCGCGGGTCGAGCGCGGTGCGCCAGGCCTGGCTGACGGCGTCCTTGGTCATGGGCTCGCCGAGCCGGGCCGCGATCTCGTCACCGGCCTTGGTGCGCCAGCGCATGTTGCCGCTGTAGCTCATGAAGATCACGGGGCGGACGACCCCGTCGGCGAGCGCGGAGCCGTAGCCGTAGGTGTAGTCGGCGGCGGAGCGGCGGATGCCGTCGTTGCCCTCCTCGTACGTGACGAAGGGGATCGGGTTGGTGTCCGAACGGAACGGCGTGCCGGTCAGCGCGAGCCGGCGGGTGGCCGGCTCGAACGCCTCCAGGCAGGCCTCGCCCCAGGACTTGGAGTCGCCGGCGTGGTGGATCTCGTCCAGGATCACCAGGGTCTTGCGCTGCTCGGAGCGGTTGCGGTGCAGCATCGGGCGCACGCCGACGCCGGCGTAGGTGACGGCGATGCCGTGGTACTCGCGGCTGAGCGGGCCGGCGCTGTACTCGGGGTCGAGCTTGATCCCTATCCGGGCGGCGGCCTCGGCCCACTGCTTCTTGAGGTGCTCGGTCGGCGCGACGACGGTCACCTGCTGCACGACGTGGTGGTGCAGCAGCCAGGACGCCAGGGTCAGGGCGAAGGTGGTCTTGCCGGCGCCGGGCGTGGCGACCGCGAGGAAGTCCCGGGGCTGCTCCTGGAGGTACTTCTCCATCGCCCCCTGCTGCCAGGCCCGCAGCTTGCTGGCGGTGCCCCACGGGGCGCGGCCGGGAAAGGCCGGGGAGAGGTGGTGCGAGGTGCTGGAGCTGGCGGTGGTAGTCACGGTCTCCGAAGGGGGTAGAACGGCTCGGCCACGTATGACAACCGGGCCACCCTACCGGCGCCCGGAGGCGACCGGCGTCCGCGGCGGGGCGGGTCACCCCCGGGTGGGACGGACGTCACAGCCTCCCCGTGCGCCCCACGGCCCGGCGGGGGCTCACCGCTCCCGCACCCGGGTCGCCACCCACGCTCCCGCCAGCGCCACCCCCGCCATCGGCAGGAACACCGCCGCGAAGGCCGCCGGGTGGGAGCCGGTCGCCTCGGTGGCCGCGTGGCTCACCGTGCCGCCGCCGAGGGCCGCGAAGGCCGCGCCCGTGGCCGACAGCAGGACGACGTTGGAGAGGCCGTCGGAGATCTGGAGGGCGGCGGAGTTGGTGCCGGCCTCCTCGGGGGCGGAGAGCTTGAGCAGCAGGACGCTGGTGGAGGAGATCACCAGGCCCATGCCGAAGCAGCCGAAGCCCCAGGCGACGGCCACCGTCCAGGCGGGTACGGCGTCGATCAGCACGCTGGGCGCGGTCGCGATGGCCGCCGCCACCAGGGCCATGCCGAGGGCCATCAGGCGCTCGCGGTGGGGTTCGAGGCGCGGCCGGGACTGGATCCAGGAACCGGCGGCCCAGGTCGCGCCGCCCGCGGCCAGGGAGAGCCCGGCGAGGGTGGGGCTGAGGCCGCGCTGGGTGACCAGCATCAGCGGGACGAAGGACTCGGCGGCGATGAAGGAGCCGGCGGCGACGCCGCGCAGCAGGACGACGGAGGGCAGTCCGCGCACCGCCCGGTAGGTGCCGCGCGGCAGCAGTCCGAGGACGGCCGGGACGAGCAGCGCCACGCCCGCCGCGCCGGGCAGCAGGGAGAGCGGGCGCAGGTCCTGGGCGGCGTACTGGAGCAGACCGGCGCCCAGGGAGATGGCGAGGGCGAGGCGAATGCGGCGGCGGTCGAAGGAGGCCGGCGCCTCCGCACCGCCCACGGGGCCGGCGGCGCGGCTGCGTATCTGCGGCAGCGCGAGGGCCAGCGGGATCACGACCAGCACCGGGATGCCGACGAACACCCAGCGCCAGCCCAGGTGCTCGGTCACCGCGCCGGAGGCGAGCGGCCCGACGATCGAGGGGACGACCCAGCCCGCCGCGAACGCCGCCATGATCGCGGGCCGCAGCCGCTCGGGGTAGGCGCGTCCCACGACCACGTACAGGGCGACGATGACCAGGCCGCCGCCGAGGCCCTGCACGGCCCGGCCGAGGATGAACAGCCACATCGCCCCGGCCGTCCCGGACAGCACCAGGCCCGCCGCGAAGGCCGCGATCCCGCTCGTCAGCGGCGCCAGCGGCCCCCGCCGGTCCGACCACTGCCCGGAGAGCACCATCCCGAACAGGCTGGTGGTGAAGTAGCCCGAGAACGCGAACGCGTACAGCGACACCCCGTCCAGCTCCCGCGCGGCCACCGGCATCGCGGTCCCCACCGCGGTCGCCTCGAAGGCGATCAGCACGACGACGGAGACGATGCCGATGCTCAGGGCGCGGTAGGCGCGGCTCAGCACGGTCTCGGCGGGCGGGGTCGAGCCGACGGGGGCCGGGACGGGGACGGCGACGTCGGTGTCGCGGGGCTCAGGGACGGTCATGGTCGCCAGAGTAAGGGCCGAAGCGCGCTTTGACCCCTGTCGGGAGGCGGTACGGGACCGGGACCTTGGTCGTACGACCGGCGCCGCCCGCCACCGCCCGGGCGCCTTCATGAACGGCGTGTGGCAGTCGTGTTGCGGGGGCTCCGGATGTCTTGAGCCTCTTCTGCCGCCCCGCGTACGGTCGGGTCACCGAGTTCGCACACGACCGTGTACCCGAGTGGTTCAGGGGCCGGCCTGCAAAGCCTGCTACGTGGGTTCGATTCCCACCACGGTCTCCATCGCCGCCGCGCGCCGCAGCAGCCACAGCGTGAAGACGAGGGTCGACACGTCCGGGGTGAGCGGGCGCAGGCGCGTCTCGCACGGGTGCCAGGTCAGGACCGTGCCCGTCGCCCCGTCCACGACCACGTCGCTGCCGTCGGGCAGCCGGCCCAGCCGGACGAGGTGGCCGGCCGCCTCGCCGAGGGCCCCGTCGCCGTAGTGCTCCGCCAGGGTCGGCAGCGGTATCCCGTCGTCGTCCGCCGCGAGCGGGAACGCGTCGTCCGGCAGGCCCGTCTCGCTCAGGAAGCGGCGGGTGGGCTCGTGGGTGAGGGCCGGCGGGAAGTCGATGTCCTCGTAGCGGGCCACGCGGCCCCGGCCGAACTCGCCGGTCAGCGCCCGGTAGGACAGGTCCAGGGCGAGCCCGGAGACCGTACGCCGACCCGTGGACACCAGCAGGCAGCCGATCACCGCCGCCGACGTCCAGAACAGCGGCACGCGCACGGGTGTCCGCGTCGCCGTGTCCGCCGTGTCCGTGGTGGCCTCGTGCATCTGTCTCCCCCGAGTGTGCGTGGGCGCGCTCCGTGCGGGGGAGCGTCAGCCGTCCCCCACTGCCTCGCAGCCTAGGGGGCACCACTGACAACGGCCCGGCGCACCGGACGCGCCCTTCCCCCTGTACAGACGCGTCCCGCACCCCGCGCGTTGCCTCACGCGCGCGGGCGTCTCAGTTTCCCGTCACCACCGCGGCCTGCGGCCGGACCGGGAGGCGGTTGACCGGGCGTCCGGTGGCCGCGCGCACCGCCGAGGCGACCGCAGCCGGGGAGGCCACCACCGGTACCGCGCTGACCGCCTTCGCGCCGAAGGGGGCGACCACGTCGCGCTCCTCGACGAGCTTCACGATGCGGATGTCCGGGGCGTCCAGCGCGGTCGGCAGGGCGTAACCGGTCAGGTCGGGGTGGCGGATCAGGCCGCGCGGGGTGCGCAGGTTCTCCGTCAGCGCGATGCCGACGCCCTGGGTGACGCCCGCCTCGATGCGGGCGGTCAGCTGGGCCGGGTTCAGCACCCGGCCGACGTCCTGGGCGACGGCCAGTTCCACGACCCGTACCGAGCCGATCTCGATGTCGACGTCGACCACCGCGCGGATCGCGCAGAAGGACATGCCGACGAAGGCGTCGCCCTGGCCGGACTCGTCCAGGGGCTCGGTCGGGTGCGGACGGCACTGGGCGGTGGCCCACAGCTCCTTGCCCTCCAGCGCCTCGGCCACGGTGGTCGACAGCACCCCGTCGTACGAGGTGATCTTGCCGTCGGCGATCTGGAGCAGCTCCGTGGACATCCCGAACTGGTGGGCCAGGGGCTGGAGGAGCTGGGTGCGGACCATCTTGGCCGCCCGCTCCACCGCACCGCCCGACACCCAGGTGTGGCGTCCGCGGCAACCCGGGCCGGCCGGGGGCTGGTCGGTGTCCACGGGCGCCACGTGCACCTCGTCCACGCCCAGCGTCTCCTGCACGATCTGCCGGGCGAGCGTGGTGAAGCCCTGGCCGGTCTCGACGGCCGCGCACAGCACCGTCGCCACCCCGTCCTGGACCTTCACGGTGGCCGTGGAGACCTCGTCCGCGCCCTCCGCGCCGAGCATGTGCACCATGCCGATGCCGTAGCCGACGCCCCGGCGCACGGCGCCCGGTTCGCCCGCGCCCTCGGGACCGCCGGGCAGCAGCCACTCGTCCTCGGGGGTGTCCTTGGGCAGCGCGGGCAGCGGGAAGTCCCGGACCGCCTGGAGGAGTTCGGCGACCGGCGCCGGGCAGGTGACCGTCTGGCCGGTGGGGAGCACGTCGCCGGTGGCCAGCACGTTGCGCAGCCGCACCTCGGCCGGGTCCAGACCGAGCTTCTTGGCGATCTTGTCCATCTGCGCCTCGTAGGCGGCGCACACCTGCATGGCACCCTCGCCGCGCACATGGCCGGAGGGCGGGTTGTTGGTGCGGACCGCCCAGCCCTCGATGAAGGCGTTGGGGACCACGTACGGACCGCAGGCGAAGGCGACGGCGGCGGCCAGGGCGTCGGAGGAGGTGTCGGCGTAGGCGCCCGCGTCGAGCAGGATCTGCGCCTCGACCTTCACCACACGGCCCTCGGCGTCCGCGTGGTGGCGGTAGCGCAGCAGGGTGGGGTGGCGGTGCACGTGGCCCAGGAAGGACTCCTCGCGCGTGGCGGTCAGCTTCACCGGGCAGCCGGTCTTCAGGGCCAGCAGGCCCAGCGGCAGCTGGAAGCCCTGGTCCTCGCGGTCGGCGGTGGCGCCGGGCACCCCGGTCACGACGACCTTCACCTGTTCGGGCGACAGGCCGTAGCAGGCGGCGGCCGTGTCGCGGTCGCCGTGCGGGTCGGTGGAGGCCAGGTACAGCTCCACGCCGCCGTCCGGACGCGGTACGGCCAGGCCGGCCTCGGCCCCTATGGGCGCCGGGTCCTGGCGGCCGATGCGGTACAGGCCCTCCACGACGACCTCGCCGGCCGCCTCCGGGTCGCCGTGCCGCAGCGGGATGTGCCGGACCAGGTTGCCGTCCGGGTGCAGCGGCTCGGCCTCGAAGGCCTGCTCCGGGTCGGTGACCGGTTCGAGCACCTCGTACTCGACGATGACGGCGGCGGCGGCCATCCGCGCGGTGTCCGGGTGGTCGGCGGCGACGGCCGCGATGGGCTCGCCGTGGTGGCGCACGACCTCGGAGGCGAACACCGGGCGGTCGGCGCGGGAGCCGCGCCCGTGCAGCGGGGTGCCGGGCACGTCCTCGTGCGTGACGACCGCCCGTACGCCCGGCATCTCGCGCGCGTGGCTGGTGTCGATGGAGACGATGCGCGCGTGCGCGTGCGGGGAGCGCAGCACGGCCGCCCACAGCAGGCCCTCGGCCCACAGGTCCGCGGCGTACGGGAAGGTGCCCTCCGTCTTGGCTCGGGCGTCGGCGGGCGGCAGGGACGCGCCGAGGCCGTGCGAGATCGGCTCGGGGGCGGGGGCCGCCTCGGTGGTTCCCGCGGCCTCCGCAGTCGCGGCGTCGTTGCTCACGCGTGGCCTCCGTCCTGGCCGTGGGACTGGTCCCCGGGGAACTGGTCCCCGTGGGGCTGATCCCCGTGGGGCTGGTCGCCGTAGGGCCGGTCGGGCGGGCCCCAGGCTCCGGGTGCGGGTGTGTCCGGCGTTCCCGGCGGGTCGGCGGGTTCGAAGGCGGAGGCGTGGACACCGCCCGAACCCGGGCCCGCCTGGTGCGGGATGCGGGGCTCCTCGGTGTCCGTCTCGGGCGACTCGGCGGCGTGCGCCTCGCGTTCGGCGACGACCTCCTTGACCGCCTCCAGGACGCCCCGGTAGCCGGAGCAGCGGCACAGGTTGCCGCAGAGCGCCTGCCGGGTCTCCAGCTCGGTCGGCGCCGGGTTGCCCTCCAGGAGGTTGTGCACGGTCATCGCCATGCCGGGCACGCAGAAGCCGCACTGCACCGCCCCGCGCCGGGCGAGCGCCCGCTGCACGTCGGAGGGCTGCCCGTCGGCGGCCAGGCCCTCGACGGTGCGCACCTCGCTGCCGGCCGCGGTCACGGCCGGTACCAGGCAGGAGGCGACGAGCCGTCCGTCGACCTGCACGTTGCAGGCGCCGCACTCGCCCTGCGAGCAGCCGTCCTTGGCGCCCGCGAGGCCGAGCCGCTCACGCAGCACGTACAGCAGCGACTCGCCGATCCAGGCGTCGGTGACGGGCCGGTCGGCGCCGTTGACACGCAGGACGTACGACGCGAGGGGGTGTTCCTCCTGCGCGCCGAAGGGGCCGACGGCCTCGGCGGAGTCGGCGGAGTCGGGTGAACCGGAGGGGCCGGGCCCGTCCGGCTGCTCGCCGGGGGCCTGCTCGTCGGGGGCCTGCTCGTCGGAAGCCTGCTCGCCCGCGTCGGCCGCGTGGTCCGAAGCGGTCGGAGCGGCCTCGACCGCCTCCACGGCCGGAGCGCCCTCACCGGCGTCGCCGGCCTCGACGGTCGCGGCGGCCTCGGCGGTCGGTCCGGCGGGCGCCTCGGCCGGTACGGAGCCGCCGCCGTCGCCGGCCGGCGCCTCCTGGGCGGCGTCGGGCCCGGACCGCGGGACGTCCGCCGGTTGCGGGACGTCCGAGGAACCCGCCTCGGGCGTGCCGCCCGTTCCCGGCAGCTCGGCGGTCTCCTGCACGTCGGCCGCTTCCGGCACCTCGGCGGTGTCCGGCGCCCCGGCACCTTCGCCCGGTCCGGCGGCGTCCGGCGTCCCGGCCGCTTCCGGGTCCCGAGCCGGGTCGGTGCCCCGGTCGGCTTCCGCGCCGTGCCCGGGGTGCGGCTCCTGATCGGAGCCGGCGGAGGCGGAGCCCGTCAGTGGCCCTTCCGCGGCCTCCCGCGCCCCTTCCGGGCCGGAACCGTCGGCGCCGCCCGCCGGACGGCCTGCGGCCCCCACAGCGGCCCCGTCGGCCACCTGAGGGACTTCGCCCCCCGGAGTCCCGCCCGCCTCCTCGGAGGCGTCGGCCTCCCGGAGGCCGCCGTGCCCGGGGAAGGCATCAGGCCCTCGGAAGTCCGCGGGCTCGTGGAAGCCGCCGGACCCGTGGAAGCCGTCCGGCTCCTGGAAGTCACCGGGCTCCCGCACGTCCCCGGACTCCTGGAAGCCCTCGGCCTCCCGGAACCCGGGATCCGGGTACGCGCCGGTCGCCGCCGGGTCGTGCGGCGTCGCGTCGTGCAGAGGTCCGTGGGCCGCCGGTTCCCGGTGATCGCCCTCCGGAGCGGGCGCCGCGGGCGCCCCCGCGTACGGGTCGGCGGTGGGCGCGGCCGTGCGGTCGCCCCACGGCTGCCCGGCCGACTGGGTCGCCCAGGGCGCGGGGGCCCCGCCGGGCAGGGTGGCCGGTGCGGTGCCGCCCCACTGCTCGGCCAGGGACGACTGGGTGAACTCGCCCGACTCGTCCGGCAGGTCGCCGCCGGCGACGGGGATGGACCACTGCCCGGTCACGTCCTGGCCGGGAGCCGCCCCGGCCTCGGGGGCCGGGCCCTCCGCCGCCTCGGCGGCGGCCCCGGAGAAGTCCCACTGGCCGGTGGGCGCGGGCCGGTAGGCGAACCGGTCGTCGTGCCCGGCGTGCGCGCCGTACGGCGCCGCGCCGCCGTAGGGGTCCTGCTGCGGGTACTCGGCGTACCCCTGTCCCTGCTGGTGCGGGGCGGCGGTCCCCTGGCCGGCGTCCGGGTCGTGCCACTGGGCGCCGTCCACCGGCGCGGTCGGCATGGCCCAGCTGCCGGTGGCCGCCGGATCGGTGCCGGCGGTCGTGGCGGGCGCCACCGTGATCTGCGGCGGCACATAACCGTGGCCGGGCGCGGCGAGCGGACTGTCCGCGGAGGCCAGGAGCGCGTCCACACCGCCCTCCGGGAGCTTCACGAAGGCGGTGGCGCCGTCGTCGTAGTCGCCCTGGGGCAGCGGGTCCCAGCGTCCGCCGCTGGGGGGCGTGCCCTGTCCGTGCCGGTCGTCGTGCTGGTCGTCGGTCACGACAGCGCCCTCCCCAGTGCTCGTCGGGCCAGTGCGGCGACGGTGCGCCGCAGGTGCAGTACGGCGGGCGGCAGCTGCGGTACGGAGCCGTCCTCCGCCGGGGCCGCCTCGGGGATGCAGGCGGCGGCGACGTACTCGCCGAAGGCGTGCAGCGCCTCCGGGACGATCGCCCGGCCGTTGTCCCAGTCGATGAGGGAGGCCACCCACTGCTCGGCCTCCAGGGGCCGCAGCGGCATCGGCGCGATGGCGCCGACGGCACAGCGCACCCCGCGCCGGGCGGGGTCCAGGACCAGCGCCACGGAGGCCGTCGCGCGGCCCGGGCCGGTGCGGCCGGTCGCCTTCAGGAAGACCTGCGGGGCGTGCAGCAGCGGCACGCGCACATAGCCGATCAGCTCACCCGCGCGAAGCATCTCCATGCCGGCCAGCAGGTGGGAGACCGGCATCTCGCGGCGGGCGCCGCCCGGGCCCGCGATGATCAGGGTCGCCTCCAGGGCGGCCAGCACCGGCAGCGCGTCGCCCGTCGGGGCGGCGGAGGCGATGTTGCCGCCGAGGGTGCCCGCGTTGCGGATCTGCGGCGGTCCGGCGGCGCGCGCCGCGGCGGCGAGCGCCGGGATGAGCGCCGCGAAGTCGGGGCGGCCCATGCGGGCGTGGGTGAGTCCCGCGCCGAGCAGGGCGTGTCCGTCCTGGTACTGCCAGCCGCGGATCTCGCTGATCCGCCCGAGGCCCACCAGCGCGGCGGGCCTGAGCTGGCCGGAGTTGACGGCGGTCATCAGATCGGTGCCGCCCGCGACCGGCACGGCGGCGGGCATGGCGGCCAGCGCCGCCACGGCCTCGTCCAAAGTCGTGGGCAGCGTGACGGCCTGCGCCGCCTGCGGTGCGTGCGTGGTCAAACCGACTGCCCCTTCCCGCTGTCCCACCTGGTCCCGCCCATGTGGCCGTACCGTACGACCTCACAGGGCGGACGTGGCAACTCTGGCACATCTTCGCAGGGGCCGAACGCGGGGGTCCGCTAGGAGGCATTCGCCCACCTCATCGGCGAGATGACCCGATTTGATCCATCTTCTACGCACATCGGGCACGTACCGGAGGTGGGCGGAGTCGGGGACGTAACGCCCTACTTGTTCGGCGGCGGCCCGTCGATCGGCCGGCCGAGGACGCCGGGCCGCCGCTGCCAGGGCAGCGGCCCGCCGGGCGGGCGGTAGGCGACGCCCAGGGCGTCAAGTCGCCGGTAGTGGGCGGCCATCCGCCGCTCGAAGGCGTCGAAGTCCCGTTCACCCGGAGCGGGCAGGGTGCTCCAGGAGACCTCCGCGAACGCGGCGAGCCGGGGGAACGTCTGGTAGTCCACCCGCTGCTGGTTCTCCATCACCTCGGTCCACACGTTCGCCTGGGTGCCGATGACGTGTTCGGCCTCGTGACTCGTCAGCTCGGCGGGAACCGGTTCGAACCGGTAGACGTCCTCCAGGGTGCGCACGAAACCGATCGGCACGGGCTCGTCCTCACCGGCGTGCTGCCGGTGGTCGAGGTACACCTGCTGCTCCGGGCACATGACCACGTCGTGTCCGGCGCGCGCGGCGGCGATCCCGCCCGCGTACCCGCGCCAGGAGGACACGGCCGCGCCCTTGGCGAGCCCGCCCTCCAGGATCTCGTCCCAGCCGATGAGGCGCCGCCCGCGCTCGGCGAGCCAGCTGTCGAAGTGCTGGATGAACCAGGACTGGAGTTCGTCCTCGTCGGCGAGTGCGAGTTCCTCGATACGGGCCTGCGCGGTGGCCGAGCGCCGCCACTGTTCCTTGGGGCATTCGTCACCCCCGATGTGGATGAACTCCGAGGGGAAAAGCTCGAGGACCTCCTCGAAGACGCCCTCGTAGAAGCGCAGGGTGTGGTCGGTGGGGGCGAGGACGTTCGGGGAGACGCCCCAGGTGTCCCAGACGGAGAGGGCACCGGTGTCGACGACGTCGGTGTTCCCGAGTTCCGGATAGGCGGCGATGGCGGCCTGGGAGTGTCCGGGTACGTCGATTTCGGGGACGACGGTGATGTGGCGTTCGGCGGCGTAGGCGACGATCTCCCGGATGTCGTCCTGGGTGTAGTGACCGCCGTGGGGTTTGTCCTCCCACAACGGCGAGGCGCGGTGACCGAATTTGGTGCGCGAGCGCCAGGAGCCGACCTCGGTGAGCCTGGGGTGGCGCTTGATCTCGATCCGCCAGCCCTGGTCGTCCGTCAGGTGGAAGTGCAGGACGTTCAGTTTGTGGGCGGCCATCAGGTCCAGGTACCGCAGGACGCCTTCCTTGGGCATGAAGTGCCGGGCGACGTCCAGCATCAGCCCGCGCCAGCCGAAGCGGGGGGCGTCCTCGATCCGGATCGCCGGCAGCCGCCAGCGGCGGCCGGGCAGCGGGGCGCGCCGGAAGGCGTCCGGGCCGAGCAGCTGCCGCAGTGTCTGGGCGCCCCAGAAGAGGCCGGCCGGGTCGCCGCCCGCGAGGCGCACGCCCGTGGGCTCGACGTCGAGGCGGTAGCCCTCGGGGCCCAGCGCGCCGTCCAGGGACAGGGTGACGGCGTCGCCGGGCCCGGTGCCGGGCACGAGCGGCAGGCCGGTGGCCGCGCCCACCTCGGCGCGCAGCCAGCGCGCCGTGCGCTCCGTGCCGTCGCCCGCCACCACCTCGGTGGCCGGTCCCAGTTCGAAGAAGCCGCCCGCGCCGGAGGTCGTCCGCCGGGGCTGGGGGATCACATCGCTCAGGTCGCTCACGTCAGTCCTTCACCGCTCCGCCGAGGCCGGAGACGAGTCGTCGTTGCACGAGTACGAAGAAGACCAGCACCGGAATCGTCATCACCGTCGAGGCCGCCATCACGCCGCCCCAGTCGGGATCGTCCGGCTTGTAGAAGACCAGCAGCGCCATGGGCAGCGTCGACTGGGAGGTGTCGCTGATGATGAACGACTTGGCGAACAGGAAGTCGTTCCAGGTGGAGATGAAGGAGAAGACACTGGTGGCCACCAGTCCCGGGAAGACCAGCGGGAAAAGGATCTGCCAGAGGAATCTCGTCCGGCTCGCCCCGTCGATGTAGGCGGCCTCCTCCAGGGCCTCGGGCACCGCTTTCACGAAGCCCCGCAGCATCCAGATGGCGAAGGGCAGCGAGAAGGCGATGTGGGGCAGGATCAGTGAACCCAGCGTGTTCAGCTGGCCGAAGTCCCGCATGAGGAAGAACAACGGGATGGTGAGGGCTTCGACGGGCACCATCTGGGCCACCAGGAACATGATCAGCAGGGTGGTCCGGAATCGGAACCGGAAACGCGTCACGGCGGTCGCCGCGAGGAACGCGATCAGCGCCGAGGCGACCACGACGGTGCCCGCCACGAGCAGACTGTTGAGAAAGTAGCGGCCGAATTCCTGCTGCCCGAAGACCCGGTGGAAGGAATCCAGCGTGGGCGTCAGCGTCCACGGCCGCGGCCGGCTCGACTCGATCTCCCCGGCCGGTTTGAAGGCGCTCAGCACCATCCAGTACAGCGGGAAGGCCACCACGACGGCGACGAGCAGCGCCGACGCCTCGGCCGCCAGCCGCCACGGCCGGCGCACCCGCACGCGCGGCAGGCGCAGCGGAAGATTCACAGTTCCTCCCCCTGGCGGCGCAGCAACCGCAGGTACACCAGGGTCACGGCGAGCAGGATCAGCAGCATCACCACGCCGATCGCCGAGCCGAGGCTGTACTGCGAGGAGGCGAACGCCTTCTGGTAGGCGTAGACGTTGAGGACGAGGTTCTGGCCGGCGATGCCGCCGCCGTTGGTCATGACGTAGATCTGGGTGAAGACCTTGAAGTCCCAGATGACCGACTGGATGGTGACGACCACCAGGATGGGCCGGAGCATCGGCGCGAGCACCGACCGCCAGATCCGCCACTGCGAGGCACCGTCGAGCGCGGCGGCCTCCAGCACCTCGGCCGGCACCGCCCGGATGCCGGCGTAGACGGTGACCATGACGAACGGGAACGAGCACCACACCACTTCGAGCAGGACGAGCGCGAAGGCGCTGTAGCGTCCGTACGTCCAGGAGTGGTCGCCGAGCCCGAGCATCCGGTTGACCGGCCCGAAGTCCGGGTCGAACAGGAGCAGCCAGACCGTCGACCCGGTGACCGCCGGGGTCGCCCAGGCGCCCAGCGCGGCGAGCATCAGCACCAGCCGGGGCAGGGCCCGCACCCGCGTGAGCAGCACCGCGAGCGCGCACCCGACGGCCAGCGTCGACACCACACAGGCCGCCGCGAACACGACGGTGGCCACCAGCACCCGCCAGAACTGCGCGTCCCCGAACAGCTCGGCGTAGTTCCCGAACCCCTGGAAGGTGGTCGGTTCCCCACCGGAGACCTGCGCCTGCGTGTACTCCAGGAACGAGATCAGCCCGAGCTGGTAGACGGGGTAGACCAGCAACCCGCCGAGGACGACGAGAGCGGGGGCGAGATACAACCAAGGGGTGCCGGAGGCGCCCCGCAAGGGGCGCGGGGAGCTGCGCGACGAGCCGCGACGATCCCGCACCCGCCCACGGACGACGCCCCCCGAGCTACTGGGCGCCGCACTCATCCGGCGGAGCCGAACGCGTCGTCCATCTTCTTCGCGGCGTCCCCGGCGGCGGCGCCCACGTCCTTCTTGCCGCTGACCACCTCCTGGAACATCGTCGGCAGCACCTGCGACGAGTCGATCGTCGCCCACGCCGCCGAGGCCGGCACGAACTTCGTGCCCGCGGCGAGCGTGTCGACGAACGGCTTCACGAACGGCTCCTCGGCCGCCACCCGCTGCCGTACGTCCGTGAAGGTCGGCAGGAAGCCCATCGCGCCGAAGAGGTCGCCCTGCGCCTCCTTCGACGCGAGCCGCTTCATCAGGTCCACGGCCAGGGTGCGGTGCGAGGTGGACCTGAGCACGCCGATGTTGTTGCCGCCCGCGAAGGCGGGGGCGATCGACCCGGGCTCCACGCCCGGCAGCGGCACGACCGCGTACGCGCCCTTCACCTCGCCGGCCTCCACGGCCTGGTGGCTGAAGTCGCCGCCGATCGCCATGGCCGCCTTGCCGGAGGCGAACGCGGTGACGGTGTCGTTGCCGCCCATGCCCGCGCACTTGGCGGCCGGGCAGTTGTCGTCGCCGAACAGGGACGTGTACGCCTCGATGCCCTCGCGGGCGGCGGCGCTGTCGATGGCGGAGGCGTACGAGCCGCCCTTGCCGGTGGCGAGTTCCCCGCCGTTGGCCCAGATGAAGGGCATCGCGCCGTAGGTGTAGGCGCCGCCGACGGCGATGCCGTACAGGTCGGGCTTCTCGGCGCGGATCCGCTTCGCGGTGGCCGCCAGTTCGTCCATCGACTTCGGCGGCTTCAGGCCGAGTTCGTCGAAGACGTCGGTGCGGTAGTAGAGGGCCCGGACGCCGACGAAGTAGGGGGCGCCGTAGACCTTGCCGTCGACGGTGACCGACTGGCGGGCGGTGGCGTCGGTGTCCTTCGCCTCGTCCCAGGCCGCGAACTCCTCCGTGACGTCCAGGAGTCCGCCGTCCTTCACGTAGCCGGCGGTGTCGGTGTTGCCGTACTCGATGACGTCGGGGGCGCTCGCGGGGTCGTTGAAGGCCGCCTTGATGCGCTGGGCGCGGGTCTCGACGGGGATGTACTCGACGGTGACCTCGGTGTCCTCGTGGGCCTTCTCGAAGCCGGCGAGGACCGCGTCGACGACCTTCTCCTTGGGCTTGTTGTTGACCTCCTGGAAGAGCCAGACCCGCAGCGTGCCGCTCTTCTCGTCCTTGCCGGAGGAGGAGTCGTCGGAGGTCTGGGGGGCGCAGGCGGTCGCGGTGACGACGGCGGCGGCCAGCAGGAGGGCCAGGCGTGGGGCGAGCTTCATGGAGTGATCCTCCGGACGTGCGTTGCAACATACGCAATGACGGTTTCGCTCTGCACAACACACAGGAGGTTATGGAGTACATGAACATGTCCACAAGAGGTCTCGACCACTTCGTGACATGCGAAGGCCCCCGGAGTGCGCGCGGGCACACTCCGGGGGCCTTCGGGAAGTCTTCGAGGGGTCCGACGGGGCGGGGCGGCTACTTCTTGCCGCCGTCCTTGCCCTCGTCCCCGCCGCCGCTCATGGACTCGTAGATCTCCTTGCACATGGGGCAGACCGGGTACTTCTTCGGGTCGCGGCCCGGAACCCAGACCTTGCCGCACAGCGCCACGACGGGGGTGCCGTCGAGGGCGCTCGCCATGATCTTGTCCTTCTGGACGTAATGGGCGAAGCGCTCGTGGTCACCGTCACCGTGGGACACCTGTGGCGTCGGCTCTACGAGGGTCCCCGTACCAGTCCCGCGCTCGGGCTCGAGAGTGCTCATAACCGCCAAGGGTACTGAAGCTCACACGCTTCAGTTGAGCGACGGGTCGTCCGGGTAGGTCGCCACCATCGCCAGGTCGCCCCGCTGGCGGCGCAGCACCTCGCGCCAGAGTCTCTCCGGGGCCGGGCAGGACACGTCGCCGGGCTCGGACTCGACCACGTACCAGGCCCCCTCCCCCAGCTCGTCCTCCAGCTGGCCGGGGCCCCAGCCGGCGTACCCGGCGAAGATCCGCAGGGCGCCCACGGCCGGTGCCAGCAGCTCCGGCGGCGCCTCCAGGTCCACCAGGCCGATCGCGCCGTGCACCCGCCGCCATCCCAGCGGCGCCCCGTCACCGGACGCCCCGCCGGGGACGACGGCGACGCCGAGCGCCGAGTCGAGGGAGACGGGGCCGCCCTGGAAGACGACGCCGGGTTCGCCGGCCAGGTCCGCCCAGCCCTCCAGGATGTCGCCCACGTCGACCGGCGTGGGACGGTTGAGGACGACACCGAGGGAGCCCTCCTCGTCGTGGTCGAGGAGGAGCACCACCGCACGCTCGAAGTTCGGGTCCGCCAGGGCGGGCGTTGCCACGAGCAGCCGCCCCGTGAGCGAGGACACCTCGGTCATGCCTGACATGATCCCGCATGTTCCCCCGTCATGGGGAGGCAATCGGGGGCACGAGGGTGAACACGCACCCCGCGCACGCCCTGCGGTCGTGACCCCCCGTGCGCGCCGGTGAACGCCACGTGTTGTGACAAATCCATGACGTTGCCGGACCCTGCGCAGGCTTACTCGACGGGGGTACAAGGCGATTACCCTTTCCCTTCTGGCCCCTGCCCGAACCCCACGGAACGCGAGATTCATGACCGTCAACGGCGCTGATGACGTACTGCTTGTCCACGGCGGAACCCCGCTGGAGGGCGAGATCCGGGTCCGCGGTGCGAAGAACCTCGTGCCGAAGGCCATGGTGGCCGCCCTGCTGGGCAGTGCGCCGAGCCGGCTGCGCAATGTGCCGGACATCCGCGACGTGCGGGTCGTACGCGGACTGCTGCAGCTGCACGGGGTGACCGTCCGCCCGGGTGAGGAGCCCGGCGAGCTGGTGCTCGACCCCTCCCACGTGGAGAGCGCGAACGTCGCCGACATCGATGCCCACGCGGGCTCGTCGCGCATCCCGATCCTGTTCTGCGGCCCGCTGCTGCACCGCCTCGGGCACGCCTTCATCCCGGGCCTGGGCGGCTGCGACATCGGCGGCCGTCCCATCGACTTCCACTTCGAGGTGCTGCGCCAGTTCGGCGCCAAGATCGAGAAGCGGGCGGACGGCCAGTACCTGGAGGCCCCGCAGCGGCTGCGCGGCACCAAGATCAGGCTGCCGTACCCGTCCGTCGGCGCGACCGAGCAGGTGCTGCTGACGGCGGTGCTGGCCGAGGGCGTCACGGAGCTGTCCAACGCGGCCGTGGAGCCGGAGATCGAGGACCTGATCTGCGTCCTGCAGAAAATGGGCGCGATCATCGCCATGGACACCGACCGCACGATCCGCATCACGGGCGTGGACGAGCTGGGCGGCTACACCCACCGCGCCCTCTCGGACCGCCTGGAGGCCGCCTCCTGGGCCTCGGCGGCGCTGGCGACCGAGGGCAACGTCTACGTCCGGGGCGCCCAGCAGCGCTCGATGATGACGTTCCTGAACACCTTCCGGAAGGTGGGCGGCGCCTTCGAGATCGACGACGAGGGCATCCGCTTCTGGCACCCGGGGGGCCGGCTCAAGTCCATCGCCCTGGAGACGGACGTGCACCCCGGCTTCCAGACGGACTGGCAGCAGCCCCTGGTGGTCGCCCTGACGCAGGCCACGGGCCTGTCCATCGTCCACGAGACGGTCTACGAGTCCCGTCTCGGCTTCACCTCGGCGCTCAACCAGATGGGCGCCCACATCCAGCTCTACCGCGAGTGCCTGGGCGGCTCCGACTGCCGCTTCGGCCAGCGCAACTTCCTGCACTCGGCCGTCGTCTCGGGCCCGACCAAGCTGGAGGGCGCCGACCTGGTCATCCCCGACCTGCGCGGCGGCTTCTCGTACCTGATCGCCGCCCTCGCGGCCCAGGGCACCTCCCGGGTCCACGGCATCGACCTGATCAACCGCGGCTACGAGAACTTCATGGAGAAGCTCGTGGAGCTGGGCGCGAAGGTCGAGCTGCCGGGCAAGGCACTCGGCTGACGCCGACCGCACCGACGCCGATGGGGCGGTCACCCGGACTCGGGTGACCGCCCCATCGGCGTCGG
>MUMD01000116.1 GCA_002155895.1 Streptomyces rochei
GACGGGAAGGCGTACGCCTTCGCCTTCGACGACGTCGGCCACCACGAGTCGCTGGTGCACGACGGCGATCCGGTCGAGGCGCGGCTGACGCTCGACCCTCTCGACTGACCCGGTCCAGGGGATGCCCGGCCCCCGGTCCCGCGCATCGGCGCGGGACCGGGGGCCGGGCTCTTGGTGCGGCACCGCGCGGGGCGGTGGACGGCGGTGCCGCACCGGGTCCGGTCAGGCGCCGGGCAGGACGCCGGTACGGGCGACCTCGGAGTACCAGCGGGCGCTCGCCTTGGGGATGCGGGTGCCGGTGGGGTAGTCCACGTAGACGGCGCCGAAGCGCTTGCCGTAGCCGTGGGCCCACTCGAAGTTGTCCAGCAGCGACCACAGGAAGTAGCCCCGCACGTCCGTGCCGTCCACGATGGCCCGGTGGACGGCGGCCAGGTGGTCGCGCACATAGGCGATCCGGGCGGGGTCGTTGACCCGGCCCTCCGGGTCGGCGTAGTCATCGAAGGCCGCGCCGTTCTCCGTGATGACCAGTGGGAGCCGGGGGAAGTCGGAGGACAGCCGGCGCAGCAGGTCGTACAGGCCGGTGGGGTCGACCGCCCAGCCCATCGCCGTGGTCTCGCCCGGCGGCTGGTGGAAGGCGACCCGGTCGGCTCCCGGCCAGGGGCTGTACGGGCTGTTGCCGTGTCCGTCCGAGGTGTGGACGCCGCTGCCGTCGGCCTGCGAGACGACGGTGGGCGTGTAGTAGTTGACGCCGAGGAAGTCCAGGGGCTGCCGGGCCTGCTCCAGGTCGCCGTCCCGCACGAAGGACCAGTCGGTGAGGTGGGCGGTGTCCTTGAGCAGGTCCTCCGGATAGGCGCCCCGCAGCATCGGGCCGGTGAACACCCGGTTGGCGAGCGCGTCGATCCGGCGGGCCGCGTCCGCGTCGGCGTCATCGCCGGTGAGCGGGCGCACATGGTGGATGTTGAGGGTGACCGAGCACTGGGCGTCGGCCCGGACCCGGTCCCGCAGCGCCTGGACGGCCAGGCCGTGCGCCAGGTTCAGGTGGTGGGCGGCGCGCAGGGCGGCGACCGGGTCGGTGCGCCCCGGGGCGTGCACGCCCGAGCCGTAGCCGAGGAAGGCGCTGCACCAGGGCTCGTTGAGGGTGGTCCAGGTCTTCACCCGGTCACCGAGGGCGTCCGCCGCGAGGGCCGTGTACTCGGCGAACCGCTCGGCCGTGGCGCGCTCGGGCCAGCCTCCGGCGTCCTCCAGTTCCTGCGGGAGGTCCCAGTGGTACAGGGTGGCGACGGGCTGGATGCCCTTCTCCAGCAGCTCGTCCACCAGGCGCCGGTAGAAGTCCAGGCCCTTCTGCACGGCGGGACCCCGGCCGGTGGGCTGGATACGGGTCCAGGCGAGGGAGAAGCGGTAGGCGCCGAGGCCGAGTTCGGCCATCAGGGCGACGTCCTCGCGCCAGCGGTGGTAGTGGTCGGTGGCGGTGTCCCCGGTGTCGCCGTTGCGGACCCGGCCGGGGGTGCGGGCGTAGGTGTCCCAGATGGACGGTGTGCGTCCGTCCTCGGTCGCGGCCCCCTCGATCTGGTAGGAGGCGGTCGCGGAGCCCCAGAGGAAACCCTTGGGGAAGGTCCGGGGGGCGTCCGGGGCGGACGCGGTCTGCTGTGCTGCGGTGACCACGTAAGTCCTTTCGGAAGGGAGGGTTCGCAGGCTCGTCGTGCCGTGCGGGGACGGTGGGAGGAGCGGGAGGACGGCCGGTCAGCCCTTGACGGCGCCCGCCATGATGCCGCTGACGATCTGCCGGCCGAAGACGACGAACATCACCAGCAGGGGCAGCGTGCCGAGCAGCGCGCCCGCCATGATCAGCGACTGGTCGCGGACATAGCCCGCGCTGAGCTGGGTGAGGGCGACGGGAACGGTCGGGTTGGTCATGTCGAGCACCACGAACGGCCAGAAGAAGTCGTTCCACGCGTGCACGAACGTGATCATGAACAGCACCGCCATCGCCGGCCGTGCGACGGGCAGCACGATGCTCCAGAAGATGCGCAGCGAGTGCGCCCCGTCCACGCGGCCGGCCTCGACGAGTTCGTCCGGCAGCGCCTCCGACAGGTACTGGCGCATGAAGAAGACGCCGACCGCGCTGACCAGGGTCGGGAAGATGACCGCGGGCAGCTGCTGGGACCAGCCCAGCTCGGACATCATCATGAAGAGGGGCACCACGCCGAGCTGCGGCGGCACCATCATGGTGCCGATCACCAGCATCAGCAGGGCGTTGCGGCCCTTGAACCGCAGCTTGGCGAAGGCGAAGCCGGCGAGCGTCGCGAACATCACCGTGGACAGGGCGATCACGCCGGCCACGATCAGACTGTTGACCATGGCCTTGCCCATGGCGGCCTCGTCCCAGGCCCGGGCGAGATTGCTGAACAGGTTCGGACCGGGCAGGAACGGCGGCGGGGTCTGACTGACCCGGGTGTTGTCGGTCGAGGCGGCCACCATCGTCCAGTAGAGCGGGAAGATGGACAGCAGGGCCATGATGCCGAGCAGGACGTAGGCGAGCGGACCCGCGTGGTGCTGGCGGCCGGCGCGCTGGCGCAGCAGCCGGCGGCCCCCGCGCCCGGGCGGCTTCTCGGCGGCGGTCCCGCCCCGGACGTCCGTCCGGGCCGGGAGGCTTTGAGTGGTCATGACGGCTCCAGGTCAGGACGTACGGGAGCGCAGGCGCTTGATCAGGCGCTGCACGACGAAGACGAGGATCAGCAGCAGGAACATCGCCCAGGCGACGGTCGCCGAGCGGCCCATCTGGTAGTTCTTCCAGCCCTCCTCGTACAGCAGCAGGCCCAGCGTCTGGTACTGGTTGTCGGCGCCGCCGGTGACGCCGTTGGGTCCCTGGCCGAAGATCAGGGGCTCGCCGAACAGCTGGGTGGCGCCGATCGTGGACAGCACGATGGTGAACACGATGGTGGAGCGGATGCCGGGGACGGTGACGTGGGTGAACTGCTGCCACCTGGAGGCCCCGTCGAGGGAGGCCGCCTCGTACCGGTCGGCGGGGATGGCCTGCATGGCGGCCAGGTACAGCAGGGCGTTGTAGCCGGTCCAGCGCCAGATGACGATCGTGGAGATGGCGACCTGGGCGGGCCACTTGTCGGCCTCCCAGTCCACCGGGTCGATGCCGACGGTGCCGAGCGCCCAGTTGATCATGCCGAAGTCGCGTTCGAAGATCATGGTGAAGACCAGCGCGGCGGCGGCGACCGAGGTGGCGTACGGAACGAGCGAGGCGACCCGGAAGAACAGCGAGGCGCACATGCGGTAGTTGAGCAGGTGCGCGAGGCCCAGGGCCATCAGCAGCTGCGGCACGGTGGAGATGACGCCGATGGTGACGGTGTTCCGCAGTGCGTTCCAGAACCGTGAGTCGCCCCAGAGGTCGACGTAGTTGTCGAGGGCCACCCACTCCATCACGTCGAGGGTGGCCAGTTCCACGTCGTGCAGGGAGATCCACGAGGTGTAGACGAGGGGGTAGAAGCTGAAGGCGGCGAAGACGACGAAGAACGGCGCGACGAAGGCGTACGGGGCGCCCTTGATGTCGAGCCGGTGCAGCAGTGCGCCGCGCCGCCGGGCGGTGCCCCGGGCACTCGGCTCACCGGGCGGGCCGGGCGGCGTCCCGCCGGCCGGGACCTTGGTGGTGGAGGTGGCCACCGGACTTCCTTCCTGAGAGCGGACGGGTGGGCCGGGCCCGGGGCCCGCCCGCGGAGCGCGGGCGGGCCCGGCCGGCCCAGGGAGGGGCGACGGTCAGCCGACCGCCTTCTCGATGCGCTCCGCGGTGGTGTTCCACGCCTCCTCGCGCGGGGTGCCCTGCTGCTCGATCAGCGTCAGGCCCTGGGAGAAGGTGTCCTTGATCGTGCCGTCCTTGCGCCCGAGCACCTGCTTGTCCGGGATCTCCTGGGCGGCAGCTCCGAAGATCTGGCCGATCGGGGCGTTGTTGAAATACTCCGACCGGGCGTTCTTGACGTCGGCGGACTGCAACGCCTGCTCGGAGGAGGGGATGTTGCCGATCTCCTTGAAGATGTGGGCCTGCTGCTCGGGCGCGGTCAGCCACGCGACGAGCTTCTTCGCCTCCTCCTTGACCGGGCTCTGTTCCACCACGCCGAGGAAGGATCCGCCCCAGTTGGCGCCCTTGGGGGCCCGGGCGACGTCCCACTTGCCCTTGTTCGCGGGGCCGGCCTTCTCACTGATGTGGCTGAGCATCCAGGCCGGGCACACGGCCGTGGCGAACGTGCCGTTGGCCAGGCCGGGGTCCCATCCCGGCTGGAACTGACGCAGCTTGGCGGTCAGTCCGTCCTCACCGGCGTCCGCGGCGAGGTTCCACGCTTCCTTGACGGCCGGGTTCGTCTGGTAGATCAGCTCGCCCTGCTCGTCGTAGTACTGCTCGGGGTAGCCGTAGACCATGGCGTTGAACAGACCGCTCGCCGCGTCCATGTAGGCCACGTCGTCGCCCTTGAAGTCCTTCTTGAAGGTGCGGCCGACCTCGACGTACTTCTTCCAGTCCCCCGCCCACAGTTTCGCGACCTCCTCCCGGTCGGTGGGCAGGCCGGCCTGCTCGAAGTAGTCCTTGCGGTAGCAGACGGCCATCGGGCCGATGTCGGTGCCCAGGCCCAGCACCTTGCCGTCCTCGGTGCTGATCTGCGACTCCTTCCAGGGCAGGAAGTGGTCGGTGCCCGGCGTCTTCGAGAAGTCGGCGAACTTGTCCGCCTGCGTCTCGGTGATCTCCTTGGCCCGGCCGATCTCTATGCCCTGGATGTCCTTCAGTCCCTTGCCGGCGGCGAGCCTGGTCTGCAGCGCGGTGTAGTACGTCTGCTCGTCACCGGCGATCTCCGCCTGGATGTCGACGTCCGGATTCTCCTTCTCGTACTTCTCGAGGAGGCCCGTCTCCTTGATGCCCATCACCCCGTACAGCCCCATGGTGATGACGGTCTTGCCGTCCTTCTTGCCGCCGCCGGTGACGGAGTCGTCACCGCCGCTGCAGCCGACGACGAGCGTCAGCGCGCCGACGGCCGCGACCGCCGCCGACGCCCTCACGCGTACTGAACCGAGACTGCCCATGGATCTCCTCCTAGCGACGGCGCTCACACACCGGAGTGGCTGGTCCTGCGACGGTCACTGCGATGACCGCAGCGGCTCTGACGGGTCCGAACATGGGGTGGGAACGTGCCCAATTGTGGTGGGCACGTTCCCACCGGCGCATCGAAGACTCGTGGGAGCGCGCCCATCTGTCAATGACTTGAACGCAAGTTGCCGACGAGTACGTGAGCCGGCGTTCGGTTCCCGGCACCTGGGGGCTGCTGCGCCGACGGCCACGTCTGCAAGAATTGCCGCAGGTCACCTCCGCGGCAGGCACCGCCGCCGCGGCCGCCGAGGGGGAGTGCATGACCGGAAACCGCCGTCCCACGATCAAAACGGTCGCCGCCCGTGCCGGCGTGGGCCGCACCACGGTCTCCCGGGTCGTCAACGGCTCGGACCTCGTCAGCGCCGACGCGCGGGCCCGGGTCCTCGCGGCGATCAAGGAGCTCAACTACGTCCCCAACTCGGTCGCGCGCGGCCTGGTCACCAACCGCACCGACGCCGTCGCCCTGGTGATCCCCGAGTCGGAGAGCAGGCTCGGTTCGGAGCCGTTCTTCGCGGCGCTGATCCGCGGGGTGAGCGGCGTCCTCGCCGAGAGCCGCACCCAGTTGCAGCTGATGCTCGTCCGCGACCAGGCGGAACGTGACCAGTTGACCGAATCGGTGGCGACCCGCCGGGTGGACGGGGTGCTGCTGGTCTCCGTGCACTCCGAGGACCGGCTGCCGGGCATGCTGGAGGAGATGGGCCTGCCCACCGTGCTGGCCGGACGCCGGGACGCGGGCGAGCGACTGAGCTACGTCAACTCGGACAACGTCGGCGGCGCCGCGGCGGCGGTCCGGCACCTGCTGGAGGGCGGCCGCCGCAGGATCGCCACGGTGAGCGGACCGCTGGACATGGACGTCGGCCGCAGCAGGCTCGCGGGCTGGCGCAGCGCCCACGAGGAGGCGGAGGTGCCCGCCGACGAACTCCTGGTCGAGACGGGCGACTTCACCGAGGAGGGCGGTCGGCGGGCCATGCGTTTGCTTCTTGAACGCGCGCCGGATCTGGACGCGGTCTTCGCCGCCTCCGACCTGATGGCGGTGGGGGCCCTGGCCGAACTGCGCCGCCGGGGCAGACGGGTCCCCGGGGATGTGGCCGTCGTCGGATTCGAGGATTCCGTCCTCGCCCGCCACACCGATCCGCCGCTGACGACGGTGCGTCAGCCGGTCGAGGAGCTGGGCCGGACCATGGCCCGCATCCTCACCGACATCACCCGGCACGGCGCGCCCCGGCAGCAGGTGACACTGCCCACGGAGCTGGTGGTGCGCGAGTCCTCCTGACGGGCTGACGGAGCGTCGGTTCGGCGGCCCGTTCAGCCGCTCGGCGCGGAGCGAGGGAGCCGCACCCGCACCCCCTGCCGAGCAGTCGTGCCCGCACAGGTGTCAGGAAGTCGTGTCCGCACCCCGTCGCCGAGGCGCCGGCCGCGCCGACGCCGTGGGGCGGATCATCCCGCGTCGGGCAGCGCCCCCCGGAAGTCGTCCTCGCACGCCTGTCGTGTCGCCCGGCGCGTGTCCTCCGCTCGTACGGCGGCGAGCCAGCGCCACGGTTCGATGTCGTCCAAGGAGAGCCCGGGACAGGCGAGTCGGTGGGGAACGCGGCACGCCGAGCCCGGCGGAGGCTCGCCCAGCCCACCGTTCCAGGCGCGTCCGTCCGCGTCGACGTACCAGCGGTGACCCCCGGGGACCAGGTGGGCGGGGACGGTGAGCAGGGGTTCGAGCAGCACGTGCCGACCGGTGTAGGTGAGCCGGCGCTCGCCGGTCAGGCCGCAGTGCGGGCAGACGGGCGGGGCCGGGGGTTCCGGTCCGGTGGCCCCGTCCTGAGCGGCCTGGGTCCGGTCCACGCCTTCCCAGGGCCGTGCGGCGTCGGCGGGCGGCTGCCTGCTGCTGTCGGGGCCGGGTAACGGGAAGAGGTGCGGTTCACGTTCGTGTGTATCCGCCATGAAAGTGAGCGTGCGACCGGCGTCGAGGGCGGGGTAGGGCGCAAAACGGGCGCAACGGCAGCACAGGGGTGGGTCGGACGGACCACACCCCTCCCCCGCCCCTCGATATAACGCGTTTCACGTGAAACCGGACAGCGATCGTCGTGTGGGGCACCGGCGCCACACACGACGGCGAAAGGTTCAGAGGCCGGCCGGGGAGCGCGGCTCGCGCCGCATGGCCCACAGCGTGGGGCCGCCACCCGGCAGGCGGAACTCCTCACGCACGGTGAAGCCGAAGTGCTCGTAGATCGGGAGGTTCGACGGCTTGGAGGACTCCAGGCAGACGGGCAGGCCGGCCGTGTCCGCCTTGGCCAGGCCCGAGCGCAGCAGCGCGGCTCCGTGGCCCCCGCCCTGGGCGGCCGGGTCGGCGCCGATCACCGCCAGGTACCAGTGGGGCTCCGCGGGGCTGTGGTGGGCCGCGGCCTCGACGGCGTCGCGGAAGAGACCGGCTCGGTCACCGAGGATGCTCATCAGCTCCTGGATCGTCTCCGCGTCCGGCACCGCCTGGGCCTGTCCCTCCGGCGGGACCCAGAAGGCCGCCGCGGCACCGGTGCGTTCACACACGCCGTGACGGACGTACTGCCTGGTGAAGATGGTGGTGAAGTAACGGCCCAGCGCCTCCTGGCGCGAGGAGTCGTCGGGGAAGAACCAACGCATCATCGGGTCGTCGTCGAAGGCACGCGCCAGGGTGGCGCCCACCGCCGCGGCGTCGTCGGGCGTCGCTGTCTCCGGAGTGCTCGATATCGGCATACCGGCCATTCTGCCGCGCAGTTGATCTTGCCTGTCCCCTGGGGGTGCCGCGACGGCGGACGCGGCACTGGCAGACTGACGGGCGTGACGACGCACGAGACCGTACCCACCCCCACGTTCACCCAGCTCACGCGGGCTGAGGACGCCACCGACGCGGTACGCCGGGACCTCGCGGAGTGCTGGACGGCGGTCATCAACGCCGGGGGCGCGGTGGTGCCCATGGGGTGCCCGCTCCCACCGGTCTCCCCCGCGCACCTGGCTCCGTCGGTGGACGCCCTCGTCGAAGGGCTCGCTCCGCAGCGCCGCAGGCTGCTCATGGCCTCCGTCGGGGACGCGCTCGCGGGGTGGGTACTGCTGCGCCGCGACCCGCACGCCCTGGAGGCGCACTACGGAACGGTCAACCACCTTCAGACGCACGTCCGTTTCCGTGGGCTGGGGGTGGGTGCCGCGCTGATGCGCCGACTGCCCGAGATCGCCCGCGAGGAGATGGGCCTGGAGCGGCTGCGGCTCGCGGTGCGGGCCGGTCTGGGCCTCGAGGACTTCTACCGCGGGGTCGGCTGGGCCGAGGTGGGGCGGTGGCCGGGCGCGCTCCGCGTCGCGCCCGGTGACGACCGTGACGAGATCCTGATGAGCCTGGCTCTCTGATCCGGCGGGCGGCTTGCCCTCCTCCGGACCCGGACGGCACAGGCACCGGCCGCCGGCAGGGCGGGTCAGTCGCCCTTGACCGCCACCAGGACCGCGCTGTCCCCGAACCGCCAGACCGGCGCGACGTGGCGGAACCCCGCCCGGTGCAGCAACTCGGCGTGCCGCTCCAGCGGCAGGTCCTCGTCGGGCCCGGTCGTGTCGAGGGCCGCGCGGCGCCGCGCACGCTCCGCGTACAGGTCGGCCAGTTCGGGGTCCCGGGCCGCGGCGGCCCACCACGCGTCCCAGTCCTCGTGGGCGTGTCCGCCCGTCCGTTCGGCACGGCACCGCCCCACATGCGCGGTGATGCCCGCGCAGGAGGCGTCGCCGGGCGGGAAGTGGTCGCCGTTGACCAGCACCCCTCCGGGGCGCAGCAGCGCGGCGAGACGCCGGTAGGTGTCCAGCAGGACCGGCTCGGGGAGGTAGTGCAGGGCCGTGGTGGAGACGGCGCCGTCCAGCGGGCGTCGCAGCCCGAGCGCGTCGGTCCAGCCGTCGGCGCCGATCACGGTGTCGACGTAGCGGGCGGCGTCGGCGTGGTGGGTGCGCCCCAGTTCCAGCAAGAGGGGGTCCATGTCGGCGGCGACCACCTCCGCGTCCGGCATGCGGCCGGCGAGTCGGGCGGCGAGGGAGCCGGGGCCGCAGCCGAGGTCGAGGAGGAGCGGCCGGGGGCGGCCGGCGGTGATGTACTCGACGACATCCGTGATCACCGTGAACCGCTCCTCGCGGTCCACGGCGTAGCGCTGCTGCTGTCGTTCCCAGCGCTCCACCCACGTACCGGCCACCGACATGCTGATGCCCATCTGGTCGCGCCACCTCTTCCGTCTCTCACCCGTCGTGGTCGGGACCGAATCTACAGGTGGAAACGGTTATCAGTTGCCTTCTCGTCCGTCGGTTCACGCCAACGAGGTGAGGACGGCGAGCAACCGGTCGATTTCCTCCACCGTGTTGTAGACGTGCAGACTCACCCGTACCGATCCCTTCTCGTCGTCCGCACCGGCCTGGCAGAGGCTGTCGGCCCGCACCATGAAGCCGTGGCTGTAGAGGATGAAGCCGAGGTCGTCGGAGGGGATGTCGCGGTGCCGGAAGGTGACGATGCCGTGCCGCCGCTGGGCAGCAGGCAGTGCGGAATCCGCGGCCAGACTGGTGGGGCAGCCGAGGATCTCGTACGGGTCGAGGTGGCGCAGCCGATCGGTCAGCCGGGTGGTGAGTCCGTCCGTCCAGCGGGCGATCCGGTCCGCCCCCGCCTCGTCGAGCCAGTCCAGCGCGGCTCCCAGCGACACGATGCCCACCGTGTTGGGCGTGCCCCGCCAGCCGGCCGGGCGGAACCCGGGGCCCCGCGCGTTGCGCGCCCAAACGCCTCCCGTACCGGGCAGGGCCATCGCCTTGTGTCCCGAGAAGACCACGAAGTCGACGTCGAGCGCGGGGTCGGCCAGGTCGACGGGCAGATGCCCGACGCTCTGGGCCGCGTCCAGGCAGATCGGCACGTCCGGGCCGACCGCCTCCCGGATGCGGTGCACGTTCATGTCACCGCCGTAGACGTGGTGCACGTGGGTGGCGGCCACGAACCGGGTCCGGGGCCCCACGAGTCCGCCGAGGGCGCGGTGGTCGTAGTCGCCCGAGACCGCCTGGTGGGGCAGGGCGCGCACACGTATCCCGACACCGCGCTCGGCGAGCAGTCGCCGGGCTTCGAGCCAGGGGTCGAGGTTCGCCCGGTGGTCGGCGAACGGCACCAGGATCTCGTCGCCGTCGCGCAGGTACGGCACGAGCCAGTCGCGGGCGACGGTGCGCAGTCCCTCGCTGGTCCCGCTGGTGAAGTGGACCGTGGACCGGCCCGGTTCCGGGTCGCCGAGGAACTCCTTGACCCGTTCCCTGGTCTCCTCCACCAGGCGGGTGGTCCGGTTGGCCCAGGGGTAGGTGCCGCGGCCGGCGTTGGCGTTCGTCGTCGTGAGGTAGGCATGGACGGCGTCGAGCACCGCCTGCGGCTTCTGGGAGGTCGCCGCGCTGTCCAGGTAGGCCGACTCCGGGTGGGCGGTCACGATGGGGAACTGTTCCCTCAACTTCCGCTGCCAGAGCCGGTCCGGCCCGTCGTCGGCGTGCCCGGTCGGCGGCAGCGGACGGCCGGTGCTCATTCGCGCACCAGCGGTGCGCCCGCGTCCCGCCAGGCCACGATGCCACCGGCCAGACTCCGCACGTCGGGGTGGCCCATGCGGGTCAGCAGCGCCGCGTGGCGCAGCGACTTCTCGCCGACCGGACAGGCCAGCAGCACCGGCGTCCGTTTGCTGAAGGGAAGTCCGCCGCGGACCAGTTCCTCGAACAGCTCGTCGACGATGTTGACCGAGCCCTCGATGTGCAGGGCCGCGTAGGCGTGCGGGCTGCGCATGTCCACGACGAGCGGCCGGGGATCGCTCTCGGCGATCCAGCGGCGGGCCTCCTCCACTCCCACGGACCGGGCGTCCGCCCGTACGTCCTCCTCGGTGAGGGCGGCGAGCGCGGGCACCCGGGCCGTCCTGCCCAGCAGTTCGGGACGTCGGGCGCGCACGTAGCTCAGATAGCTCTCCGCCCGGTCGCAGACGATGAACACCGCGGTCTCCCGGCGTCCCGTGCCCTCCAATGCCTCGTCGGCGTCCCGCAGGTACCGGACCGCGCCCTGGTAGGCGGCGCCTCCGGTGGGCCCCGACAGCAGTCCGCAGCGGCGGATCAGGGTGAGCATCCCGTCGATGGCCTCGCCCGAGGTGACGGCCTCGATGGTGTCGTACGTCGCGGGGTCGAACAGGCCGACCTGGTGGACCTCGTCGATGGTGCGGATGCCCGGGACGAAGTCCGACTTGTCGGCGACCAGGCCGAGGACCCGCACGTCCGGGTCGTGCTCGCGCAGGACCCGGGCCACGCCGGTCGACGAACCGGCCGTCCCCACGCAGGCCACGAACCAGTCCGGCGCCCTCCCGTCCAGGTCCTTGACGATCTCCGGGCCGGTGCCGGCCGCGTGGGCCTCCACGTTGCGCGGGTTGAAGTACTGGTCGGTGTGCAGGTAGGTGCTGCCGGGCTCGGTGAGGGCCTGGTGGAAGTGGGTCAGCGGATCGTCGGTGTCGGTCGGGTCCAGGCATTCGCTGCGCCCGGGCAACTCCTCGATCTCGGCGCCGAGGAGCAGCAGCAGTTCCTTGATCTCCGGTACGCGCATGCGGTTGGTGACGCTCTTGAACTTCAGGCCGTGCAGACCGGCCAGCAGGGCCAGCGCCTTGGCGGTGTTGCCGCTGGAGAGTTCGACGACCGTGCCCTCGCCGCCCGCGGCCCCCTCCAGATGGGGGCGGGCCATGTGCCAGGCGGGACGGTCCTTGACGGATCCGAACGGGTTGAGCATCTCCAGCTTCGCGTACAGGTCGATGTTGCGCAGCCCGTGCACGGCGGGGTCGATGCGGACCAGCGGTGTGTTGCCGATGGCGTCCGTGATGCTGTCGTACCTCATGCGGGCGTACCCCCCGGGTGTGTGATCGGCCAGTAGTCCTCGTCCGGGCACCAGCGCCAGGAGTCGCCCTCCCGCTCCACGGCCACCGTCCGCGCCGACGGCTGCCGCTGCGCCTGGTGGGCGTGGAAGTCCATGGCGTACCCGGCTGTGTTGACGAAGGCCAGCACGTCCCCTGCGCGCGGCAGCCTCGGGAGGAACACCAGCCGACGGGTGATCAGGTCGGCCTCCAGGCACAGGTTGCCGACGAGGTGGACTCCTACCGGTGCCCCGGCGCCCTCGCCGCCCTCCCGGCCGTCGTCTTGGCGCGCGTCGCCTCGGGGCAGCAGGACGGGGTCCATCAGCACGCCGTGCTCCTCCAGGCTCACGTCCCCCGCGTTCATGCCCAAGCGCACCAGATGCGCGCCCGGTTCCTCCCCGGTGCTCCGCACGTCCAGGACCCGGGCCAGGGAGAGTCCGCACTGGTCGACGAGGGAGCGGCCGGGTTCGATGTGGAGGTCGTGGAGGTGCTCGAGGAGGAGCGTGCCCGGCTCCCGGCCCAGGACCGGCGCGGGGAGCGAGAGGAGTTCGTCGAGGTAGCCGGGGCCTGCGTGGGGGCGGTGGCCCGGGTAGAGGGCCATGGTCCCGCGCACCGTGCCGCCCTCGTTGCGCAGCCCGTAACCGTGACCGCGCCAGGTCAGGGGCGGGCGACCGCCGAGGACCGCCTCGCTGAGCGCGGTCGTCCAGCGCTGCCACTCCCCCGCGTCGGCGACGTAGCCGACGCCGAAACCGCCGCCGATGTCGACGGCGCGGGGCGCAAGGCCCCGCCGGCGGCAGGCGTCCATGAGCAGCACGCACTGCTCCAGGGCCCGGGCCTTCTCCTCCAGGCCGGTGGTGTCCAAGTGGTAGGCGAGGCCGACGAGTTCGACCGCGTCCGCGTGCCGTTCCAGGGCCGCCCAGAGGGCGTCCGCGTCCCGCACGGGCGTACCGAAGCGGCTGCGCCGCGACAGCAGGCGGGTGCCCGCTCCGTTCTTGCCGTCGGCCGACTCGAAGCCGGACAGACGGGCCAGCACCCGGACCCGGCCGAGCCCGTGTCCCCGCACGAGACCGGCCAGCCGGTCCAGTTCGCCCGGCGAGTCCAGGTTCACGGTGGCGCCGACACGGGCCGCCAGCCACAGGAACTCCGCGTCCTTCGGGCCGGTCGCCATGACGCGGTCGCCGGTGAAGCCGCAGCCCAGGGCGTGCCGCAGCTCTTCCAGCGACGCGACGTCGATGCCGACGGCCGCCGGGTCCTCGGCCGCCAGTCTGCGCACCAGGGCGCTGGAGCGGTTCGCCTTGTGCGCGAAGTAGATCCGCCCGGTGAGACGGTGGCGGCGGTAGACGGCCCGGAACCGCGCCGCGTTCTCGGCGACGGTCTCGAGAAGCAGTACGTTGAGCGGCGATCCGAGGGCGTCGACGAGTGAGTGCAGGAACGGTGCGGCGCCCAGCAGTGAGGCGAGCGGTGGTTCCACCCGCGGTCTCAGATATAAGGGCACGTCCACGTCAGACCCCTCCCCGAGTCGGCCGACCGTCGTCACGACGGCCGTTCGGGAGTAGTCGTTTCCAGGTACACGCTCCGCTAAGCGTCGCTTCCCGTCGGTGAGCACGCCTCGGCGATCGAGAGGCTGTTCTCGTAGAGGTGGTGCCGGGTGATCCTGCCGTCCTCGACGGTGAGGCGCAGCGCGAACGGGCCCTCGAAGCGCTTCCCGGTGGCACGCACCGTTCCGGAGAGGTGGCCCGTCACGACGGCGTCGGCGCCGTCGACCAGGACGGCGTCCACACTGGCCCGCGCGTCCTCGGGCACGGTGTGGGCCATCAGTTCCTCGGACTGCGCGGCGCATTCGGCGGCCGTGGTCCGCGGACGTATCCACGGGACGGTCGGGTTGTCGGCCAGCATCCAGTCGACCTGGTCGGCGAAGAGGCCGACGAGTCGTGCGGTGTCCCCGGCGATCCGGGCGGCGAGGAACGCCTCCACGACCGCGCGGGTCGCGTCGCCGGTCGAACCGGTCCGGCCGCTGCCGGACTCGTGGGCGGGCCGCTGCGTGGACTCGACGGTGGGCTTCGTGGACATGCGTACGCTCCTGGTGGTCGATGGGTCCCGGCGGTCGTCCGTCGGGACCCATCGACCACCAGG
>MUMD01000117.1 GCA_002155895.1 Streptomyces rochei
TCCGGGTCCGGGTCCGGGTCCGGGTCCGTCAGCGTGTCCGTGTGCGGGTGCGTGTGGGTGTGCGGCGACGGTGCGTCGGCATCGGTGACGGGGGGCGCTCCCGCGGTGGCCGGGCGCACGCCGGCGGGGCCAGAGGCGTCCACCGGTTCCGGCAGGCCGCCGTCGCGCGAGGGTGGCACGCTCCCGGTGTCGGCACCGCGCCCGTGCGTCGACCCGGGCCGACTCACGACCGGAATCACTCCGGCCCCGGGCCCCATGTCCCCGTACTCGTCCGCCAGTTGGTGCACGAGAATCCCGTGCCGGAACGCGGTGTCGCCGATGTCGGCGCACGTACCGCCGTACACCGCGAGGCGATTGCCTCCCTCGCGCACGATCTCGACGGAACGGCGGGCCGCACGGGCCTCCTTGGTCAGGACGGTTGCGAGGCGGGCGGCGTAGGGGGTGCGCACGACGACGCGGGGACGCAGGCGGGTGCGTGAGAAGTCCGGCGCCTCCTGGTCGGCGACGACTCTGCCCTGCTCCAGCGTGACGACGTGGTCGGCGGCCCGTGCGGCTTCCTTGGGGTCCGCCGTGCTGAACAGGACGGTTCCGCCCTGGGACGCGTGGGCGCGCAGCATGGTGTGCACCCACGCGGCCTCTCGGGCGGAAAGGGCGCCCGCGGGATCGTCGAGCACCAGGGTGTGCGGGTCGGCGAGCAGTGCGCAGGCCAGTCCGAGGCGCCGGTCCATGCCCCGGGAGAGAGTGCCGAGGCGTTCGTCGCGCAGGCTCATGAGGCCGACGGCCTCGAGGACTTCGTCGGCCCGTCGGACGGGGACGCCGGCGGCCGCGCAGAGCATGCGCAGATGGCCGCGGACCGTACGGGCCGGGTGCCCCGGCACGTCTCCCAGCAGAACACCGACCTCCCGCACGGGGTGGGCGATGCGGTGCAGGGGGCGGCCTCTGAAGTGGGTGAGCCCGCGTCCGCGCTGGAGTTCGAGCATGAGTCTGAGCGCCGTGGTCTTGCCGGCGCCCGGTGCTCCGAGCAGTGCGGTGACGCGGCCCGCGCGTGCCTCGAAGGAGACGTCGTCGACGGCGGGCGGAAGCTCCTTGCGGGGGTTGCTGGTCAGTCCGAAGGCCTCGATCACCCGTAGCAAGATAGCGCGCCATGTCCGGTTTTTCGGGCATCGCGCGGTCTGCCGGGCCGGGGAGGGGCGGGCCTCCTCGCTTCCTTGTTCGCCGTTCGCTCCGGGGTCCAGCCCCGGAGCGGCATCACACTTCGGGTCGCAGCATCGGGGGGTTGAGGAGGGTCGCGCCGCCGGCTCGGAAGAGCTGCGCCGGACGACCGCCCTGGCGGGTGGTGGTCCCTCCCGTGGGGACGAGGAACCCAGGGGTGCCCGTCACCTTGCGGTGGAAGTTGCGCGGGTCGAGCGCGACGCCCCACACGGCCTCGTAGACGCGGCGCAACTCGCCGACGGTGAACTCCGGCGGGCAGAAGGCGGTGGCCAGCGAGGAGTACTCGATCTTGGACCGGGCCCGTTCCACGCCGTCGGCCAGGATCTGGGTGTGGTCGAAGGCGAGGGGTGCCGGGGGCTCGCCTTCGCGGCCGTAACCGGCCTGCTCGAGCAGTTCCTCGACCGGCGCCCAGCGTGCGTTGCTGGCGTCGCCGCCGGCCCGGGGCGCGGGCAGGTCGGGAGCGAGCGCGAGGTGTGCGACGCTCACCACCCGCATGCGGGGGTCCCTGCCGGGGTCCCCGTACGTGGCGAGCTGCTCCAGGTGGGCCCCGTTGTCCTGGGCGGGCACGGCGGGGTCGTGCACGCACAGCCCGGTCTCCTCGGCCAGCTCCCGCGCCGCCGCCTGCGCCAGGTCCTCGTCGTCCCGGACGAAGCCGCCGGGCAGCGCCCAGCGCCCCTGGAACGGCGGCTCGCCCCTGCGCACCGCCAACGCGCACAGGGAGTGGCGGCGTACGGTCAGCACGACCAGGTCCACAGTGACGGCGAAGGGCGGAAAGGCTGACGGGTCGTAGGGCATGCCGTGATCATAGTCGTCTGCCTGACGATAAACACTCCCCTCACCCGCCGCACCGACGGCCGGTCCACCTCGGTCGGATCTTGTCGCACATCGGTTCCCCCAGGGACGCCGGGAGGCGTCGCGCCAGGTCACACTCCCAGTTGAAGTCCGTCGGCGGCCTCCTCCACCATCGCCAGACCGAGTCGCCCGACCCGCACGGAGAAGGGCTTCCCGGCGACCCTCAGTCCGGTCAGGGCGAGCTGCCCCAACGGCGCGCTGCGTACGGGGCGCAGCGTGACGGTCCCCGCCGGGGTGTCGGGGCGGATGCCCGCCAGCGTGGTCAGCAGCAGCACTCCGGCGGCGGCCGCGGTGGCGGCGGGACGGCAGGCCGCCGGGTGCGGCAGCGGAGCACCGGCATCCGCGCGCTGCTCCCCCGCGTACATGTCCGGCAGACGGTGGGCGAACGCGCCGGCCGCGTCCAGCACGCCGCGCAGCAGGGCACCCGCTTCCTTGTCGTGACCGGCGGCGGCCAGGCCCGCCACCGCGATCGCCGTGTCCCTGACGTGCACAGCTCCGGCACGGTGGCCGAAGGGGGTGTATCCGGCCTCCGTGACCGCCAGGCTGCGCAGTCCCCAGCCCGAATCCATGGCCGGACTGCCCAGCAACCGGGCGAGTCGGCCGGTCCGGACCGGGTCGAGCAGACCGGGCGCCACCGTGCCGCCGCCGAGCAACCCGGTGTCGAGGAGGTGTGCGGCAGCCGAGCCGAGGTGCGGCACGACGCCTCCGTCCGGGGTGAGGGCCGCCGCCGGCCTCCCGCCTGCCGGGTCGTCGATCCAGAAGTCCCGCCGGAAGGCGGTGCGCAGCCGCTGGGCCCACTGCCGCAGCCAGTCGCCGCCCGGCCGGTCGAAGTCGTCGAGCAGCTCGGCACCGAGCAGGGCCGCACGGTGGGCGTGGGCCTGGGTCTCACAGCGGATCGGGCCGTGCGGCTGCGGGTCGGGCACGTACGTGCCGTTGCCGACGGTGGTCCGCAGCCAGGTCAGGCACCGTTCCGCGACGGGCAGCAGCTCCTGTGTCTCAGGGGTGCCGAGCCCCCAGCGGCGGGCTTCCGCGAGAAGGACGGGGAACAGCAGGGTGGCCTCGGTGCCGGTGCAGCCGGGCGGCAGGTGCGGACCCGCGTCGCGCACCGGGCCGGGGATCATGCCGGTCCCCGGTCCCGGGCCGAGTCGCTGGGTGCGGGCGAGGACGCGCAGCGTGCCCGCGGCGAGCCGGGTGCCCAGCGGCAGCGCCATCCGGGCAGCGGCGAGGGCCTCGGCGGGGACCGGTCCGCAGCGCCAGGGGATGCCGGCGGCCGTGTGGATGTCGGCGGGGTGCGCGGGGTCGCGCAGCAAGAGGGCCCTGAGGTCCTGGACGCCGGTGCGCAGGAGGGCGGGGACCACGGGGTCGTCGCCCGTGGCGTATGCGGAAGCCAGCGGGTCGGCGGCCGTGCGGCCCACCGCGCGGACCGGCCCCGCTCCGTCCACTCGTACGCGCAGTTCCACGCCGGCGCTGCCACCCGGGGGCAGCACGAACTCCCAACGCAGCAGTCCGGCCGAGGCCAGCGCCTCGGCGGGCGGCGGCGTCGCCGTGACCGAGACGCTTCCCGCGGCGGAGGACCACCGCAGCCCGGAGTCGTGGACGGTGGCCGGCAGCTCCGGACCCGCACCGCCCGCGGCGATCGCCCCGAGGTCGGCCAGATCGGTCGCGAGCGCCACCTCGACGGGCAGGCGCAGCGGAGCCGACGCGCAACTGCGCAGCGTGATCCGCTCGGTGCCGTCGGCGTGACGGGTCCGCTCGATCACCACGTCCGGATCCGGTCCCGGGGCGGAGGACGTCCGCAGTGTGGCGACGAAGCAGGTGCGGTCGGCTCCGGCCGTCCTGGCCGAGGACGGCAGCGGTTCACGCCCCGCGACGCGCAGACGGCACCGGGACAGCAGGCGGCGGCCCGCGCGGTAGAACCCTTCGAGTCCCAGGCCGTTCAGCTGAGCGTGTTCCGTGGAGATCACGAGGCCGGGAAGGGCCACGCCGACCAGGGTCCGGTGGGTGGGCGGCAGGTCCCCCGGCCGGTGCGGTCTGCCGGGCGGCGCACCTCGGGCGGCGAGGTGGACGCGGGCACCGGCGGGGCCGGTGCCCGTCGGCTCACGCTCCGGCCGCGCGGACGAGGGAATCGACGGGTGCCCGGGCCGGGCCCACGGTGGCACGGAACCGCGTCCCGGTCCCTGGCCGCTTCCGCCGACCGGCACGGCGGGTCCGGCCGGGGAGGGCCGCGGACCGTTCCCACGGCCGGTGGCCGCCGGGTCCGTGACGCCGCGCGGTGCGTGGATCGGTTGCTGCATGAGGTCTCCCTCTGTCATCGGCGTCCAGGAACGGAAAGACGCGGTGCGGTGGTTCCGGCCCGACGGTGCGGTGCTCTCCCGCCCCGCCAGGGCGTTCGGCCACTCAGGTGAACGGAACGGGCCTCTCCCGGGTCACGCCCACCAGGGACCGGCGGGCCTTGCACGGAAGACGCGTGGGACGGGCCACCGCCGGGGCACGCCGGCGGGGCGGCGGGGCACTCCGGTGGGGCATGCTCTCCGTCGGTCCGCCACGGACCGCGCGGGAGGACGGCACAGTCACGGAAGCGGAGCACAGCGCAGCACAGGGCAGCGCAGGACAACGTAGAGCGGACGTACGAGGCAAAGGACGTGAACGGAGACGCACGACAGAGCGGCCCGGCCAAGAGGCGTCGGTGGCTGTCACGGCCGGCCGGAGCCTGTCGGCCCGGGACATGGCACCGTCGGCCTGGCGACGCCCCACCGCCCGGCACGGAGATCAGAATCCCTCACCGGTCCCCGCTCCCCCATGCTCCTCCGGGCGCCCGCCTCCCGCGCAGGCACCCGTACGCCCCGCCTTCCTCTCCGCCGAGGCACGCGCACGCGTACGGTCCGGTCGCGCGTGACCCGGCCGCTCCTCAGCCGTCGGAGTGCGTGGACGCACGACCTTCGTCCCCTGCTCACGGCCTCGCGCCCGCCCACGGCGCGCCCCTCCGTCGGCCGCCGCCCCGGAGCGCGTACGGCGCCGTCGGGCAAGGGACTCCCCCGGTGCCGAGGCGGAAACGGCCGGCTCTGACCCCGCTGCGCCGCCGGCTCCCTCCGTCCCCTCGGGCGCCGCGTCCTCGGAGCGCTCTCGGCCCCCGCGCTCCGCGCGCAGACAGCGGCGGACCGACTCCGGGTCGAGGCCCTCGTTGCACGCCTGGTGCAAGAGCCGGGCGAAGAGGTAGTCGGGGTCCGCGCCGAGTGCCATGGCCAGGGCCTCACGGGCCTCCAGTTCGTCACCGGTGGACCAGGCGACCCAGCCGGCCAGGGTCAGCGGTGCCGCCGCGTGTTCGCCGTAGGACCCGACGCAGCGGCGGGCCAGGGCCCGCCACAGACGCAGGGCGGGCGCCGCCTCCTCGCCCTCCATCCACTCCGCCGCGCGGTCTCGGGTGGCACGGTCCTGGAGGCCGAGGATCAGCGTCGCCGCCTCGTCGTGCCCGAGCAGTCGGTCGTCGCGCAGGTCTTCGGCGGCGATGCCGGAGACGGGCCGGGCCCCGGCGAGACGGCGCATGACCCGCTGTGCCAGGAGCAGCGTCTCCTCGGCCACCTCCGCGCGCCCGGCGTCGTCGAGGATCCGCGCCACCAGCGGCACGGCGGCCGCGTCCAGGGCGGTCACCTGCTCGCGGGCCGTCTCGTCCTCGCGGGGCAGGAGCCGGCCGCGCAACTCGCCCAGCGTGCCGCGCACCTGGATACCCGCATAGGTGGCCGCCGCGGCCAGGACGGAGGTGCCCGGCAGCCCCATGGGGGTGCCTTCGGCCGGACAGCATGCCCGGTCGTCGCAGCAGTAGGACCAGAAGCGTCCGGCCGAGACGCAGAGCGCCTCCACCACCGGGACGTCGAGGGCGCCGCACTCGACGCGCAGCTTCTGCGCCAGCGGCCGCAACCGCTCCATCACCTGCCGGCCGGTCTCTCCCGGTGCCGGTTCCTGGCAGAGGTAGACGACCATCTGCTCGGGGCGGACGCCGCGGCGCTCGCTTCCGGTCACCAGACCGTGGGCCAGTTGCCCGGCCGCGCAGGGCCAGTCGTCCGGGTTCGCCGGGATGCCGAGCCGGGCACGGCCGCCGAAGCGGCCCTTGCCGTCACGGTCGCGCAGGGCGACCAGCACGATGCTGTCCTCGGGGCGGTATCCCAGCAGATACGGCAGGGCGTCGGCGAGTTCGGCCGGGGTGCGGAGCGTGACCTGCGGTTCCTCGCGGGGGCGGTCGTCAGGGACGCGAGCCGTGTCTCCCGGCCGCGCGAGGCCCGGGATGTCACCGTTCTCGGAGGGTCCAGTCGTTTCGCTGTGGTTCGTCATGGCCCGACAATCTCGCAGATCGCGAAGTTCCGCTTTGGCCTGTGGATAACTCTGATCAGGGACGCGTCACACGTCCGCTCGGCGTTCCCGCCGTCTCCTCCCAGGCACCCGGCTGTCAGTCCCGTCCTGTTGTATGGAAGGCATGGAGCACACGAGCAACGCGGATCTCCGGACAGCCGCCGACACTGTCCTCGCCCGCCTCGTCGGGGACGCGTCCGGCACCGCCCGACTGCGGGACGACCAGTGGCGGGCGATCGAGGCGCTGGTCGCCGAGCGGCGCCGGGCCCTGGTCGTGCAGCGTACGGGGTGGGGCAAGTCCGCGGTGTACTTCGTGGCCACCGCCCTGCTGCGCGAACGCGGCGCCGGACCCACGGTGATCGTCTCCCCCCTGCTCGCGCTGATGCGCAACCAGGTCGAGGCCGCGGCGCGGGCCGGCATCCGCGCCCGGACCATCAACTCCTCCAACACCGAGGAGTGGGACACGGTCCAGGATGAGATCGCCTCCGGCGACGTCGACGTGCTCCTGGTGAGTCCCGAGCGGCTCAACAACCCGGACTTCCGCGATCAGGTGCTGCCCAAGCTCTCCGCCGCGACCGGGCTGCTGGTGGTGGACGAGGCGCACTGCATCTCCGACTGGGGCCACGACTTCCGCCCGGACTACCGCCGGCTGCGCACCATGCTCACCGACCTCCCGGCCGGCGTGCCGGTGCTGGCCACCACGGCCACGGCCAACGCCCGGGTGACCGCCGACGTGGCGGAGCAGCTCGGCACCGGAGGCACCTCGGACGCGCTGGTGCTGCGCGGGCCGCTGGACCGGGAGAGCCTCAGCCTCGGCGTGCTGCGGCTGTCCGACGCCGCGCACCGGATGGCGTGGCTCGCCGACCACCTCGACCGGCTCCCCGGTTCCGGGATCATCTACACGCTCACCGTGGCGGCCGCCGAGGAGGTCACCGCCTTCCTGCGGCACCGGGGCCACACCGTCTCCTCCTACACCGGCAAGACCGAGAACGCGGACCGGCAGCAGGCCGAGGACGACCTGCTCGCCAACCGGGTCAAGGCTCTGGTCGCCACGTCCGCGCTGGGCATGGGTTTCGACAAGCCCGACCTGGGTTTCGTGGTGCACCTGGGCTCGCCCTCGTCGCCCATCGCGTACTACCAGCAGGTCGGTCGTGCGGGACGCGGCGTGGAGCACGCCGAGGTGCTCCTCCTGCCGGGGAAGGAGGACGAGGCGATCTGGGAGTACTTCGCCTCCCTGGCCTTCCCGTCGGAGGAACTCGTGCGGCGCACCCTCGACATCCTCGCGACGGCGGAGCGCCCGCTCTCCCTGCCCGCCCTGGAGCCTCTGGTCGAGCTGCGGCGCTCCCGCCTGGAGACCATGCTCAAGGTCCTCGACGTGGACGGCGCGGTCAAGCGGGTCAAGGGCGGCTGGATCGCGACCGGACAGCCGTGGACGTACGACGCCGAGCGGTACGACTGGGTGGCGCGGCAGCGGAAGGCCGAACAGCAGGCGATGCGCGACTACGCCTCGACGGACGAGTGCCGGATGGAGTTCCTGCAACGCCAGTTGGACGACGAGGGGGCCAAGCCCTGCGGCCACTGTGACAACTGCGCGGGACCGCGCTTCACCGCGGACACCTCCCCCGGCAGTCTCGACGCCGCGCGGGCCGACCTGGGCCGGGCGGGCGTGGAGGTGGAGCCTCGCCGCATGTGGCCGACCGGTCTGCCGGCGATCGGCCTCGGCCTGAAGGGCCGCATCCCGGCCGGCGAACTGGCTTCGACCGGGCGGGCGTTGGGGCGACTGTCAGACATCGGCTGGGGCAACCGGCTGCGGCCGATGCTCTCGGCGCAGGCGCCGGACGGCCCGGTGCCCGACGATGTCGCCCAGGCCGTCGTGACCGTGCTGGCCGACTGGGCCAAGGGCCCCGGCGGCTGGGCCCCGGGCGCTCCGGAGGGCCGTCCCCGTCCCGTGGGGGTGGTGACGATCGCCTCGCGCACCCGCCCCCAGCTGATCCACTCCCTGGGCATGCACATCGCCCAGGTCGGCCGGCTCCCGTTGCTCGGTTCGGTCGAGTACACGGGCGAGGCGCCCACGGCGCCCCGCAGCAACAGCGCGCAGCGGCTCAAGGCGCTGGACGGCGCGCTGACGGTGCCGCCGTCCCTCGCCGCAGCGCTCACCGACCTCGACGGACCGGTCCTCCTGGTGGACGACTGCACCGAGACCGGCTGGACCCTGGCCGTGGCGGCCCGGATGCTGCGGCGCTCGGGTGCCCGGGAGGTGTTGCCGCTGGTCCTGGCCGTGCAGGGCTGACCGCCGACCGCGCCGACGGGGCACGGGCTGAGAGCCGCGCGTCGCCCGGGAATCGCCTTCCGTGCGTCACCCGACCGTGCTTTGGGTAGGGATATAGGACGCACACCACCTGATAACGGTCGCCGGTCTCAATTGCTCGTTGCCGCATCCAAGTTCGACAGGAAGAATTGAAGTCCGCTCCCCGCACAGCTACTCCGTGCTCCGGCAGGGTTCCGCTGCGGTGCGCGCTCCTCGAATCCGACCCCGCCCGCAGTGTGGGCGCGTAGCCGAAGGGAGGAACGTGACCTTCGGATTCGCTCCGTCCTCGGCGGCATCCTTGTCCTCGTCCGCCGCAACCGCCACTCGCCTGCTCGAACCGGCGGAATGGGCCGCCGCCGGAATCCCCCTGCTGCGCAATCCGCGGGAGGTCGTCAGCGGTCTCCACGCGCGGCACCGCCCCGAGCCGACGACCGCGATCGTGGCCGTACTCGATCCCGACGAACGGCTGTGTGCCAGCGCCTCGTTCAGCAGTCGCCGCGCCGCGGCCGACGGATGGATGTTCCGCAACGCCCTGCTCGCCCAGTTGCGCCGTGTCATCCCGCACGATCTGCGGCGCCGCACCCCGGTGCGCACCGCCGTGCTGCTCTACTGCCGTGAGGGCGACGCGCGTTGGACGGAGGAGGACGGTGCGTGGATGTGGGGCCTGCGCGACGCGTGCACCTTGCACGGGCTGCGCTGCGGCGCATACATCACGCTGACCCGGGACGGCTGGCAGGTCCTGGGCGAGGGCCGCGGCGGGCGGCGGCCCAACACGGCCTCGCCACCCGAGCCGTTCGCCACGTCGGAGTCACCGCTCCCACAGCCGCGAACCGGCGGCGTCGCCTCGGACGTGCTGCGCCGCGCGGCGGCCCGCTGAACCTCCCGGGCAAGGCAGCCCGGGCATCCGCCGTGGCATCCGGTGCGTCCCGGCACCGGAGCCCGTGGAGCGGCCGGTCCGACCCGTGCGCCGCACGGAGCGCGTCGGCCACGGGAGCGGGCCCGGAGCCGCCCGAGTCCAGGCGTCCGGGCGCCCGTGGAGCCCTCGTCCCCGCACAGCGGCGCGTGCCGTGCTCAGCCGGAGCGCCCGGGCGAACGGGCCCGGGCCGACGACTCAGACGCCCGCGCCCAGCACGGAGTTGATCCGCTGCGGGTCACCGCAGACGATCAGCAGGGCACCGGCCCGGCTGTGCGCGGCGGACAGCGCGGTGACAGCGGCGGCCTCGGGACCGCCGTTGACCGCCACCACGACGACCGGTCGCGACGCGGCACGGGCCGCCAGGGCGGCGTCCGCGTAGAAGACGTCGTCGCCCGCGTCGTGCTGCGCCCAGTAGGCGGACTCGCCGAAGGACAGTTCGTGGGCGGCCCACGGGTGCGGTTCGCCGGTGGTGATCACCAGCACGTCACCAGGGGTGCGACCCGAGTCCAGCAGCAGGTCCACAGCCTCTTCGGCCGCGTCGAGCGCGCCCTCGGGCGAGGCAGGGATCAGCTGGATCTGCGGGGTGGCCGGGGCGGCCGGACCCGACGAGCCGGGTTTGGGCGCGGCCGACGCGGACGCGTCGCGTGACGCGCGCTGCGCCGGCGGAGCCGGCCGCGTGGGACCGGGACGGCCGGGGCGCGGCGGAGCCGCGGGTCGGGGGCCGGGTACGGGGCGAGGGGTCGGCGCGGTGCGGCCGCTGGCCGGAGTGGCGCGGGGACCCTGGGCCTTCTCGTGAATCTGAGGCTCCTCGGGAATGAGAGGCATGGGCTGATATTTATCAAACGTTGGTGCGGCTCGCGTCGGCGGGTGGCGCATGCCTGCGAGCGGAATCGTCAGAAATCGAAGCCGAGCTGACCCTCGATTTCCGGAACGCTTCCGTCCATCCAACTGCGGACCTTCTTGAGGTGCCGCCACTGGGGCAGCGCATCAAGATACGCCCACGACAACCGGTGGTGCGGGGTGGGTCCCCGCTCCGCCAGCGCCGCCTTGTGCACGGGCGACGGATACCCGGCGTTGTCCGCGAAACCGAAGTCTGCATGCTCGATACCCAGTTCGGCCATCATTTTGTCGCGCTGGACCTTGGCGAGCACCGAGGCCGCCGCGACAGCAACGCAGGACTGGTCACCCTTGATCACCGTACGGACCTTCCAGGGCGCCCCGAGGTAGTCGTGCTTGCCGTCGAGGATGACGGCGTCAGGGCGGACCGGCAGGGCCTCCAGGGCGCGCACCGCCGCAAGGCGGAGCGCCGCGGTCATCCCCATGGCGTCGATCTCCTCCGGCGAGGCGTGCCCCAGAGCGTGGGAAGTGACCCACGTCCGCAGCTCCTCGGCGAGTTCGGTGCGTCGCTTGATGGTGAGCAGCTTGGAGTCGGTGAGGCCCACCGGGGGCCGCCGCAAGCCGGTGACCGCGGCACAGACCGTGACCGGCCCGGCCCACGCGCCCCGTCCCACCTCGTCGACACCGGCAATGATCTTCGCCCCGGTCGTGGCGCGGAGGGAGCGCTCGACGGTGTGGGTAGGCGGTTCGTACGGCATGACGCCCTTAGCCTACGCCGCCCCGAACGCGCCGCGACACCCCGGTTCCCCCTTGACGGGCGAGGCCCTCGGCGGCGGCGGTCAGCTGCCTTCGGGTCGCAGCAGCGGGACCATCATCTGGTCGATCATTTCCTCGATCTCCTGATCCGTCCATTCGCTTCCACAAATCTTCGAGCGGTACATCATCATGGCCGGGACGGCATCGAAGACGTACGAGTTCGCCGCGTCCCGTCGCACCTCACCCCGCTCGATTCCACGGGTGATGACCTCGCGAAGCATCTCCAGGGTCGGCTCGATCACTCCCTTGTAGATCACCGCATGGAAGCGCTCCGCCTGCACGCTGTCGCATTCGTGAATCACCGATCGGAGGGCGAAGCCGGGTCGCGAGAACATCGCGTCCCGCGCCCTGCGGCAGAGCGCCAGAAGGTCGTCGCGGACGCTGCCCAGATCGGGGACGGTGTCGAAGCGCGGCAGCCCCGACCGCAGCGCGTCCGCCACGAGGTCTTCCTTGGACGGCCAGCGGCGGTACACCGCCGCCTTGCCGGTCTGCGCGCCGGCGGCCACACCCTCCATCGTCAGACCGTTCCATCCGACGGTGCCGAGCTGCTCCAGGGCGGCGTCGAGGATCGCGCGTTCGAGGACCGCACCGCGCCGTCGGGACGGGGTCTGGGCGGAGGCGGCCGCCCAGTGCGAAGCAACCATGTCGAGGGTCTCCAAAGAGCGGGGATAGCGGGTTTTCGGGGACGACGGGCGTGCCGGGCGGCCACGGACGGGGACGGACCGCGCGACACCTCATTAAGTGAACGGTTGCGTTCACTGTCCGGGTGTCACTAACGTTGAAGCAACAGTGAACGCGAGCGTTCACTAAGTCGTTCGTGGGGGACACATAGTGACAACCTCTCTGATACCTGACCGGAAGCCGGGAGCCGCCCGCCGGGAGGGGCACCCCGGCATCGCACTCACCGTCATCGCGGCCTGCCAACTCATGGTGGTACTCGACGCGACGATTGTGAACATCGCTCTCCCGCACATTCAAGAAGCGCTCAGCTTCAGCACCACCGACCTCACCTGGGTCGTCAGCGCCTACACGCTCACCTTCGGCGGTCTGCTGCTGCTCGGCGGGCGGGCCGGTGACATCCTCGGCCGGCGCCGGGTCTTCATGACCGGCATCCTGCTCTTCACCTTCGCCTCGCTGCTCGGCGGTTTCGCCCAGGAGCCCTGGCAGCTGCTGGCGGCGCGTGTCCTGCAGGGAGTGGGCGGTGCGATCGCGTCGCCGACCTCGCTGGCCCTGATCACCACCACCTTCCCGGAGGGGCCGGAACGCAACCGGGCCTTCGGCGTGTTCGCGGCCGTCTCGGCGGGCGGTGGGGCCATCGGCCTGCTGGCGGGCGGCATGCTCACCGAGTGGCTCGACTGGCGGTGGGTGCTCTTCGTCAACGTGCCGATCGGCGTGCTGATCGCCGTACTCACCCCGCTCTACATCAGCGAGTCCGAACGGCACTCCGGCCGCTTCGACATCGCCGGGGCGGTGACCTCGACGGCGGGTATGGCGTCCCTCGTCTACGGCTTCATCCGCGCCGCGGACGAGGGCTGGCGGGACAGCCTGACCATCGGATCCTTCGCGGCCGCCGTGGTCCTGCTGCTGGCCTTCGTGCTCATCGAGCGGCGGGCCAAGGAGCCGATCACGCCGCTGAAGATGTTCGCCGACCGCAACCGCTCGGGCACGTACGTGATCATGCTGAGCCTGGCCGCGGCGATGTTCGGTTTGTTCTTCTACATCGTGCTGTTCGTGCAGAACGTCCTGGGCTACACCCCCATCGAGGCCGGCCTGGCCTTCCTGCCCGTCACGGTCGTGATCGCGCTGGGCGCGGGCCTGTCGCAACGGTTCCTGCCGGTCTTCGGCCCCAAGCCGTTCATGATCGTGGGGTCGACGCTCGCCGCGATCGGTCTCGGCTGGCAGGCCCTCATCAGCTCCGACAGCTCCTACGTAGGCGGAGTGCTGGGTCCGATGCTGGTCTTCGGGTTCGGCATGGGACTGAACTTCGTGACACTGACGCTGACCGCGGTCTCCGGGGTCGCACAGCACGAGGCGGGCGCGGCGTCGGGACTGCTCAACGCCATGCAGCAGGTGGGCGGATCGATCGGCCTGGCGATCTTGACGACGGTCTTCGGCACGGCCAGCAAGAACGAGGCGGAGGAGCAGGTGGCGGACTTCATGGCCAACGGCTCGCCGGAGCAGAAGGCCGAGTTCGCCCAGACGCACCAGCTGCCGGCGCCATGGGCCCACGATGTGCTGGCGCAGGGCATCTCGGCGGCCTTCATCCCGGCCGCGGCCATGGCCGTGCTCGCGCTGGCCACGGCGGCGCTGGTGATCCGGGTGCGCAAGAGCGATCTGGAGGCCCTGTCCGGTACGGCCGGGCCGGGGGTCGGCTGACGGAGCGGGGCCGACTGCCGGGCGGGACCCACCGGCGGGTGCCACACCCACTCGCCGGTGCCCGGCCGGCCCGGACCCGACCGGCCCCCGGGCATCCCGGCCGTGCCCGGCCGGCCGCTCACGTCCCCGTCCACGCCGCCTCGCAGGGGTGCCCGGCCGGGC
>MUMD01000118.1 GCA_002155895.1 Streptomyces rochei
CGGGTCCGGCAAGTCCACCCTGCTCCGGCTCCTCGCCGGCGTCGAACGGCCCGACAGCGGCGAGATCACCGTCCAGGCGGAGGGCGGCGTCGGTTACCTCCCGCAGGACGGCGTGCTGCCGCCGCACCACACCGTCCAGCAGGCCGTCGACGACGCGCTGAGCGACCTGCGCGCCATCGAGCGCCGCATGCGGGTGCTCGAAGGCGCCATGTCCGGCGGCGCGGGGGACGACCGGGTCCTCACCGAGTACGGCGACCTGACGACCGCCTTCGAACTGCGCGGCGGCTACGAGGCCGACGCCCGCGTCGAACGCGCCCTGCACGGCCTCGGCCTGGCCCACCTCCCACGTGACCGCGCCCTCGGCGACCTCTCCGGCGGTGAGCAGGTCCGCCTGCGTCTCGCCGGACTGCTCGCCGCCTCCCCCGAGGTCCTGCTCCTCGACGAACCCACCAACCACCTCGACGCGAGCGCCCTGGACTGGCTCGAGGACCATCTGCGCACCCGGCGCGGCACCACCGTCGCGGTCTCCCACGACCGGGTGTTCCTCGACCGCGTCACCACCACCCTCCTGGAGGTCGACGCCGACCGCCGTACCGTCACCCGCTACGGCAACGGCTACTCCGGCTACCTCGCCGAGAAGGCCGCGGCCCGGCAGCGCTGGGTACAGGAACACGCCCGCTGGGAGTCCGAGGTGGAGGCCCAGCGCGAAGCCGCCGCGACCACCGCCCGCCGGGTCGCCCCCGGCCGCGCCATGACCGACGGCAACAAGATGGCCTACGACCGTGCCGGTGGACGCGTCCAGCAGTCCCTGGCCGGCCGGGTACGCAACGCGGAGGAGCGACTGCGGCGACTCCTCGCCGACCCCGTCCCCGTCCCGCCCGAGCCGCTGCGCTTCACGCCGGTCCTGCGGTCCGGACGGCTCACCGGCACGGTCCTGGACGCCGCGGCCGTCGGCGTCACCGGCCGCCTGGCACCCACCGACCTCACCGTCGAGGCCGGCGACCGCCTCCTGATCACCGGCGGCAACGGTACCGGCAAGAGCACCCTGCTGCGCGTCCTCGCCGGCCGCCTCGCCCCCGACGAGGGCCGCGTCACCCGGCACGGACGCATCGGACACCTGCCCCAGGAGCCGGGCCCCGGACGCCCCGGCGAGACCCTCCTCGACGCCTACGCCCGCGGCTTAACCGGCGCCCCCGAGGACCACGCCCCCGCCCTCTTGTCCCTCGGCCTGTTCACCGAGGACCGGCTCACCGCCCGTGTCACGGAACTCTCCACGGGCCAGCGGCAGCGACTCTCCCTGGCCCGGCTGCTCAGCCGCCCCTGTGACGTCCTGCTCCTCGACGAGCCGACCAACCACCTCTCACCGGCCGTGACCGAGGACCTGGAGCAGGCCCTGGCCGCCTGGTCCGGCACCCTGCTCCTCGTCTCCCACGACCGTCGCCTGCGCGAACGCTGGCAGGGCGACCACCTCGTCCTGACGGGCCGGGGCGTGGACCGCTCCCCGGCCCGGTGAAGCGCTCGGGGCGCGACCACCGCCGGGTCGCGCCACACCGGATTTCCCTGCCCACCCCCTACCGCACCGGAGGAACACGATGACCGAGACCCCGCAGGACAACACGCCGGAGACGGAGCCCGAGACGGAGACCCCCGAGGCTCCCGAGACCGACACCAAGAGGAAGTTCGAGGAAGCACTGGCGCGCAAGGCCCGCATGGGCCGGGCTCAGCAGGCTCACCAGGACGGACGGCAGAAGATCAAGGGGCTCAACGGCCCCAAGGGCCAGACCCGCAACTTCCGCCGCAAGTCCGGCTGAGCGAAGCTCCGCACCGGCCGCCCGCTCCGTACATCCGCACCGGCCGCCCGCTCCGTACATCCGGACCGGGCGGCCGTTCCGCCGGTGGGCCCTTGTCCGGGCCGTTCAGGAGCGTCAGGCCGGCGGCGTGGAGGCGGGGACGTACTCGAACCAGTCGAAGGCGACCGCGCCCTCGGTGGCGTACATGCCGATCACACGGCCGGTGAAGCCGCAGGCGACCTCCGTCGACAGGTAGCGCCCGTCCAGTTCGGCGAGCGGCCGGCTGTCCGGGGCGTCGGGATCGCCGAGCCAGAAGGCGAGGGTGTCGGGTCCCGTCGTCCCGCCGTCGGTGAGTTCGGGAGACGCGGGAACGAGACCGGACGTACGGCACGTCACGGTGAGGCGCAGCGGCCCCGCCGGGACCGGCAGGCGGGCCACCGTCTGGCGCAGCGGTCCGATCCGGGCGACGACGCTTGCCTCCCCGGCCCCGGTCTCCACTTCGTAGTGGTGGGCCTCGTCCAGGCGCACGCACAGACCACCGCGTCCCGCGCCCGGGTCGATCAGGGCGGTGACGCGGCAGTCGTGGTGCTGCTGACGCCGGCCGACGAAGGTGTACCCGGGACGGTCGAGGGTGGGGCCGGTGGCCCTGAGGACCAGTGAGCCGGGGCGTTCGGTGAGCGACCAGGAGCCCTCCGGCCGGGCGAACGGCGAGATCCAGTGCGGTGCGAGAACCGGCCCGTCGAAGTCGTCGCGGGCGGCCGGGGCCGGGACGGGGTGCCAGGCGCCACCCGGTGCCGCATGGCGCTCGGGAACGGGCGCGACGACGGGCCAGCCGTCCGGGCCCCACTCCACGGGGGTCAGGAACGTCTCGCGACCGAGCACGTGCACGTCGGGTGTGAAGCCGCGGGGACGGACGCCGAGCAGCACCATCCACCAACTGCCGTCGACGGCCTCCACCAGGTCGGCGTGGCCGGTGTTCTGGATGGTGCGGGCGGTACCGCTGTGGGACAGCAGGGGATTGGCGGGTGCGGCCTCCCACGGGCCGCGCGGCGAGCGGCTGCGGGCCATGGACACGCTGTGACCGCGTTCCGTTCCGCCTTCCGCGATCAGCAGGTACCACCACGCACCGATGCGGTACAGGTGCGGCGCCTCGGGATACTTGAGGCCGCTGCCCGACCAGGTGGGGAACGGCCCCTCCAGCACCTTGCCCTGGACCGGGTCGATCCTGGCCATGTTGACGCCGCCTCGGGGGCCGGAGAAGGCGCACCAGCAGGTGCCGTCCTCCTCCCACGCCAGGTCGGGGTCGATCCCGCTCAGATCGATCCACACCGGATCGCTCCAGGGTCCCTCGGGCCGTTCGGCCGAGACGATGAAGTTGCCGCCGCCGTCGACGTTGGTGTTGATGACCCAGTAGCGGCCGTCGTGGTGGCGGATGGTCGGGGCGTAGAGGCCCCCCGACGCCTTGGCGCCGGGAAGGGGCAGCGGCAACTGCCCCGGCCGGTCGAGTACGTTGCCGATCTGCTCCCAGTGCACGAGGTCCTCGCTGTGGAAGAGCGGCAGCCCGGGGAAGTACTCGAAGCTGGAGCACACCAGGTAGTAGTCGTCACCGACCCGGCACACGCTCGGATCGGGGTGGAACCCGCTGATCACAGGGTTGTCGTACTGGTGCACGGAAATGTCTCCCCTTCGCGCGGCCGGGCGCCGTGCGGCGAGTCTAGGGGTGTGTTCGGTTCTCGGTCGCCCGTTCGCGCCGGCCCGTGTGGCGCGCCGCCGCCCCCGCGCCCGCTGCTTCGCCGGCGGGGTGCCGACGGGAACGGGACCACTACTTGGACTCGACCCGGCCCACTGCCCGGGGGCCGGTCGTCAGTGCCTCGCACGCGCTCTGCCAGGTGGGGGCGTCGGGATGAAGCCGGGTGTGGAGGTAGGCCGCGCTGAGCCGGGCGAGGGCGGCGACCCGCTCGGGGCTCTCGTCGGTGGTCTCGGCGGCGTCGTATCCGGCGATCCCGCCGAGTCCGTGCTCCGCGTCGAAGAGGGTGAGCAGGGTCTTGGGGCCGGGAGCGAGGGTGTAGGGGTCGGCGTGCCAGTCCGGTCCCATGTCCGTGAAGTGCCGGGAGTCGTCCTTGTCGCCGGCGACGACCAGCGCGGGTGCGGTCATGGTGGAGAAGTCGACGGCCCCGATGACCGGCCATTGTCGGGCCATGGGTCCGTTGAAGACGTCGCCGCCTCTGCCGGGCGCGGCGAGCAGGACGCCTGCCCTGATCCGGGGCTCGACCAGATGCACCGTGTCGCCGGTGTCGGGGTCCCGGAGCCCGGCGCCGAGCAGGAGGGCGGCGGTGAAGCCGCCGAGCGAGTGCCCGGCGACGGCGACCTTGCCGGGATCGAGCCGTCCCGCGAGCTGCGGCACGGTGCGTTCGATGACGTCGATCCGGTCGAGGATGTGGGTCATGTCCTCGGCGCGGGAGCGCCAGAAGTCGGGTGCGCCGGGCGCGTCGGCGACCAGGTGGCTCAGTGTCCTGGAGGTGAGGTGGGTGGGCTGGACGACGGCGAATCCCTGAGCGGCCCAGTGATGGGCGAGGGGCGCGTAGCCGTTGAGCGAGGAGAGGTTGTTCGAGGGGCCGTGACCGTGGGAGAGGAGGATGACGGGGAGGCCGGTACCGGTCGCGGGAGCGGTGACGCGCACCTGCAGGTCGACCGGGCGTCCGGGGACGGAGAGGACCACGGGACTGAAGGAGAGGACCGGGACGGGCGTGCTCGGGGTGTCGGCACGGGTGGCCGTGGAGGCGCTCACGAGGGGATTTCCTTTCGGCGGTACCTGTCCGCTGGTCTCCGGACCGGCGACCGGTGGCGGACAGGAGGAAGGGAGGCGTCCACTCCGGAGCATGAAACGGAGCGGCGTCCCGTTTAGTATCCGGAACGCCGTTCCGTTTTGTCAATCGACAAGGAAGGGCGCTGCGGTGCGGACGCCCTTCCCGCGTCTCGCCGACCGTCCTACCGGGCGTCGGCGGCCGTCCTCGCGGCCAGGCGCGTGCGCACGGCGGACAGATGACGGCGCAGCGGCTGCGGCGGCGTCGGCGGCAGCACGCGCGAGTCGCCCCGTGCGTAGTGCCGCTCGATGTAGTAGAGACTCGCGCTGAGCACGCTCGTGACCGCGATGTACGGTGAGGGTCGGACCGAGCAGGTTGCCCGTCTTGACGGAGACGGACTCCGGACAGAACGGAATACCGAGACCGAGCGTCGGGTAAGGTCGCCGATGTTGAACCAGAACAGCAGCTGGATCAGCAGGGGAGTGGAGGAAGATCCACACATAACCCCAACTCGGCCTGCGAAGCACGGGCTTGCCCGAAAGACGCATCACCGCCAGCGCGGTGCCCAGCAGAAAGCCGAGCGCCATGACCGCTGCGGTCAGCCACAGGGTCGGCAGTAGTCGGCCACGGCCCCGTCTGTGGGCGTACGCACAGGCCCTGACGGCGCACCCCGCCTTCGGCGCCCACCTCGATCTGGACGGCCTCGCTCGCAGGCACCACGTCCACTGCCGGGGTGAGGAGGCGGCGGGCGCGGCGATGCAGATCGTGGACTGGGCGGCGTACGCCGCGGAATCGGCCTTCGGCTGAGGCAGGGTTCCGCTGGTGTGCGTGTCATCCGGACCGGGGCGAGCGGGCGGATCAGCTCTCCCCGACCGGTTCGCCCACGTTCTCCTCGAACCGGCCGACGACGTTCCCCGCGGGGTGGTAACTGCAGACGATGTACGTCTGGTACGCGTCCTGGTCGTCCCGCCGGCCGGCAGCCCTGCCGCACCCGAGCGTGTCGGTCGCCTTCCATACGACCTGAGTGAAGGAGGCGGTGTCGGGGGTGTAGCCGGGCCGGTCCCAGTCGTAGCCGCCCGTCCAGCGCTGCTCGTACCAGAGCCGCACCGCCTCCTCGCACGTGGCCGGCTCGTGCTCGTAGCCGGCGAACCAGAAGCGGTTCTCCCCCCAGCCCCGCGCACCTGGCGGCAGCGCGCCCCCCTCCTGGGCCGACGCCTCCCGGGCGCGGCGCACGGCGTACGCGACGGCCGCGTCGTCCAGTCGCAGCGGGGCGGCGCCGTGGCGGGCTCGGTAGCGGTTGTGGGCGGCGAGGCAGTCCTCGTTGAACGCCTCGTCCGTCCGGTCGGACAACGGCGGCCACTCGTCCGCCGCTTGCACGGGCTGCACCGTGACAGCCGCGGTCAACATCGCCGCCGCGACCGTCAGAACACCGGATGCGAAACGGCCCATGGGTCCTCCTCGTACGCCGTACGTTCCCGGCGATCGGACGAGCGCCGGACAACGCCCATGGAAGGGGTCCGCGCGCTGCGCCACACCACCGTCTCCCGCCCGGCCACCCGTTCGCAGCAACGCCGACGCCCGTAAGCGTGAGCGTCTGGGGGGAGGGGGAGAGAGATACCTGGGTGTTTTTTATTCATATTTAATGTCGGGCGCTATCATGGGCCCGCGCTCGCGCGCCCGCGGCGCCTCACCCGCGCGCCCCCGGCGTGCCCGACGTCAAGGAGATGACGGCATGGCGGCCTACAGCACCCGAGGCGTGCACGGACAGGTGGTCCAGTCGCTCGGAGCGCGCATCGTGGGCGGCGCGGTCCCCGAAGGGGCGACCCTGGACGTGCGGGCGCTGGGGGAGGAGCTCGACGTCAGTCTGACCGTGATGCGCGAGTCGCTGAAGGTCCTGGCCGGCAAGGGTCTGGTGGACGCGCGGCAGAAGCGGGGCACGTTCGTCCGGGAGCGCAGGCACTGGAACCTCCTCGATGCCGACGTCATCCGCTGGCGTGTCGAAGGAGGTGGCGGCGGGGAGTTGATGCGGGACCTCGCCGACGTCCGCTCCATCATCGAGCCGGCCGCCGCGCGCCGCGCCGCCCTTCACCGTACGGACGCCGACCTGGAGGCGTTGGAGGCCGCGCTGGACTCCATGCGGCGCGCCCAGGGTGACTCGGCGGACGCCGCGGAGGCCGACGCGGCCTTCCACCGCGCCCTGCTGGCGGCCACCGGGAACGAGATGCTGACGCGCATGGACCTGTTCCTCGAGCCCGGCCTGCGGGAGCGCGACCGCCTCGTCCACGCCCATGCCGCCGCCGGCGACCCCGTGCCCAGCCATCGTGCCGTCCTGGACGCCGTGCGCGACGGGGACCCGGTCCGGGCCGAACTCGCCATGCTCGACCTGCTGGCCAAGGCCGTCGAGGACGTGGACCGGCTCACCGGGCGCTCGGCCGCCCCGACGGACTCCCGCTCCTCCGGTCGGGCCCGCTGACCGGGCCGGGTGTCGCTCCGCGATCGTGCTGTGACCTGCGCCTCAAGCGTGGCGTCTTGGCGGGCCTCAATAATTCATATTTAATAATACCGGCAGGTCGGCCGCATCCCGGCCGGCCGTCCCGCCCGCCCACTCGTCCGCTCGCTCAGTCCGTTCGCGTCGCAGCCTCCGGAGCCGCCCATGTCGTCCTCGTATCCGCAGCGTCCCCAGGCGGCGCCCCGTTTCCAGGGGCGCGTGGCCGTCGTCACGGGAGCGGCCGGCGGCATCGGCGCCGCGACCGCGCGGCGGCTCGCGGACGAGGGAGCCCGCGTCCTCGTCGCCGACATCGACACCGCGGAGGGCGAGCGCACGGTGCGCGCGATCCGGGACGCCGGCGGCCAGGCGCTCTTCCACCGCACCGACGTCAGCGACGAGGCGTCCTGGGCGTCGGCCCTGGACACCGTGCGCGAGGCGTACGGTCCGGTCTCCGCCCTCGTCTCCAACGCCTACGCCGTGCGCGTCGCCCCCGCCCACGCCACGACGCTCGACCAGTGGAACCAGCAGCTCGGCGTCACCCTCACCGGAGCCTTCCTCGGCTTCAGGGCATGCCTGGAGGACCTGCGCGCCACCCGGGGCGGCGCCGTCCTGATCTCCTCCGTACACGCCCTCGTCGGACTTCCGGGCCGCCCCGCCTACGCATCCGCCAAGGCCGGACTCACCGGCCTGGCACGCCAGTTGGCCGTCGAGTACGGACCGGACGTCCGGGTGAACGCCCTGCTGCCCGGTCCCGTCCTCACCCGTGCCTGGGACGGCATCGGTGAGGAGGACCGACGTGCCAGCGCGGAACAGACCGTGGCCGGCCGGCTCGGCCGACCCGAGGAGGTGGCCGGCGCCACCGCCTTCCTGCTGAGCGACGACGCCTCCTTCGTGACCGGCGCCTCGCTGGTCGTGGACGGCGGCTGGAGTGCGTACAAGACCTCGTCCTGAGAACGCGCCCGTCCGCGGCGGGCACCCGCGCCCGGCCGCACCAAGGAGAAGCATGAAGATCACCCGCGTCGAGACCTTCGCCGTGCCACCGCGCTGGCTGCTGTGCCGTGTCGAGACGGACGACGGCGTCGTCGGCTGGGGCGAGCCGATGGTCGAGGGCCGTGCGGCCACCGTCCGCACCGCCGTGCGAGAGCTGTCCGAACTCCTCGTCGGGCAGGACCCGCTGCGTATCGAGGACCACTGGCAGACCATGACCAAGGGGTCGTTCTACCGCGGCGGCCCCGTGCTCTCCAGCGCGGTCGCCGGACTCGACCAGGCCCTGTGGGACATCGCCGGCAAGGTGTACGGCGCTCCCGTGTACCAACTGCTGGGCGGCCCCGTGCGCGACCGGGTACGGGCCTACAGCTGGGTCGGCGGCGACGAGCCGGCCCAGATCGCCGAGGCCGTCCGGGAACAGGTGGAGGCCGGCTTCACCGCCGTGAAGATGAACGCGAGCGGCCGGATGAACCGGCTGGCGACCGTGCGCGACATCGACGAGGTCGTCTCCCGCGCCGCCGCCGCCCGCGAAGCCCTCGGCGACGACCGGGACTTCGCCGTCGACTTCCACGGCAGGTTCACCGTCGCCAACGCCGCCAAGCTGCTGCCGCACCTCGCCCCGTACAACCCGCTGTTCGTCGAGGAACCCCTGCTCCCCGAGTACACCCACCGGTTGCGCGACCTGACCGCGTCCTCCCCCGTACCGCTGGCCCTCGGGGAGCGCCTCTACTCACGCACCGACGTCCTGCCCGCCCTCACCGCCGGAGTGGCCGTCCTCCAGCCCGACCTCTCGCACGCCGGCGGCGTCTCCGAGGTCCGCCGGATCGCCGCGCTCGCCGAGACCTTCGACGTACTGCTGGCCCCGCACTGCCCGCTGGGGCCCGTCTCGCTCGCCGCCAGCCTCCAGGTCGCCTTCACCACCCCGAACTTCCTCATCCAGGAACAGAGCGTCGGCATCCACTACAACGTGGGCGCCGGCCCGCTGGACTACCTGCTCGACACCACGCCGCTGCGCTTCCACGACGGACACCTGCTGCGCACCACCGCCCCCGGCCTCGGCATCGAGGTGGACGAGAAGGCGGTACGCGCCGCCGACGACACCGTCGAGGACTGGCACAACCCGCTGTGGCGGCACACCGACGGCTCCTTCGCCGAATGGTGATCCCGCCCGCAGACCCCCGCTCGACCCCGACCCTTCCGGACGTGACCATGAACGCCCCGCAGTCCCGCGCCACCGACAGCTTCTCCGCCGTGCTGCGCCGCACCCGGCTGGCCGCCATCGTGCGCGGACCGGACGCCGGCGCAGCGCTGCGCACCGTCCTGACCCTGCTCGACGAGGGCGTGTCCCTCGTCGAGGTCTCGCTCAACACCGCCGACGCCCTCGGCGTCATCCGCCGGGCCGTCGCCGAGGCCGGTCCCTCGGCCTTCGTCGGCGCGGGCACCGTGCTGACCGAGGACGACGTCGCCCGCGCCCGGGAGGCCGGCGCGAGCTGGATCGTGACCCCCGCCCTCACGGAGTCCCTGGCCGCCTCGGTCCGCGTCGGACTGCCGGTGCTGGCCGGGGCGCTCACCCCGACCGAGGCCGTCGCCGCCCGGCGTGCCGGAGCCGACGCCGTCAAGCTGTTCCCCGCCTCGGCCGGCGGCCCCGCCTACCTCAAGGCTCTCCGCGATCCCTTCCCGGACCTGCCGTTCGTGCCGGTCGGCGGGGTGGACCTGACCGGTGCCGAGCAGTACCTCGCGTACGGCGCCGTCGCGGTCGGCGTCGGCTCCCCGCTGGTGGGCGACGCCGCGCGCGGCGGTGACCTGGCGGCCCTGCGCGAACGCGCTCGCCGCTTCGTCGCCCTCTGCGCCGGCGACACCCCGCGGGGGCGGGCATGAGCACCGGCCCGCACACGGGGCAGGCGGCCGCCGACGTCCTGACGTTCGGCGAGACCATGCTCGCCGCGCAACTGCCCGGACCGCTCGCGGTCGGCGCCGAGGCTCGCACCACCATCGCCGGTGCCGAGTCCAACGTGGCCATCGGCCTGGCCCGGCTGGGCCACCGGGCCGTCTGGGCGGGCCTGGTCGGCGACGACGAACCCGGCCGGCTGATCCTGCGCACGCTGCGCGGCGAAGGCGTCGACACCTCCCACGCCGGCGTCCGCCCCGAGGCGCCCACCGGCGGCATGCTCCGGGAGCGACGCGTCGCCGACCTGGTCCGCGTCCACTACTGGCGCCGCCACTCCGCCGCCTCCCTGCTCGCCCCGCCCGACCTCGCGCCCGCTCTGCGCGCCGGCGCCCGCGTCCTGCACCTGACCGGCATCACCTGCGCCCTCGGCACCGGCCCGCTGGAGGCGGTGCGCGAGGCGGCCGCACACGCGCACGCCCACGGCTGGACCGTCGTCCTGGACGTCAACCACCGGCACCGCCTGTGGACGGGCGAGGAGGCCGGCCGGGCACTTCTGCCACTGCTGGAGCACGTCACCGTCCTGATCGCCTCCGACGACGAACTCCCCGTCGTCACCGGGGCCTTCGCCGAGCGGCCGCGGGGGGAGGAAGCCGCCGTCGACGCGCTGCTGGCGGCCGGGGTGCGGGAAGTGGTCGTCAAACGCGGGGGAGAGGGAGCCGCCTTCCGCGACGGCGACGGTTCCCGGCACACGGTCCCGGCCCTGCGGGTGCCCGTACGGGACACCGTGGGAGCGGGCGACGCGTTCTGTGCCGGCTATCTCTCCGGACTGCTCGACGGACTGCCCCCGGAGCGGCGCCTCGACCGCGCCAACACCCTCGGCGCGTTCGCCGTCGCCTCGGATGGCGACTGGGAGGGCCTGCCCCGCCGAGACGAACTGGGCCTGCTCGCCGCCGCCCCGGGGACCACGATCCGCTGACCGGTCCGGGATTCACCGACTCCTCGGATCACTGATCCCTCCGATCACTCCCCCCGAGCCCCCTGAGTCCCTCGAACACCGAGGCCCCGACCACTGGAAGCGCCCCACCACCAGTTCCGACCGGAAGGAGAAGTCAGGGGCCGTGGTGTCGACCATCGGACGGGTGCAACAGGCATCCTTGGCGGCGAAGGAGCCGGTCGCCGCCCATCGCGACCAGCCCCAGGGAGAGCCAGAAGGTGCCGTAAGCGCCGACCGGGCGGCCCGGCGGGACGTCAGCCGCGCAGCAGGGCGTTGCACTCCCGCTGCAGGGCGACGTCCTGCCACATCGGGTGGTGAGGGGCCGCGTTGGAGCACACGACCGCGCCCCAGGCTCCCCGGCGTGCCGCCTCGGCCACGGCGCGCCGGCACCAGGCCGCGCCGACCGGCCCCTCCTCGAACGTGCCGTGCAGCGGGGTGTAGCCGATCCAGCCCTCGCCGAAGACGAGCGGGATCCTCCGCATCGCGGCCCAGTCCGCGGCCGCGGCGATCCAGTCGGTGAGCTTCTGCTCCATGGCCGGGCGGTGGGTGGCGTAGCGCTCGTACAGCCAGGCGTCCCACGCCCGCGCGTCGCACCAGTCGTGGACGTAGACCTCGCGCGGCCCCACGACGGTGGCCTCGGTGCGCCAGCGGTCCGCCTCGGGCGGTGCCCACTCCGCCGGCTCCGGAGCGTCCTCGCGCAGCAGCTCCCGTCGGGCACGCTCCCGCGGGAAGGGCCGGGAGGCGTCGCGCAGGGCGAAGGTGTCCAGCAGCTCGTCCAGGACGCCGTAGAGATAGGGGTGGAAGACGGCGACGTCCATGCCGTCCGGCAGGGCGTGCAGGGACCCCACGGGCACCTGGGCGTAGTTGACGGTGACCGGCCGGCCGGGGTGGCGTGCGCGGAAGCGGGCCAGACCGCGTTCCAGGCGCGGCGTCAGCGCGGCGACCGTGTCGTCGCCGGTGAGCCGGTCGGTCAGCCGGCCGGCCTGGACCTCGTTGTGGAGTTCGGTGAAGGCGACCCGGTCGTCCAGACCGTCGTGGGCCGCCAGGAAGTCGATCAGGTCGGCCAGGGCGTCGGCGAGTGCTTCGGCCCGGTCCTCGGGGTCGATGGCCATGATGGCGTCGAACCACGTCCGGTCACCGGAGAAGGAAGGGCTCTGCTGGTACTCCCAGCTGGAGAGGATGACGTACACGTCGTGGCGGCGGGCGGCCTCGAACAGCGCCAGCAGGTGGGCCCGCGGGTCGGGCAGGGTGGTGGTGGCGCGCACGTCGTACCAGCGCACGCCCTGGCCGTACCGGCCGCCCAGAGGGCCGAGGGTGAGCGGTCCGCGTGGGCTGCCCGGCCCGAACAGCAGCAGGGGCATGGCGCAGACACGGACGGTGTTGTAGCCGCGTGCGACGGTCTGGGCGAACGCCTCGTCGAGATCGGCGAAGGGTTCGCCGGGCCCGGTGCGCGTGTACCAGCTGAAGTCCCACAGGCAGATGGTGAGGGTGTCGGGCAGGTGGGCGGGGGGTGCTACGGGCATGCGGAAGGAAGCCTTTCGACGGGAAGGGCGTGGGCGTGGCCGGGGGGCGTCCGGGCCGGTCAGCTCTTGACGGCGCCCGCGGTGAGCCCTTCGAGCAATTGTTTGCGCAGGACGAAGAAGACGATCAGGCTCGGGACGGCGGCGAGGACGGCACCCGCCAGGACCAGGTCGTACTGGCGTCCGGTGGCGCCGAACAGGGCCTGGATGCCGAGCGGGAGGGTGTAGTCGCCGGGTTCGCTGACCACGACCAGCGGCCACAGCAGGCTGTTGTAGCTGTTGAGGAACGACCACACGCCCAGGGCACCGAGGGCCGGGCGCAGCAGGGGCAGCACGATACGGCGGAAGAGCCCGAACTCGGTGCAGCCGTCCACACGGGCGGCGTCCAGCAGGGCGTCGGGGACGGACTGCTCGGTGAACTGGCGCATCATGAAGATGCCGAACGCGGGTGCCACCCAGGGCACGACCAGCGCGAAGTACGGGGTGGTCAGGTGCGCCTTGGCGACCATGATGAACAGGGGCACGACGATGACCGCGAACGGGACGGCCAGCGAGCTGAACATGATGTCGAACAGCAGGTTCTTGCCGCGGAAGCGGTACTTGGCGAAGGCGAACCCGGCGAGCGCGCACAGCACGACGGAAGCGAGGGTGGAGATGACGGCCACCACGGTGCTGATCAGCAGCCAGCTCCAGAAGGGGTTGCCGTCCAGCAGCCCGCGGTAGTTGTCCAGGGTGCCCGGGTCGGGCAGCAGCTCGGGCGGGTGGGCGAAGATCTCGCTCCGGTCCTTGAAGGAGGACGACAAGGCCCACAGCAGGGGCAGGGCGAACACCAGCAGCAGGGCGGTCAGGAAGGCGTAGAGCAGCACGCGGCCGGCGCTGCGGCGGGCGCGGACCGGGGCTCGGGCACCCGTCGTCTCGAACGTCGTCATCGGTCGTCTCTCCCCACTCCCAGCAGCCGCATGGCGAGGCGGCCCAGGACGAACACGGCGACGAAGAGCAGCACGCCGGCCGCCGCGGCGTAGCCGAGCTGCTGGCGCTGGAATCCGGCGCGGAAGATGAACATGGCCACCGACAGGGTCGACTCGCCCGGGCCGCCCTGAGCGAGCAGGAACGGCTCGTCGAAGATCTGCGCGGTGCTGACCAGGACGGTCACCGCGACGAACGCGGTGACCGGGCGCAGACTGGGCAGGGTGACGTTGCGGAAGCGGCTGATCGGCCCGGCGCCGTCGAGGGCGGCCGCCTCGTACAGTTCCTTGGGGACGTTCTGCAGTCCGGCCAGGAAGAATATGGTCAGGTAGCCGGTCCAGCGCCACAGCACGAGGACGACGACGGTGACGCGCGCCCAGCCGGGGGAGCCCAGCCAGTCGATGCCGCCGAAGCCGAAGAGCGCCTGCCCCACCGCGTTGAGGAGGCCGAACTCGGTGTCGAAGAACAGACCGAAGACCAGGGTGATGACGATGGGTGAGATCACCACGGGCATGAAGTAGGTCAGCCGGAACAGGTCGCGTCCGCGCAGGCCGCGGGCGTTGAGGGCTTGGGCGATGAGCAGCGAGGCGGGAAGGACGACGCACAGCGTGAAGACGATGTACAGGCCGGTGTTGGCGACGGCGGTCCAGAAGCTGTGATCACCCGACAGGTCCCGGTAGTTGCGCAGTCCCACCCAGCGGGGCGTGCCGAGCCCGGCCCACTCCGTGCAGCTGAGATACAGCCCGATCAGGATCGGCACCAGCAGGAAGAGCCCGTACAGCACGTAGAACGGGGAGATGAACACATAGGGGGCCCAGCCGCGCTGGCGGCGCGACCACCAGGACCGTGACGGCGCGGGGGTGAGGGGGAGCCGCGCCGAGGCGGTGGCGGGTGCGCGGGTCGGAGGCGGAGCGGTCATCGTTTCACCTGCTGTCGGTAGGCCCGCAGGCCGGCCTGGAGTGCGGCGTCGGGCGAGGTGCGTCCCTTGAGCACGTCCAGGACCGGGCCGCCCAGCACGTCGGCGAGGATCTGCATCCCCGGGGCCTGGTAGAAGAGGGGGAGGTCGGCGGCGGCCTCGCCGTACACGTCGAAGACCGGCTGACCGCCGAGGTAGGCGTCCTCGGTGGCGACGAGTTCGGGGTCCTGGTACAGGTGCTTGAGCGTGGGCAGGAAGCCGCCCGACTTGTAGCGCAGTATCTGGCCTTCGCGGCTGAGGTAGACGCGTCGGAGCAGTTCCAGGGCGGCCTGGGAGTGGGGCTTGTCCTTCAGCACCGCGAAGGCGGTGCCGCCCAGGGTCGAGCCGATGTGCCCGCCGCCGGCGAAGCGGGGCAGGGTCCGCATCCGCCAACGGCCTTTCTGGTCCGGCACGTTGGCCTGGAGGCCGTAGGCGTTGTACCAGTTCGGCATGGCCGTGGCGGCGAGCCGTCCGGACTTCAGCGCGGCCGCGCAGGCGCTTCCGTAGGGGTCGGGCAGGGCCAGCAGCGCGCCCGAGCGCACCCCGCGGGCCATGAACCGGAGCACCTCGAGTGCCTCGGGCGAGTCGAGGACGAGGTGGCCGGCTTCGTCGAAGAACCCGCCGCCGCGCTGCAGCAGGAACTGCAGGAAGCCGTTGACGATGGACCCGTTGTCGCCGGTGGAGACCATGCCGACGCTGACCTCGTGGTCCTTGCTGAGGCGCTCGCCGTGTTCGAGGAACTCCTCCCAGGTGGCCACCTGCTCGGGGACCCGGTACTTCTCGAACAGGTCCTGCCGGTAGTACAGGACGGTGATCGAGTTGTCGGAGTCCAGCCCGTAGGGAACGCCGTCGACGGTGTACGGGACCAGTTTGAGCAGGTCGTCGCCGAAGGGGCGGACGGTGTCGCCGAGGTCGACGAACAGGTTCCGCGCGATGGAGGAGCCCATGACCCGGGGGAACTGGTCGATGACCAGACCGGCCAGGTCGGGGGTGTTCCCGTCGGCGACCGCCTGGGCGATCATGCGGGTCATCACGTCGCCGGGTGCCGCACTGGTGACCTTCAGCCCGTAGTCGAACCTCGACCCGCGCATCAGGCCGGTGTCCCGGATCGCGGTCCGGAACGTCTTGATGTACCCGGGGTCATGGGTCCACAGGCTGATGCGGACGCGCCCGGAGCGCACCGGCGCGGCCGAGGAGGCTCCGCACGCGGCGAGCGCCGGGACGGTCAGCAGACCCGCTCCCGCCCCGACGCCGGCGCGCAGCACGCTTCTGCGGCTGAGGTCAGACACGTCCCTCTCCCTCGGCGGTCAGGCTCACCCGGGGCACGGCCACCAGCGCGGCGGACTCGACGGCGGCGCGGGTGACGGCGGCGTCGAACCGGGGTCGCACCGAGGCGTCGACGTAGACGCGGGCGACGGGATCGCGGGGCAGGACACGGATCTCCAGACCGTGCCGGACCACCGCGTCGGCGAACCGGCGCAGCCCGATCTCCCAGTCGGGCCCGTACCAGAAGTGGTCGGCGACCAGCCGCCCGTCGAGGTAGGCGCGGGCGGCGTCACCGGTGCAGCGCAGCCTCAGCAGTACCTCGCCGTCGCCGTCGAGGGCGGAGGCGGGAACGGTGAGACGGAAGACGGCGGCCTTGTCCCAGTCCGCCTCGCGGGGTGCCGAGGCGCGGTCGTGGGACCCGCCGGTACGCGCGGGCGCGGCGACGGCCTGCTCCCGCACGGTCTCCAGGACCGGCTGCGGCAGTCGGGGAGCCCGCGCCAGCGGCCAGCGGGTGAAGACGCCGTCGGCCACCGGTTCCCCGACACCGCTTCCGACCAGGGAGGCCGGGGCCGGCAGCAGGGCGACCGACGGGGTGTCGGAGGCGATGTGCAGACGCAGCCGGTCGCCGTCGGCGAAGACCACGTCGTCGCTGAGGACGAGCCGGTCCTGCCCGAAGACCCGCGTCCGGTTCAGTCGGAGCGCGTGCTCGGGGGAGAGCACCAGGACGCGGGCCCGGCCGGCGGGACCGGTGAGGGTGAGCAGTGCCGAGGTGCCCGGTTCGGTCACGGTGACCAGCGTGGTCCCCTCCGCGGTGTCCACCCGGGCCGGGCCCTGGATCTCCACGTCCGCCGCCAGCGCCAGCGTCGCAGGGACGCCGTCGGTCGCCGCGAGCACGGTCAGCGGGAGCCCGTCGACCTCGAGTCGGGTGACCGGCTCGGCGCCGGCCCACTCCAGCCGCAGACCGGCGCCGAGGTCCAGCCCGATCGGCCAGACGAAGTGGGCGCCGGACGGGATGCGCACGGGGTGTGCCGGCACGGCGACCGTACGGCCGCTGGGGAGGGTGACGCCGAAGCGCACGCCGTCGTGGTCGGGCAGCGTCTCGTGCGGCTGGTGGTTGTTGACGAACAGGAAGCCCTGGTCACCCGCCGAGCGAACGGCCCAGCGCAGTGTGGACCGGTCGTCCAGTGAAGCCGGTTCCCGGTCGGGCAGGTGCAGCGGCATCCGCGCGAGCTCCGTACCGTAGGCGTGCAGGAACAGGTGCTGTCGGCGCAGCGCGTGGAAGGCCGGCCGGACCTGTCCGTACTCGCCCAGCGGAGCCTGGAAGTCGTAGGTGACTGTCGGCAGGTCGTTGGGGTAACCGGTGTCGTGGCTCTCCTGGTTCGGCTCCTTGAGGTCCACCCGCTGCGAACAGCCGTGGTACAGGTAGTAGCCCTGCCACACCGAACCGCTGCCGAGCTTGGTCAGCGCCAGCGAGGTGATGTCCGCGGCCGGCACGAGCGGCCTGCGGTGGTAGGCGATCGCCATGCCGCCGCCCAACTCGCAGGTGGCGTACGGATAGCGGCGCGCGTCCGGGCCGGTGCCGGTCGGGGCGCTGGAGCGCAGGTCGGCGCCGATGGCGTGGTCGTCGCGGATCGGCGTGAAGAAGTAGTGCCGGCGCATGTCGCGGGCCCACCCGTCGTGCGCGTCCTCCCAGAAGGCCTCTGGATAGCCGCCGTACAGCGGCAGGAGGGTGCCGGCCGGGATGTCGGCGGCGCCCCAGCCGGTCGCCGTCCACAGCGGCGCGCGGATGCCGGCCTCCTCGGCCATGCGTCGCAGCGTGGCCAGGTGCTCGGGCTGGTCGTACAGTTCGTTCTCCACCTGCACGGCCACGATCGGGCCGCCGTCCTCGTGGAAGAGGCCGCGCAGCTCGTGCGAGATGCGCCGGTAATAGGGCGCGACCAGGGCGAGGTACGCGGGATCGTCGGTGCGCGGCGCGCAGTCGACGTCCTCCAGCCAGTCGGGGAAGCCGCCGTTGCGGCATTCGCCGTGGGACCAGGGGCCGATGCGGACGGCCACGGCCAGGTCCAGTTCCGCGCACAACGTGACGAACCCGCGTACGTCGAGGTCACCGTCGAAGCGGTAGGTGCCGCGGTCGTTCTCGTGCTGGTTCCAGAACAGGTAGGTGGCGAGCAGATCGACGCCGCCCGCCTTGATCTTGAGGAGCTCTTCGCGCCACTCGGCGGCGGGGCAGCGGCTGAAGTGGAACTCCCCCATGACCGGGATCCACCTGCGGCCGTCGCGCGACAGGCTCCGACTGTCGACCGTCACGGGGGAGGGGGTGCCGGCGGGGCTGCCCAGGGGCAGATGCCCGGCCAGGGGCACGGAAGGGTCGTGGGCATGCAGAGACAACATGACAGGCGGCTCCTGCGGCATGACTCAGTGAAGTGGGTTCATCGTGGGTGGGGCCGGAAAGCCTGTCAAGATGTATTCATAATTAATAACCACGGCGGGAAGGGTGTCGCACCGCAAGAGGCGGCCCCGCGCATCCCCTGGAGTACCTGAATGGCGTCCTGCACCGGCCGAGGTGTGCACGGACAGGTCGTCCACGCCCTGCCAAGGCCGTCCACGACTTCGACCAGGTGACGCGCCGGTGCGCCGTCGTCGTCGCCCGTCAGGACTCGGTCGTGCCCGCCGGGTCCGGGGACGGCGCGTCCGGGATGCCGCCCGCCTCCGCGGTGCCGGCCTTGGCGACCGTGCAGTGCAGGGAGTCGTCGACCACGTCGGCGACGATGGTGTCGCCGGGGTCGGCCTCGCCACCGAGGAGCAGGTCGGCGATGCGGTTGTCGAGTTCCGTCTGGATGGTGCGCCGCAGCGGACGGGCGCCGAACTCCGGCTGGTGACCGTGGGCGATGAGCAGCTTCTTCGCCGCCTCCGTGACCTCCAGCCTCAGGCCCTGGGCGTGCACCCGCCGTTCGCTCCGCGCCAGCAGGTGGTCCACGATCCGTGAGAGGTCGTCCTGAGTGAGTCCGTGGAAGACGATGATCTCGTCGATGCGGTTGAGGAACTCCGGCAGGAACCGGGCGCGCAGCTCCTCCATCAACTCGTCCTTGAGGTCGGACACGTCGCCCTTGTGGTCGAGGATGCGGTGGGCGCCGATGTTGGACGTCATGATGACCACGCAGTGCCGGAAGTCGACGGTGCGGCCCTGACCGTCGGTCAGGCGGCCGTCGTCGAGGATCTGCAGCAGGGTGTTGAAGACGTCGGGGTGGGCCTTCTCCACCTCGTCGAACAGGACCACGCTGTAGGGCTGCCGGCGGACCTTCTCGGTGAGCTGGCCGGCCTCCTCGTAGCCGACGTATCCCGGGGGCGCGCCGACCAGCCGGGCGACGGTGTGCTTCTCCTGGAACTCGCTCATGTCGAAGCGGATCATGCGGTTCTCCTCGCCGAACAGCAGCTCGGCGAGGGTCTTGGCCAGCTCGGTCTTGCCGACGCCGGTCGGGCCGAGGAAGAGGAAGGAACCCACGGGGCGGTCCGGGTCGCCCATGCCGGCCCGGCTGCGGCGCACGGCCCGCGAGACGGCGGTGACCGCCTCGTCCTGCCCGACGATCCGGGCGTGCATCTCCTCCTCCAGCTTGAGCAGCCGCTCCTTCTCCCCGGCCGTCAGTTGGGAGACCGGGATGCCGGTGCGGCGGGAGATCACGTCGGCGATGTCGTCGGCGGTGACGGAGACGACGCCCTCGCGGCGCTCCTCGATGCCCGCGAGTTCGCCCTCCACCTCGGCGATCTCGCGCTTCAGCTCGCCCGCCCGGTCGTAGTCCTCGGCGGCCACCGCCTGCTCCTGTTCCCGGCGGAGCCTCGCGATGCGGTCCTCGCGGCCGACGACCTCGGTGGAGCGGCTCGCGCTGCGCAGCCGTACCCGGGCGCCCGCCTGGTCCATGACGTCGATCGCCTTGTCGGGCAGGAACCGGTCGCTGACGTAGCGGTCGGACAGGTCGGCCGCCGCCGTCAGTGCTCCGTCGGCGAAGCGGACCTGATGGTGCGCCTCGTAGGCGTCGCGCAGACCCTCGAGGATCTGCACCGTCTCCTCGACCGAGGGCTCGGGGACCATGACGGGCTGGAAACGGCGTTCCAGGGCCGCGTCCTTCTCGACGTACTTGCGGTACTCGTCGATGGTCGTCGCACCCACCACGTGCAGCTCACCGCGTGCGAGGGCGGGCTTGAGCATGTTGCCCGCGTCCATCGAGCCCTCGCCGGTCGCCCCGGCGCCGACGACGGTGTGCAGTTCGTCGATGAACAGGATGATCTCGCCGCGGGCCTGCTGGACGTCCTCGATGACCTTCTTGAGCCGCTCCTCGAACTGTCCCCGGTACTGCGCGCCCGCCACCATGGCGGACAGGTCGAGGGCGACCACCCTCTTGTCCTTCAGCGTCCGCGGCACCTCACCGGCCACGATGCGCTGCGCCAGACCCTCCACGATGGCCGTCTTGCCCACGCCCGGCTCGCCGATCAGCACGGGATTGTTCTTCGAACGCCGGGACAGGATCTCGACGGTCTGCTCGATCTCCTCGGCCCGGCCGACCACCGGGTCGAGCTTCCCGGCCTTCGCCTCCTCGGTCAGGTCCCGTCCGTACTCGTCCAGCGTGGTGGCGGGCTTCCCGCCGCCGGCACCCTGAGCGCCGTCGGGGCGGGCGGGCTGCTCGGTCAGTCCCTCCAGCCTGCCGACGTCCTGTCCCTCCGCGCCCAGCAGCCGGGCCGCGCCCGTGTCGCCGTCCGCCAGCAGAGCGCCCAGGATGTGTTCGGGGCCGATGTAGGAGGCGCCGGCCGCGCGGGAGCGGGAGTAGGCGGTGGCGAGGGTGCGTTTGGCCGCCGGAGTGAGGCCCGGATCGGCGGACGGCTCGCCCGCCTCGCGGGGGAGAGCCTCGGCGATCCGGGTCGCGAGCGCGTCGGGGTCCGCGCCCGCCTGGGCGAGGAGCCCCCGCGCGGGCTCGACCCTCGTGGCCGCCCAGAGCAGGTGCTCGGTGTCCAGGTCGGACGTCCCGTCCTCCAGTGCGCGCCGCGCCGCCAGGTTGAGGAGTTCCTGCGAGGACTCGGTCAGCAGTCGGCCGATCGGCACCCGCTGCACCGCCGGGGGCGACGATGCCGGTGACATCCCGAAGAAGCGGTTGAAAAGATCACTGAAGGGATCGGGGGAACCGAACGCTGAGCCGAACGACATCGACATGGCGACTCCTGGTGCCGGATGGCTTTCCTCCAGCCAAGCGCGAGGGGTGCACTGCTGCAAGCGGGCCGTGTCGTGAGGAGCCGGGCGTGCGCGCGGGCCGACGGGCGCGGCGCGGGTGCGGGTCAGGGCGTCCAGCGGTGGCGGGCACGCGCCATGCCCACGCGTGCCCCGCGCATCGGCGTCGCCTCGGCGTCGAGAAGGTCCGGCGCGCGCCCGTCGTGGCAGGAGGGCGGTGTACCGTCCGCGTACACGACCCGCCACCAGGGCACCGTCTCGTCGAGCAGGCTCATGGCCCGCCCCACCTGACGTGGACCGACACCGACCCGTCGGCCCACGTCACCGTAGGAGGCCACGGAGCCCGCCGGTATCGCGCGCACGGCTTCCCGGACGTCGTCGACGAAGGTCATGGCGTGGCTAGTCCCCGTCGCGCCTCGGCCCCCGCGTCTTCGTCAGTGCTCCGCCCTTGTGCATGGCGACATGGTCGGTCTTGTCGCTCCGGATCTCGTACTGCGGGTCGTCCTCGGAGCAGTGACGTGTACGACCCTTGAAGGTCACGTCGTGCGTGTGCTTCTCGATGATGACGCCTTCGACGTGACCGGCTTCGGAATTCCAGCGCACGTGGTCTCCCACGGAGAAGTCGCTCGCCATGCACGGTCCCTCCGTCGCGCAGCTCGGATTCTCACGACTTCCAGCGTCTCACGCGGCCCGGGGTGACGGTCGCCCGGCCGGCGCGCCGCCGAGGCGTCGAGCCGGGGGCCGTCCTGACGTGGGCGAACAACGTGGCCACCGAGTCGGGTCCGGCTCGGGGGCCGAGGTGTCACGGGAATGCTCCGACGGTGAAGAAGCGTGCATGCGATATCCGCGGGATCACCGGCGATCGTCGACCGGATCGTGAGGGTGCGTGGCGTGATTGCCGCCGTTGACCGCCTTGTCCGCACCGTGTCACCTTCGGGCGTCGAAGCAGTCGGCCACGGGAGGGGCACACGGTGATCACAGGCAGCGGGCACAGAAGAGGCGGCGGCACCAGGATCGCGGTCACGCTCACGGCGATCCTGGTCGCGACGGCCATGGCGGGACCGGCCGCGGCAGCCGCCGGCGGTCCGCCGCCCGGCGCGCCGGTGACCGCGCAGTCCCGCGCGATGAGCGACCCCACCCCCGACGAGCAGGAACAGTTGCGGGCCGTCGCCGGTGCCATCTGGACGCCGGAGCTGGCGGCCGGCTGGAACATGAACGCGGAGGTGGCCGACGTACTGTCCACGGCCACCGGCGAGATCCTCAAATGCAGCGAGGCGTTCGCCCTCGTGCCGCGTCCGGCCGGATTCGTGCCCGGTCTCGGCTATCTGGTCAACTACTGGAAGAACCTTCGCGACTACTTCCTGGCCGTGAAGAGCGACCGGACGTATCGCGCCTGCGTGGTCACCGCCGCGGGCAACTACCGCTCACCCATCGAAATGGCCTCCATGGGCATCTGACCCGCCCGCCCGGCCGACGGAACGCGGGCCGCCCGCGATGCGTGGCGCGCGCTCCTGTCGGCCGGTCCCCTTGCCCTCCGCCGAGGGCCGTCAGCGTCCCTCGGCGGACGGACCGGCGGTCTCAGCGCAGGACGTCCCGCAGCAGCCTGGCGTGCTTCACCGTCTGGCTCGACCCGGTGCGCGCGGCCACCACCTCTACCTCGGAGATGGGGCCCTCGGCCGCGCAGCGCGATGCGCACTCGACCGCGAGCGCGAGGAACGCCCCGGCTTCCCGGACCGGTGTGCCGCGCAGCAGCGCGGGCAGGGCGGCCTCCAGTACGGACCAGACCGTGGCGTACGCCCCGGTCCCGGCCGCCGCGCGCAGTGCGTCGACCACGCGCTTGGGCGAGCTGGACCGGTTGCGTATCAACGCCTGCAACTGCCCCGCGAGCAGTCGGCCGTCCAACTGTCCCTGGGCGGCGAGCACGAGCAGGGCGTCCACCGCCGAGTCACGGTCCTCGCCGAGCCGGCAGGCGATCTGCCAGTGGAGGGCGTATCCCGCGGGGCCGCCCGCTTCGGCCAGCAGCGCGAGCATGCGTCCGTCGACGCAGCTCTTGGCGTACGCGGCCACCTCGTCGCGGTGATGCGGCAGCTGAGCCACCCAGTACGGTGCGGCGTACGCGTCGTAAAGGCTGTAGCCGCCTCCGGGGGACCGGCCCCGTTCGTACGTACCGCACACGGCCGCGGCGACCGGCGGAAGCGGAACACCGTGATCGGGCCCGGGGGACACGGGCTCCCACAGTCCGGGCGGGGCATCGGTCGGATCGGCGACCGGCCACTGCTCCGGAGTCGAGTCCTGGTGCGGCAGACCGCCCTCGCGCAGCCAGCGCGCCAGCCGCCGGCCGGCCTCCGACCGCAGGCCGCCCGCGGCACGCAGGACCCGCTCGTCCGAGGTGAGGGTCACGCGCAGCAGGGCCTGCGCCAGATCGACCGGTGCCGGTTCGACCCGCGCGCGCTCCAATTCGGCGACGCGCTCCACCAGTACGCCCGCGTCCACCGCGCCGGTGGCGTGGGTCGGCAGGGCCAGCAGGAACGGCTGCGCGCCGGACTCGATCACGTCGAGGGCCTCGATCAGACGCGCCATGAGCAACTTCCCGGGCGGGGAGATCGCCTCTCCGTGACTGATCCGGCGGTGGGGACGGCCGTACAGTCTCCTCGGCTCGTCACCCCGCACGGCCGCCGCCACGTCGTACAGGTCGCTCTGGCCGCAGTCGCGGTGGACGCCCGGTGCTCTGCGCATGACCGGTTCGAGCGCCCGGGACAGCGCCTCACGGTCGAGCCGGGCCTGTCGGACCAGCCCGTCCAGCGCGCGCTCGAACGCCACCACGTCGTCGTCGGCGAGGACCACGGCGAGCTCCTGGGCGACCTCGACGGCCGTCCCCACGGGACCCGGTACCGGCCGGAGCCCGGGCAGGTGGGGCAGCACCTCGGCCTCGGTGACCCGCTCGGTGCCGGTGTCGTGCTCGGCACCGGGCGCCTCCGCGCCGAGCAGCTGAGCGGCGCGTGCGGCCAGCGCCGGTCCGAGCGACGCGGCGGCGGCCGTCCGCAGTTGCGCCCGCACCGGGTCTCCGGCGTTCTTGAGGTGGCGGGCGACGAGGTTGAGGGCGCGTTCCTGCACGGACACGTCCGGGTGCCCGAAGGCGAGCGCCGCGCAGACCGATATCCGGCCCGCGCGTGCGGGCTCCCGGCGTGCCACCCGGTCGAGCCAGGAGAGCTGGGCGCGTACCAGCTTCTTCTCCGGGCGCAGCAGCACGCGTTCGCACGCCTCGCTCAGCACGTCCTCCTCCAACAGCCCCGCCTCGTCCAGCTCGCGCAGGACCTCCTGGCCGTAGGCGGCCACCGGGGACGACAGGTCGAGCAGAGCCACGTGGTGCCGGAGGAAAGGGGCCTGCTCCGCCGGAGTGAGGGCCAGTGCCCGCAGGAACGTCATGACGGGTGTGACCGTCTTGGGCGCACCGTCCTGGAGGAGGCGTGTGAGCAGCTTTTCGGCCAGGGCAGTCCGCTCGGGTGCCGTCCGGGCGTGCTCGTCGCCGGTGAGGGGGACGGCCTGCCAGTAGGGGAGGGCGGCGGTCGGATGCGCGTCGGCCACGATCGCGAAGGTGCGGCGGACGAGCGCGGCACGGTCCACCGTGCCCTCGGCGGCGAAGGCGCACAGGGCGGACAGCAACTGGGGGGTGAAAGGAAGGGACGACCGTTCCAGGACGAGGGGGAGAAGCTTGGGGGCCAAGGGGTCCTCGCGCAGCCGCTCCAGGACACCCTCCGACGTGGCTCTGTGGTGCGAACTCAGCCAGCCCGAGAGGAAGTAGTCGGACTCCGGCATCGGGCAGCCGGTGGTGCGGACGATGTGGTCGACGACGAGGTGGAGGCGTTGGGAACCGCTGCGCTCACGCACCTGCTCGTCGAGCCGCGCCACGAGTTCGGTCCGCCAGGCGACGGGGAACAGCTCCACTACGTCGACCATCCAGTCGTCGTGCGGGGGCACGTAGCGTCCGCCGTGGTGGAGGTGACGGGCCGCGGCCTCCGAGGTCGGCTGGCAGCCCAGCCGCGCGCCGGCCAGGGCCACACGCTGTTCCACGGTGAGTTCCAGCCAGCCCGAGAAGCCCAGCTCCTCGTAGCGGGCGTCGAGTTCCGGCAACTGGGCCGCGCGTTGCTCCGTGCCGAGTTCGCCCAGGGCCCGCAGGACGCCGGGGACGTCACCGGCTTCCACGAGTGCCATCAGTCTCACCGTGCCGACTCCTTCTTCTCGTTCAGGACCGAGCGGGTGGCGAGTACGTGCTTGCACGGTCCGCGACCACCCCGGTACTTCGCCCACCACGGGCAGGTGCAGCTCATCCGCTCGCCGTCCTCGATGCGGACCGGATAGGCGTGCTCGTCCTTTCCCACCCACGCCAGCGCGCCGTCGACGCGGACCAGGCCCTGGGAGACCAGGGCCTTCGCCCCGCGCAGCCGCGGGTTGCGGGCCTCGGCGGCGCCCGCGATGTAGGGCAGGTGCCGGTGGTAGTACGCCTCTTCCGCGAGGTCGTAGCCGATCTGCCCCGATGTCCCCAGCACCGTCAGGACCGCGCGGACGCGTTCCGGCTCCAGACCGGACTGCGCGGACAGGTCGGCCACGTCGATCGTCGGCTCCCAGGCCAGCAGCTCGGCCACCCGGTCCGTGTCCCGCTCCGCCGGCCCGTCGGCGAGGTCGTCGAGTACGCCGCCCTCGCCGGAGAAGCCGCGTGAGGCGTGTGGGGAGAGCAGGAGCGTCAGACGCATGCCGGGCAGCGTGGCCTCCCACGCGACGGGCGCGGTCCGGTCCTGGTGGGCCCGGCCCTGCTCGTCATGGCTCCGCCCGGGCCGCGGGGCGTAGACCCGGACCGTCGACGCGTGTCGCAGTACATGCTGGAGGCTCAGCAGTCGCTCGCAGCCGGGCAGGCACACGGCACCGGGCGCGGGCCTGGTCGACGGGCGCAGGGTGCGGCCCGAGGGAACCACCCAGCGTGTCGTGTGCGCGCCGGACCGCTGGGTCGGCCGCGGCAGCGACCGCAGGAGGGCGGCCGCCTCCGCGGCGGGTATCTCGGCCCTCGGGACGAGGCCCGCCGCGATCACCTGGGCCTCCGCGAAGCCGCGCAGCCAGCGCTCCGGCAAGGGGACCTTCTTCTCCACGAACCGGCCGTCGAAGGTGGTGGCCTCCAGCCCCTCCGGCCCCACCCGCAGGTGCAGCGGGTCCAGGCCACCGATCCTGGCGAGGGCCAGGCGCAGCGGTGTGTTGATGTCGACGTTGGTGGTGCCGTGGCCGACGTCGTCACCGTCGAGGCCGGGGGCGAGGACGTCGAGGCGCGCGTGGACACCGCAGCAGGCGGAGAAGGACTCCAGGCGCAACCGGTCGCCGCCGGCCGTGATGACCGGGTCCAGGAAGGCCGACGGTCGCGGCCGGTAGTAGCGGCCGGCGGCTACGTCGGCGACCGCGAGCAGTGCCGTCGCGGCGGCGGCCGGTGCCGTCAGGAACCCGTCGAAGAACCGGGGGTTGGCCGCCTCGCCGTCCGGCGTGGCACCCCCCGAGGTCTCCAGGGCGAGGGAGCGGCCGGCCGGGGTCTCACGCACGGCGGACGCGTGCACGTAGGCATAAGCCTGGGTCGTTGAACTCACGTGCGAAGACTAGGGGTTGACGCTGACATCGCCCGCCGGGACACCGTCTGCGCTTCACCGAAGGTGCTCCGTCCTCGCAGGCGGATGGATACTGGTCATGAGCGTCGTCGCCGCCGGTCGGGACTTCGGTTGTGGGGTCGGTCGGAATTCGGCCGTGGGGCCGGTCGGCGAGTCGCGTGATCCTCGCGGTTCGGAGAGGGGAGCCGTTCATGAGTACGGCGGAGGACCTGTTCATCACCGTCATGGACGGGGAGCGTCCCGTGGGGCGGGGCGACCTGTCCCTCGCTCTCGCCGGGGCCGAGTTGATCGATCTCATCGGTGCGGGATCGGTCACCGTGTGTGACGGTCGTATCGTGCCGGGCGGACCTGTGACGCTGGGCGACGGGCTCACGGGCGAGGCCGCGGCGGCGCTCACCCGGCAAGCACCCTATGAGTGGATCGAGGACTGGTTGTGGCGTCGGGGCAACGGCCTGTCGGACGCTTACCAGGCTGCCCTGGAGGCGAGTGGTGAGCTGCGACCTCGAGGCAGCGGTCGGTCGCCCTTCGGCGGCAGTCGACTGGAACCCGCCGATACCCCGGCGAGCCGCCGCGCGCGAGACCGCTGGAGCGAGAGGGACCCCGTTCTCGTCGCCCTCGCCACGGTCGTGGGGGTGGAGGACGAACCAGACGACCGCGACGAGGACGCCCCCGGGCTCGATGACGAGGCGGTGACGACCGTGGTGGCCGCCGTGCACGACGCGGTGACGGAGCTGGAGGCCGTGCGCCAGAGGCGCACCATCGAGAACGCGGCCTTCGCCAACCTCTGGCGCGGTCCGTGAGCCGCACCGGCAGCCACCCCACCGACCCGCGCGCATCAGCGGAGCGCGCCGCGTGGATCTCCTCGGCCGGCGCCGGCTCACCGGAGCCCTCACGGCTACTCATCCGCACAGTGTCCTTCGCCATCGCCCGCAGTGCGTCCGGGTACCCGGGCCTGCGGGCCGCTGAGTGCCTCAGGCCGCGCTCCTCGCCGCGTAGGCGGTCGGTGGGACGCCCACGGTGGTGGTGAAGTCACGGACCAGGTGGGCCTGGTCGGCATAGCCCAGCTCCGCGGCGACCCTCGCCCAGTCGGCCGCTCCGTCCGCCGCGGCTCGTTCCAGGGCGTCGAGTACCCGGTAGCGCAGCACGACCCATTTGGGACTGACCCCGACGTACGCCGCGAAGAGCCGCTGGAGTGCGCGGACCGAGAGCCCGCCCAGCTCCGCGAGACGGGCGGTGCGGCACACCGTGCGGTCGTGGCATGCCAGCTCGGCCAGCTTCACGGCGAGGGCGGCCTGCGGGTCGGGGCGCGGAGTCAGGGAGAGCAGCCAGGCGTCGACCGCGGCGGCGCGGTGGACGTCGTCGCCCTCCTCGCCGAGGAAGGCAAGCGCCTCGGTGAGCGCCGACCCGGCGCCGGTGACCTCCTCCGCCGGAAGCCGGCGCCCGGTCCATTCCGCGACGGGCACCGTGGGCGCGAACGGCCGGAAGCCACCCGGCCGGAACTGCACCCCGGCCACCCGTCCCGTACCCTCCAGTCGCTCGGTGTGTACCCGCAGCCCGACCCCGGACACCTCGCACCGGGACCGACCGCCGCGCCACTGCAGGACGGCGTTGACCGCGGGATGCGGCAGCACCCGCGCCTCGTACGGGGCCGGCAGGTCCCAGTCGATCAGCCAGTAGTGCTCGACGTACGGCCGAAGCGCGGGCGCCGGTGGCAGACGCCGGAAGGAGATGTGGCGCAGCAGCGCCGACGGTTCGAGGATGCCGCGGGTGTCACCACGGGGCGCGGTGCCGGAGGAGAGGCCGGGGCCGCCGGGGACAGGGGTGCGGGCGGCGTCGTCACCGGGCTGGCCCGGGCGGAGGGCGGCTGGGGGACTCACGGGGCCGATCTTAGGACCGGGCATCCCGGTCGATGTCGCGTTTCTTCAATACGACGCGCCGCCCCGTTCCTAGCCTCGAAGACATGACCACCACCTCACCTACCGCCGCTCACGTCCCCGTCGCCGTCCTTCTCGACGCCGCCGCCCGCCAGGCCGTACCCGTGGTGCGCGGCATCGAGGACGACACGCTCACCGCGCCCACCCCGTGCGCCGACTACGACGTGCGGGCGCTGGTGGACCATCTGCACCACGTCGTCGTCCAGTTCCAGGAACTCGCCGCGAAGAGGGCGGCCGACTTCTCCACCACCCCGTCCGTCGTGCGTCCGGACACCGACTGGCGCGCCGCGTTCGCCCGGGAGGCCGATGCGCTGGTCGCGGCCTGGGCGGCACCCGGCGCGGAGGAGGGCACCACCGGGCAGATGGAGATGCCCGCCCGGACCGTCGCCCACATGGCGCTGCTCGACCTGACCGTCCATGCCTGGGACCTCGCCGTGGCCACCGGTCAGTCCTACGAGGCGGACCCCTCGGTCCTCACCGAACTGGTCGGCGCGGTGGAGGCGATGGCCCCGCAGGCCCGGGAGTACGGCGTCTTCGGACCCGAGGTGCCGACGCCCGGGCACGCGACGGAACTGGAGCGGGTGCTCGCCCTGACGGGCCGGGACCCCCGGTGGAGGGCCTGAGTACCGGGACCCGGGCGGACCGGCTCCCATGTGCTGGGGGCCGGCCGCCGCGCCCGGGACGGAAGGTGCTGGTCAGCATGTCTCGCTGACGGCAGAACGGGGTCCGTGCCGACGACGGCAGAACGGGGCCCGTGCCGAGACGGCAGAACGGGGCCCGTGCCGAGACGGCAGAACGGGGCCCGTGCCGGCCACGGCAGTGCGAGGGCCGTACCTACTCGCTCAGCCCCACGACGCCCCAGCCTCTGCGCGCCGCTTCGGTCAGGACACGGCCCCAGTCCTCCAGCAGGGTCCGGAAGGCCGGAAAGTCGCCGACCCATCCACCCGGAGCGGAGGCGTACGCGGCGAAGGGCTCACGTACCGTGCCGAGGTCGGCCCGCGCCCGCTCCCATACGGAGGCCAGCGCCCGGACGCTGTCCGGTGACCGCGCGAGCAGCACTCCGTAGGTCCGGGGACCGTCACCGGCGAGTGCGGATTCCACGTGCCGCGCCGCGCCGTCCGGACCGTCCCAGACGAGCCCGCTCAGCAAGGCGTCCACATCGTTGCGCAGCGCCGCCCCGACGTGGCCGCGCACGGACTCCCACCGCTGTCCGGCCCAGAAGTGCGGCTTGAACGAACCGCAGGTGTCCCGAAACTCGTACACCGCGAAGACGGCAGCGCCGGGCCCCTGCGGCCGACACCAGTCGCCTTCGACCGCCGGGGCATCGTGGTCCCACAGACCCGTCTCGTCGTCGTACCAGGCGGCCCTCAACCGCGGCAACCGCTCCCGGGGCGGGAACTGCTCCAGCCACGCGCAGTCGGTGATCAGCACCGTGATGTCCAACCCCATGGCCGCGAGCGTACCGACCGGTCGGCGACACCCCGGATGTGAGGCCCGGTCAGGCTTCGGTCCGCTTCTGCAGGCGGCTGCCGCGCGGAAGGGTGACGGACATGATGTCGCTGGGGCCGTCCAGGGCGATGCGGCGCCATCGTACTCGGCGCCGACCCCGGAAGCTTCCCCGCCCTGGCCCACTTCGCCCGAGACGTCAGCCCTCTCGGTGCGGATCGGCAGACGGCGTTCGAAGAGATCCTCGCGGCCCAACTCGCCCACATCGAGGCCAGGGTTCCTCGGAGCGGGTCGACCGGCTCCTGACCGGTGCGAAGACCGGCCGGAGCACGGTCGCCTCCTCCGCACCGATCACACGGAGAGGAAGGGCTCCGTCAGATGCGGCGTCGCCAGGTGCAGCGTGGTGGTGGGCCCGCGGCGGAGCATGCGTTCCCGCGCGTGCCCGGCCGCCTCGGAGTCGCACTCGTGCGCGTAGGGGAGCCCGGGGTGAAGCAGTTGGAGCGCGTGCACCAGAAGGTCGCCGGTGATCAGCACCAGTTCGCGTCCGTCGGCGACCAGCACACTCTGGTGCCCGGGTGTGTGACCGGGCGTGGCGACCGCGCGCCCGGTGCGCAGCGGCGTGTCCCCGTCCAGGAGGCGGAGCCGGCCGGCGGCCGTGAGCGGGTCGACGAGAGTCTCGCGAAGCTGTGGGTTGAGCATGTCGAGAGCGTCGAACTCGGCGCGCTGGAGCAGGTATTCGGCGTTCGGGAAGTAGGGGCGACGGGCGCCGGGCGAAGCCTCGTCGGGTGCCGCACCGCTCCCTGACGGGACGGCCGCCTCGGTCACGACCGCCCACCCGACATGATCGGTGTGCAGATGAGTGAGAACCACGGTGTCGACCTCGGCCGGGTCGATGCCGGCAGCGGCGAGCGAGGCGGGAAGCGCGCCGGGTACCGGCGCCCACGAGGCGGCGGGGCCGTCCGCCGGACCGATCCCGGCGTCCACGACGGTGAGACCCTTGTCGCTGCGGATCGCGTAGGCACGGAACCGGAGCCACCAGCGGCCCTCGGCATCGACCGCGCCCGGATCGTAGCGGTCGGCCTCGGCCCACTGCGCGGCCGTGGCCTGGGGGAATGCCTCGGTCCGCGGGGAGAAGAAGGGCCCCTCGGCGTCGGCGAGGGCGATGATCTCGGCCGAGCCGATGTCGATGTGAGGAACGCTGAGAGACATGGCCGTGATCCTGACACGCCTTCCAGCCGGGCAGCGAGTCGCCCCTCACCGCATCAACACACGCCTTCCCCGGGGCAGAGAGTCGCCCCTCACCCCGTCAACCCGGTCTCCGTGGGACCGTTGCCGCTGTCGAAGACGCGCGACCGATCGAGGGCGGCCGGTGGGCGTGTTGTGCGCGCACAGCCGCGCGTTTCTCGAGGCAGGCGCGCTCGGTTCCCGACGCCGCCTCGTCGGCTCGGGGGAGTCCCTGAGGTCCGTCTCCGGGACGAATGAGGGGTCGGCCAGGGGCTTGCCCCGATGACCGGCCTCCTGACCGGCCAAGATCCTTGGGACATGTCCCGGACGAAACGCGTACTCCTCATCTCCGGCTCGGTCCTCACCGCGCTGGCCCTCCTTGTCGGCGGGGCCTTCTTCTGGCTGTGGACGAGCGCCGACGTGACCACCGTCGGCAAGGAGTCCTTCGACAACGAGCTCGCGATACCGCCTCTCGCCGAGTCGCGCGTCGACAAGGACGGGACACGCGTCTTCGACCTGCGCATGCGTCCGGGGCGCAAGGAGTTCGTGGACGGGCGTACGACCGACACCTGGGGCTTCAACGGCGACCATCTGGGACCGACCCTGCGCGCGCAGCGCGGCGAGAAGGTCCGTGTACGGGTCCACAACGGCCTCGACGAAGCGTCCACCGTGCACTGGCACGGCATGCACCTGCCCGCGAAGATGGACGGAGGCCCGCACCAGATGGTGGCCGCGGGCGCCACCTGGTCCCCGCACTGGACGGTCGACCAGCCGACCGACACCCTCTGGTACCACCCGCATCCCCACGGCGCGACGGAGAAGCACGTCCAGCGCGGGCTGGCCGGCATGTTCATCCTCGACGACCCCGCGTCCGACCGACTCGCGCTGCCGACGCGTTACGGGATCGACGACATACCCCTGATCGTGCAGGACGTCTCCTTCGACGGAGCCGCTTTCGACCACGGTCGCGGCCCGATGCAGAACGTCGGTTTCCTCGGCGAGCGGACCATGGTCAACGGCACGCTCAGCCCGTACCGGAAGGTCGCCGACGAACGGGTGCGCCTGCGCCTGCTGAACGCCTCGGCGGCCCGCACCTACGCCTTCGGGTTCTCCGACGACCGCGCCTTCGACCTGGTGGGTACCGACGGCGGCCTCCTGGAGCGGCCCGCCGCGATCGAACGGCTCCAACTCTCCCCCGGGGAGCGGGCCGAGATCGTCGTGACGATGCGCCCCGGCGAGCGGACCGTCCTGCGCAGCTACCCCCAGGACAACTACGGTGATGCCTGGCAGCAGCGGTTCAACGGCGGTGACGACTCTTTCGACGTACTGCAACTGCGCGCCGCCGACCGCCTGCGCCCCTCGCCCGGGACACCCGCCGAACTGGGCACACCGGAGGTGCCGGACGGCACCGAGGCCGTGAAGACCCGCCACTTCGACCTCAAGCGCTCCGGGATCAACGGCCGAGCCATGGCCATGGACCGGGTGGACGAGACCGTCACCCGGGGGACGACCGAGATCTGGACGGTGCGCAACACGAACGGCATGCCGCACAACTTCCACGTCCACGACGTCCAGTTCCGCGTGCTGGAGGTGAACGGCGAAGCACCGTCGGGAGCGCTGCGCGGCCCCAAGGACACGGTGTTCGTGCCGAACGGCACCACGATGAAACTGGCCATGCGCTTCGACGGCCCGGCCGACCCGAACACGCCGTACATGTACCACTGCCACCTGCTCTACCACGAGGACCAGGGAATGATGGGGCAGTTCGTGGTCGTCGAGAACGGCCGACAGGCGGGCGGGCCCGGCCGGCACCAACACCAGCATCAGCACCAGCACTGATCGGCAACGGCGGGGGCGTCGCGGTTCTCCGGGTTCCCCCAGTGAGGCGCGGGCAGTTCGACGGACGTGCTGGTGAACCCCGGTACGGCCCGTGGACCGCATCGAGTGGTTTACGCCTCCCGTCCGTGTGAGGGCACCGCCACCGCGCCGCTCCCGCATCAAGGGTGGGACGCGATGAACACTCAGAACGCGAACACCTCAGGTACCAGCACGTCGTCCGGAACGCAGGTCCCCGCGGCCGTGGCGGAGCAGCCCGCCCCGGGTGCTCAGGGCGCACCGACCCGGCCGCCGGCACCCCGCCGCACCACGCCCTCGCGGCGCTCCGTGGTCACGGCGACCGGAACCTCCGCACTCGCGGTCGGGCTCGCCACCGCCGCCGTCACGCCCGCGACGGCGCTCGCCCCCGCGACCACGCCCGCGGTCACGCCGGCCGCCGTACCGTCCGGCACCGACCCCGAGGCGTACCGGACGGTCGCCCGCGCGGTCGTCGTCCACGACGAGAACGACAAACCCCTGGTCCCGGCCTACGTCAAGGCGGTCAACGACGGCCTGCCCGCCAGCCGGGGGAAGGCCACCAAGCGGGTCCTGGTCGTCGGGGCCGGTCCGGCCGGACTGCTCGCCGCCGACCTGCTCAACCGGGCGGGCCACGACATCGTCGTGATCGAGGCCAACGGGAACCGGGTCGGCGGCCGCATCAAGACCTTCCGCAAGGGCGGTCACGAGAAGGGCAGGCAACCCTTCGCCGACCCCCGGCAGTACGCGGAGGGCGGAGCCATGCGGCTGCCGGAGAGCCATCCGCTCCTGATGGCCCTGCTCAAGAAGTTCGACCTCCCCCGCCAGGAGTTCTACCTGGTCGACGTCGACCCCGACGACCCGGCGAAGAAGACCAACCGCACCTGGATCCACGTCAACGGCATCCACGAGCGCCGGGCCGACTACGAGAAGAACCCGGAACGGATCAACGACACCTTCGGGGTCACCGGCGCCAACCGCGGGAAGACCGCCGCCGCCATCCTCGCCGACGCCCTCGAACCGGTACACCGGCTGATCCGGGGCAAGGAGGGGACCGCTCTCGTCGACGGGTGGGCCGAGGTCCTCAGGAAGTACGGCCACTGGTCCATGTACCGCTACCTCACCGAAGCCGCCGGCCTCGACACGCGGACCATCGACCTGATCGGAACCATCCAGAACCTGACCTCGCGGCTGCACCTGTCGTTCCTGCACAGCTTCCTGTCCAGCGCGCTCATCGACCCCAGGACCAGGTTCTGGGAGATCAAGGGCGGCACCGCGCTGCTCGCCGACGCGATGTACGCGCCGGTGAAGGGGAAGGTGCGGCTCGACCGCCGCGCCGTTCGCATCGAACGCACCGGCGGCAAGGTCCGGGTGCACACCGTCTCGGAGGACTGCCAGACGGGTGAGGGTGGCACCACAGAGGTCTTCGAAGGAGACGAGGCGATCATCACCGTGCCCTTCTCCGGGCTGCGGCACGTCGCCTTCGACCCCCCGCTGTCCTACGGCAAGCGCCGGGCCGTCACGGAGCTGCACTACGACGCCGCGACCAAGGTACTGCTGGAGTTCTCCCGGCGCTGGTGGGAGCTGACCGAGGAGCAGTGGAAGCATGCGCTCGACACCATCGAGGACGGCCTGTACGAGAAGTACCGGGCGGGCAAGGTCAGGGACGCCAGGTACCTCGGCGCGCACAAGTCCGTGAAGGCCCTCGGCGTGACCGTCCCCGATGCCTACAAGCACTGCTTCACCGCCTTCCGGCCCGCCGGGGACGGCGAGGTCGAGGCCGCGCATGTCCGCGGCGGCGGATCCGTCAGCGACAACGCCAACCGCTTCATGTACTTCGAGCACGCCCACCCCATGGAAGGCAGCGACGGCGGCATCGTGCTGGCCTCCTACAGCTGGTCCGACGACGCCCTCAAGTGGGACGCTTACGCCGACGAAGAGCGCTGTCTGCGTGCCCTCGCCGGAGTGCAGGCCGTCTTCGGCCGCCGCTGCGAGGTCTTCTTCACGACCAAGTGCCAGACGCAGTCGTGGATGCGCGACCACTACGCCTACGGAGAGGCATCCGTGCTCTTCCCCGGCCAGCACACGGAGCTGTTCCCGGACATTCCCACCTCGGAAGGGCCTCTGCACTTCGCGGGGGACCACACCTCGATCAAACCCGCCTGGATCGAGGGCGCCCTCGAATCAGCCGTCCGAACGGCCCTGAAGGTACACACGGGCTGACCC
>MUMD01000119.1 GCA_002155895.1 Streptomyces rochei
GGAGGGGCACCCTCGGCACGCGCGCCGGCGGTCCCGGGCACCCCGGCACTGGCGGCGTCGGCCGGTGCGGGGGTCCCCTGACCGGGGGCGTCCTGCGCAAGCGGGGGCGCGCCCTGGACACCCTGGGCGGCAGCCGTCGATGCCGGGCCGCCCTGCGGAACCTGCGGCGGGGGCCCGGCCTGCGGAAGCGGGTGCCCCGCCTGGGCGGGAGCCGCCGGCGCCGGACCGCCCTGTGCCGGGCCGCCCTGTACCGGACCGCTCTGCGTCGGACCCCCCTGTACTGGCCCGCCCTGCGGCGCCCCGCTCACCGTCGCGTCCGTCTGCGGGGCGGCCCCGGCCCGGCGGCGCCGTCCCGTGGGCGCCTCGGCCGGGTGCGGCTGCGGCGGAGTGTGGTCGTCGGCCTGGTCGTGCGGCACGGCGTCGTGCCGGCCGTCGTCGACGAGGGCGTCACCGGCCGGCGCCGGTGCGGGCCCGTGCCCCGGGGCCTGCGCGGGCACCCGGACCTGCCCCTCCGGTGCCGGTGCGGAGGCAGGTGCCGACGATGCCGGCGGCGCCATGGCGCCCACGGGCTCCGTCGCTCCCGTCACGCCGTGCGGCTGGGCCGGGGCGTCGGACGGGCGGTCGGCGTCGGCGGGCGGCAGGGCGAACACCTGGCGCGGTGCCGCCTCCTGCGCGGCGGCGCGCTCGTTGGCGGAGGCCAGGGCACGCCGCCGACGTCCGGTCGGCCGGTCCTCGCCGGGCGGGTCCGTCTCACCGGCCTGCGCGGGCAGGGCCGGGGGCAACGCCTGCTGCGCGGCACCGTCGCGCCGGGCACGCCGCCCGGACGGCGCGGGCACGCCCTGCGGCGGTACGGTCCCGCCCAGACCGGTGTTGGAGGCGGCGGCCCCGCCACCGTGTTCGCCGGCCATGACGACGGCGCCCTCGGAGACCCCGGCGGGCGGCACCGGCCGCTGCGCGACGTCCGCGTCGGCCCCCGCGTCCTCCGCCGGGCGACCGCGTCGGCGCCCCGTGCCGCCGGACCCCTCACCGGGACCGGCCTGTGCCGGGACCGGCAGCGGCGCGGAGGAGACCTGGGCGGCCGGCTCCTGTCCCGCCGGTGCCGAGGACGGCTGCGCGCCTTGGTCCGGCGCCTGGGCCGCACGCCGCCTGCGCCGTCCCGTAGGAGCGGTCGCCGTGCCCTCGGGACCGGCACCCGGCCCGGCGTCCTCGGGCGCCGCGCCCGTGACCTCGCTCTCCAGGAACGCGTCGACGGACGACCGCCGCGCACGCCGTCGTCCGCCCCCGGAGGCCGCTTCGGCACCCGCGCCCTCGGGGCCGGGTGCCGGCGCCGGCTCGGACGCCGGACCCGGGTCCGTGACGGCCCCCGCCCCGCCCCCGATCGGCACCTCCAGCACGTACGCGCTGCCGCTCATCCCCGGCACCTCGTGGGTCTGCAGCACACCGCCGTGCGCCCGCACGATCCCGCGCACGATCGGCTCGTGCACCGGGTCTCCCCCGGAGTACGGCCCGCGCACCTCGATGCGTACGACCTCGCCGCGCTGCGCCGCCGCGACCACGACGGTGTTGTCCAGGTAGCCGCCGGTCGCCGACACGGGCGAGTTGCCGGTGGCGTCGACGCCCGCGACGTCCGCGACGAGGTGCGCGAGGGCGATGGCGAGCAGCCGGTGGTCGACCTCCGCCTCGATGGGCGGCGCGTGCACGGCGAACTGCACCCGGCCCGGACCGATCAGTTCGACGGCGCCGTCGACACCGGAGGCGACGACCGCGTCGAGCATGACCTTGGTGCGGGCGACGTTCTCGTTGCCCACGTCGAGGCGCTGGTAGCCGAGGACGTTGTCGATGAGCGTGGTGATGCGCGAGTAACCGGCCGACAGGTGGTGCAGCACCTGATTGGCCTCCGGCCACAACTGCCCGGCGTCGTCCGCCGCCAGCGCGGCCAGCTCCCGGCGCAGTTCGTCCAGGGGACCGCGCAGCGAGCCGCCGAGGAGGGTGAGCAGCTGCTCGTGCCGGGCGGCGAGGGCCTCGTAGCGGTCCTTCTCCCGTTCACCGAGCGCGGCGTAGCGGTCCGCGTCGGCGGCCACCTCCTCCGCGTGCTTCTCCCGCAGCTCCTCCAGCTCCGTGACGTGCTGCTGGCGCAGCGCGGTCAGCTCGGAGGCGTGCTCCTCGGCGAGGCGCTCCAGTTCCTCGGCGTGCCGCCGCTCCGCCTCCTCGTGCTCCTTGACGAGCGCGTCGTAGGGGCGCCGGTCGGTGAAGGTCATCACGGCGCCGACGAGCTGGTCGCCGTCGCGCACGGGAGCGGTCGTCAGGTCGACCGGCACCTGGTCGCCGCTCTTGGAGAACAGCACCTGCCCGCGCACCCGGTGCTTGCGCCCGGAGCGCAGCGTGTCGGCGAGCGGCGACTCGTCGTACGGGAAGGGCGAGCCGTCGGCCCGCGAGTGCAGGACGAGGGTGTGCAGCTCGCGGCCGCCGAGGTCACTGGCGCGGTAGCCGAGTATCTGGGCGGCGGCCGGGTTGACGAGGACGATCCGGCCGTCGGTGTCGGTGCCGACGACGCCCTCGGCGGCGGCCCGCAGGATCATCTCGGTCTGCCGCTGCGAACGGGCGAGTTCGGCCTCGGTGTCGACGGTGCCGGAGAGGTCGCGGACGACGAGCATCAACAGTTCGTCGCCGGTGTAGCCGTAGTTGTCGTAGGCCTGCTGGCCGGTCTCCAGGTTGGCGCTGGTGACCTCGACCGGGAACTCGGAGCCGTCGGTGCGGCGGGCGATCATGCGCCTGGGCTTGGTGCGTGCCCGCGGGTCGATGTGGTCCGGCCGGCGCATCGACCCGGGGATGAGCCGCGAGTCGAACTCCGGCAGGAGGTCCAGCAGCCCGCGCCCGACCAGCGCGGTGCCCGGCGTCTCGAACGCCTCCAGCGCGATGGTGTTGGCGTTGACCACGGTGCCGTTGGCGTTGACCAGGACCAACGCGTCGGGCAGCGCGTCCAGTATGGCTGCGAGGCGAGCAGCGCCTCGGGATGGCCTGCTGCTCACGAGACGCTTCCCTCCTGTTACCGCACCTTGCCGACCGCCTGGGCCATCTTGCCAACCGGCCCGCGACGTGTCACGCGAGGGAGTCTAAGGGTTGGGGCCCGGCGGGCGGTGCGGGACGGGACGGAGGTCGCACGCGGGACTGACGTAGAACGTGTGACCGAGGCTTCCGCGCTCCGCCCTCGTCCGTCGCCCGGGACGGGGCCGGCTACGACCCTCCCGGCGCCGTCACCTCGGGCAGCAGCGGCACCATGCGGTCCCAGCGGGAGATCTCGCAGCCGTCGCGGCGGTCGTAGGTGACGTCGACCGGGCGGCCGGCCCAGGTGCCCGTGACGTGCGCGGTGGCCGGGCCGCCGTACTGCATGGTGCAGACGCTGCCCTCGGGCACCGGCGCGAAGGCGTCCTGTCCCCAGCGGGTGTCCCGCTCGACGACGGCACAGGCGCCGGCCGGGTCGGGGTGGGTGCCGCCGGCGGGGGCGCAGGACAGTTCGTACGTCCCGTCCAGGTCCGCGCCGGCGTCCCGGACGGTGACGGTCAGGTGGTCCGTGGCCGGGGCGCCCGGGCCGACGGCCGGTGCCGGGGACGGGAGGTGCGGGCCGGCTGCCGCGGCCGGGTGCGCGGACAGGGCGGCGAGGCTCGCGACGGACAGGGCGGCGGCGCCGAGGAGGCGCGCGGCGGGGAGTCGGGTGACCTGCAACATGACCTGACTAACGCGCCGGCCCGCCGGACGTTGCGCGGCCGGCCGGCCGGGCGCCCGCGCACACGCCGTGAGGCGCCGTAAGGCTTTGCCCTGCGGCCCGCCCGCCTAGTACCGTAGGGGTCGATTGGTGACAGCGCGCTCAACTGTGTCATCATCGGCACGCACCACTCGCGCTCGCACGCGAGGGGTGGGTTGTCTGGAGGCGTCGCCTAGTCCGGTCTATGGCGCCGCACTGCTAATGCGGTTTGGGTCTTAAAGCCCATCGAGGGTTCAAATCCCTCCGCCTCCGCACCGAACACCGAAGCCCCGGCCCACTCGGCCGGGGCTTCGGTGTTTTCGCAGGTCACAAGGGGTGTGGCCAATGGATTTCACATGACGGCGGCAGTCATGTAATGTTCTTCCTGTCGCCGCGAGCGGGCCGGAAGGGCCGGGAGCGGCGGTAGAACTGAAAAGACAAGCACTCGTAGCTTAACGGATAGAGCATCTGACTACGGATCAGAAGGTTGCAGGTTCGAATCCTGCCGAGTGCACAGCAGACCAGAGGCCCTGTGGAGTGATCCACAGGGCCTCTGGCTTTTGCCTTGACGGCAGTGTTTGACGGCAACCGCCTCACGGAGCGGGTGGGGAACCGGTTGGGCTCGGGTGAGTCGTGAGATCCACCCGATGCGGAGCTGAGTAGCCGTACTCATGCGCCAGCCTCGCAGAGGCGAGCATGGTGGCGAGTATGAACCTGCCCGCTGCCCCGCCGGCCTTCGATGCCACCACTGGCCCCGGACCGCGGCGCCGTGCGGACCGCGGTGCCGATATCGGGGCCGGGTGTGGTCTCGTGCTCCTGGAGCTGATCACCCTTGTGGTGATCTTCGGACTCTGGTTCTTATCCGGGTTCAACCTCGACCCAGCGAAGAGCGTCACGACCGACCCGTTGTGGAACTACCTGGCTGCTGCTGGCGGAGTCGGGCTCCTCGCCGTTGCGGCGGCCGCGATAGCGGCATGGGCCGGAGCCATCGTCACGGTTGTCTCCCAAGCCGTCATGGCCGCCTTGATCTGCATCGTTGTCTTCGGTGGCGTTGAGGTTCAGTCCCACCAAGAGCAGCGATGCCGCGACGTACCGTCAGCGGTGGGCTGCAAGGGGCACGGCTAGACGGCTGAGAGGGCTCCATTCGCGCCGTCGTCATCATTTGGTCCGTTGCGGTCACCCCTCAGCACGTCCCCGACGCGGTCGAAGGCGGAGCGCTGGGAGTCGAGCCGGACGAAGGTGTAGATGTCCATCGTCACGCGGATCGAGCTGTGGCCCAGGACCTCCATGATCATGCGGGGGTCGGCGCCCTGTTCGTGGAGGAGGGACGCGCACGTGTGACGCAGGTCGTGAAACCGGACCTTACGGACGGCTGCACGGGCGCACAGGGCCTCGAAGGACCGGTTCAGGTTGCGCGGCTCGATCGGGGTCCCGTTCTTCGTGGTGAAGACGAGACCCTGACCCGTCCCCTTCCAGTTGGCAGCAGCGGCCTTCTTGTCAGCGATCTGCTGCGCGCGCTGGGCACGGAGCGCGGTTACACACTCGGCCGGTAGCGCGACGCGGCGAGCCGAGTGCTGAGTCTTCGGCGCGACGATGAGCAGTTCGCCGCCGACCCGCTGTAGGGCCTGCCGCACCGTCAGGATGCCTTCGTGAAGATCCACGTCCGACCAGGGCAGCCCGAGCAGCTCACCGCGCCGCAGGCCGATGCGGACGGCCAGCTCGTACGCAGCCCACAAACGGTTGTCTCGGGCCGCCGTCAGGAGCTGACGCCCCTCCTTGGCTGTGAGCGGTTCTATCTCACGCTTGGTGCCCATGCTCAGCTCCACGTTCCGTGCGACGTTGCGGGGCAACTCGTCCTCCCGTACGGCGTGCTGGAGGGCAGCACGAAGGATCACCAGCAGGACACGCACGGTCCGATCAGACGGCAGCTTCTTGCAGCACTTGCCGAGGGCGCAGCAGCGCCGCTTGTGCTCCGGCCGCTGCTTGTCCTTGCCCTGTGCGCAGCACTGGCAGGTGGGAGGGGGCGCCGTTCCCGGCCGCGGGCACATCGTGGCGAGCGTGGTGGGCTCCCATCCCGTCCACCGTCGACCCAGGCAGAGCCGAGCAGGCGCGGCCCATGGCGTCCAGGTCGTTCGTACAGTAGCGCGCTCCACCTGGACGCCATGAACCACGCCCGCTCCACAGACGTGTGGGTCGACGGCGGACGGGATGGGAGCTGAGGGCGGGCAGTGGTGAGGAAGTGGTTAGCCGCAGGTCTCCAGTGCATAGCTCTGCTCTTAGACGGCCACTTAGGCAGCGCAATCATCCGATCATGAGCGGGCGGCGGAAAAAGATTGCCATAGAAACCAGAATTCGTCTGATTGTAGACTTTTCCTTGATGTGATGCGATTTCGCAGCCATGTGAGACTTTGGATTGCCGTAGCTCCGCCTACGCCCGCCGCTAGTCCTCCAAAATGAGATGGAGCTAGGAGGCTTCCCGCAGTCACGAATGCTCCAATTGTTGAAGTCACACCCTCGAAATTCAAAGTGCGACGCTTCTCGCGGTAGAGGAGGTTCAGCCTTGCCGTGGCCAGGGAAAGTTCCTCGACGGCCTGCGTGATTGACTCGACCGGGCCATCTCCTTGCTTTAAGAGGCGCGACACAGCTCGATCGAACAGATGGAACGAATCTTCCTCTTCTTGGACCAATCGCACGTACCTATCAAGGCTCACACCGTGGAGGTGCGGAGTCACGATGGCATAGCTGGAGCTATATTCATACAAGCGGCGCATCTCGGAATTGGACGCGCCCGCGCTTTCCCTGATCGCAGACACCTCTACCGCAGAGCTATCTTCCATGTATTGATACCATCCCCAAATTTGCTGAGTCCTGCCGCATATATCCATAACCACTCTTCGCGGCGATAGGATTGCAAGGCCTGCAAGCAGTAGAGGCTTGAGCATGATAGCTTGCGCAAGAAAGCTGTAAGGTACCGTATAAACATCCCCGCTATCCGGCCAATATGCAAATCGGTCACTAAGGAAGACCACTCTTCGCGGGAATAGGCATGCATACTTGGCCCGCTCGCTTATCTGGGTATTCGCCTCCAAATTAGAGGAAATGCCACTTATCGAGCAAAAGAATGCCGGAGCGGTCGCGGCCTCTGTGCGATATTTGGCCATCATTGGGCCGAGCCGCTTTCCAAATTCGTATAACTCAGGAACCCAGCCGTGAGTTCGTGAAGAATAGCATCTCACCCAGTCTAACTCGAGATCATCGAGATCACTCAACCTCTCGATTCCGTAAGACTTCATCAGTCGAAAAAGTTCGATGTAGTAATCGGTGAGATCATTCAAGACGGTCACCCTTTTCTGCTGTCTTTTGAAAGTGGTTTACGGGAGTGCGCGCTTCTGAAAGGTGAATTCTGCACAGTCATTTAACCGGTGTGTCCTTAGCCCGGCTTCATCAATACTCCAGGTGTGTCTGTCCCTCCCTGCCTTATTGTCCCGACGGTGTTCGTCGAGTCAAGGTCGGGCCCAAAGGATCAATGAATCCCAGGCTCAGGTGCTCGCGGCTTTGAGGAAGAGGAGCGGCCCATGTGCCCGTCTGACATCAACGGTGGTGGACGGCAGCGGCCTCGCGTTACCCCAGGAGGACGCCGCAACGGGCAGCCTCTTGGGTGAGCTGCTTGCTGATCGAACGCCTAAAGCAGTGGTCAGCTGTGCACGTTGGCAGGTCCAGCCCAGGTGGCGAATCCGTCGGACCTATTCAGGTGGAACGGCGAGCCGGGATGCGTTGGAGACCACCCCTTCTGGAGGGCTGCTGCGATGGCGACAGCGACGTCCTTGGGCAGCACCGGGCTGCCTGACTCTCCGACCCAGTTGCTGGCGTGAGGCTGGTCCGTGGTGACGACGAGAGTCGTTCCAGGAGCATCTGCATGCTCCACCGCGTACGTACACGGTGACCAGCAAAGACCCTGGCTGTAGGTCGGCCGACTGCGCAGCCGCCAGCGGTAGGTCGTGCCGTCGACGAGGATGCGTCGTGAACCCTTGCGGCCGATTGCCATGGCGAGTCCCGTCCCTGGACTGGCCGCGATGCTAGCTGGTCAGAGCATGCGGGAGCCCAGAGTTTCGGGCCGTCTCTGGGCCGTCCGAGGCCGCTCAACAGTGGCCAGCGGCGACCGGCAGTGACAGGTGTCCAGGGCGACGACCCCAGGTCACCGCGTTCCATCTGCGACACTGGTACAGCCATGCCTAAGCCCGGAGAACTGAGCTGACATGCGCTGGCCCAGCGCGTCGGGAGCCGTACCGGGTGAGTGTCTAACTGCGTGACAACGCCGACGAACAACCGCGGACGAGCACGGACGTCTGCGGACCATCGGCGCAGGTGACAGGTACGCCCTACCAAGGCAATAGCCCTACCGAAGTTGCTTCGGGACGAATAAGTCACCGCGCAATGTCTCGTCACAGCGGTTCCGCCGCCGCAGCCTTCTCTGACAGACGCCGATCGAGCAGCGTGGCTGATGCCGGTGGGGGTAGCGCTACACACGCGCGCCTGCTCGGTTGACGCACCCGCCATCGTGGCTGACTGTCGTCGGCCGAGGTTCAGACCTGGGACCGCCGCACGCCAGTGCACGCGATCAGCCTGCTGCCGTCATCGGTGAGGAAAAACATGAACGTCCAGGGGCCACCGGCACTCCTGATCTGCCCCAGGCGAACCGGTTGCTGATGCCGGCCGAGCAACTCCACGGCGCGCTCCAGGTTCGCGGTCTCGATGCCTCGGCGACGCGTGTGCCGCAGTCGGCGTCCGTACACGAGGGCGAGTGACTCGGCGGACGTAGCCCCATCCCAGACCACGTAGGAGCCGCCGCAGTGGAGCGCAACCAGAGCGGCTACAGACGCCTCATCGCTACCGGCCAGCAGTCGTTCGATTCGTTCCCGCTCCATCCCCTCACCCCCACCCAGATCCTGCTGTACAGCAGCCGGATACAGCAACCACAGCAACCGGCCCCACCTCGTGGTGTCTCCTTGAGGCCGGAACGCAACCTGTATGACCGTCTTCGACCCATCTCTGTAGAGCTACGGATCAGAAGGTTGCAGGTTCGAATCCTGCCGAGTGCACAGTGAGACAGAGGCCCCGGAGAAATCCGGGGCCTCTGGCGTTCCCGTGACTGGTGTGCCGATGGCCGCCGACGACGGCGCCCGGACCGGGCGCACCTGCGGTGGCTCGGCCCGGGCGATCAGCAGCCAACGGTCAGCGGTCAGCAGTCATGCGGCGGCGTGCGGCGAGGACCGCGCCCGCGCCCAGTGCCACGGCCACGGCGCTCGCGGCGCCGAGCGGGACCAGCGCCGGGGAGGTGCCGGTCTGGGCGAGGGTGCCCCCGGTGGCGGCGGTGGTGCCGTAGGTGCTGGTGGCGGCCGTCCGGGTCGTCGGTGTCGTCGGCGTCGTCCGTGCCGTCGTCACCGGCTGTCCGGCGGCGCTGCCCTGGGGGGTGGTGCCCGGGCCGGTGGTGGCCGGTCGCTGGTCGTCGTCCTTGCCGGTCTGCCCGGGGTCGGCGTCGTCGACCGGGCCGGGGTCGCTGTCGGCGGGCAGGAGTTCGAAGTCGTAGCGCTTCATCGGGCCCAGGACGCAGGGCCGGTACGCGCTGGAGGCGTCGGCGGCGAACAGGGCGAAGGCGTCGGCAGACGCGGCATCGGGGGCGACGGTCATGCGCAGCTTCACGTCGCTGCGCTCGCCCGGCGCCATGGTGTCGATGTGGGCGATGTGCTCCGGCTCGTCGCCGTTCAGGGCGTGCCAGCCCGAGCCGTTGGACCACTCGACCGCCAACCGGCTCTTCTCGCCGCCGCGCTCGCCGTCCACGTGGACGAAGGCCAGCGGGTCCACGGTCAGCGTGCGCTCGGTCCCGTTGGTGACGCGCAGGGTGAAGTCGACGGTCGTACCGGCGACGACCTCGGCCGGCAGTCCCACCGCCAGTGAGGTCAGCCCGGTCTCGCGGACGCACTCCTCGGCGGTGCCCAGCGCTTCCTCGGCGGCCTCCTTGGCCGCGAGCGCGTCGTCGAGGGCCTTCTGGAGCACGCTGTACTCGCGCACCGCCGCCACCCTGGCGTCGTCCAGCGCGGTCCGGGCCGCCTCGGCCGCGGCGTCGGCCTTCTCCTTGGCCTCGACCGCCTTCGCGAGGTCGGCCTCGGCCGTCTCGAGGGCCTTCTCGGCCTCGGCCTTCTCGGTCTCGCCCTGGGCGGCCTCGACCGCGGCCTCGGCGTCCCGGACGGCCTTCTCGGCGGCGGTCTCGGCGGCGGCGGCCTCCTCGGCCGCCTTGTCGGCGGTGATCGTCGCCGCCTTGAGCGGGTGGGTGTCGGAGTCCAGCGCCTCCAGCGTGGCCTTGACCTTCTCCTGGCCCTCCTCCTTGGCGGCCAGGGCCTTCTCGTACGCCTTCTGCGCGTCGGCGGCGGCCTTCTTCAACTCCGCGTACGTCGGCTGGTTCTGCGTCTGGGCTGCGGGTGCTCCGGCGGCGAGTGCCGGAGCGACGGTGAACAGGGCGACGGGCGTGGTCACCGCGACGGCGACGGCCACGGCGAGGGAACGGCGGAGCCTCACGGATTGCCTTTCATGGGGCAGTGACAGTGGGGGCCGGCTGCCGGAGAAAATGTGCAGAGGGCAGCCTGAACATGTGACGAGTCTATGATCAACAGGCGTGCGCGTGCCGGGGAATACGGCGGCACAGGTCTGTTGCAGGCTCGTCGCAAGGCCGCACCGCGCGGTGATGTCCGCCCCGACTGTGTCTAGGGTGTGCCCATGTTGCGACGACGCGTCTCCATATCCGACAGGCCGACCGCCACCCGGCCGAGCCTCGACGGAGGCATCCGGTGAACAAGCCGCTGAGGGCCGTGGCGATCTTCTGCGGGCTGCTGGTGCTCGGCCTGCTGATCCGCGCGAACTGGCTGCAGTACGTCCGGGCGCCGGAACTCGCCTCCGACACCAAGAACCGGCGGGTGCAGATCGAGCAGTTCTCCACCCCGCGCGGCGACATCATCGTCGGCGGACGGGCCGTCACGGGCTCCACCGAGACCGAGGGCGACCTCAAGTACAAGCGCACCTACGTCAACGGGCCGATGTACGCGCCGGTGACCGGATACGCCTCGCAGGCCCAGGGCATGACGCTGCTGGAGAAGACCTACGACGGCATCCTGACCGGCAAGGACGACCGGCTGGCGTTCCAGCGGTTCGCCGACATCGTCAGCGGCGAGGGCCGGCGGGCCGGTTCCGTGGTCACCACCATCGACCCGAAGGCGCAGAAGGCCGCCTGGGACGGGCTGACCGACCTGAAGGGCGCGCGGGGAGCGGTCGTCGCGCTGGACCCCCGTACGGGCAAGGTGCTGGCGCTGGTGTCGGCGCCCTCCTACGATGCGTCGACGTTCTCCGGCGGCACCTTCAACGAGTCCGACCGCTTCGTCGCGCTCGGCAAGGACAAGAGCAAGCCGCTCGCCAACCGCGCCCTGCGCGAGACCTACCCGCCGGGCTCCACCTTCAAGATCCTCACCGCGGCGGCCGCGCTGGAGCACGGCGTGGTCAGCGACGTCGACGCGCGCTCGGACGCCGAATCGCCGTACAAGCTGCCGCAGTCGACCAACAAGATCGGCAGCGAGGCCGGTGACGCGGTCTGCAACAAGGCCTCGATGAAGGTCGCGATGCAGCACTCCTGCAACAACGTCTTCCTCGACGCCGCGGCCGAGCTGGGCCAGGACAAGATGCGCGAGACGGCCGAGAAGTTCGGCTTCAACGAGGACGTCTACTCCGAGGAGTTCGGCGACCTGCTCGCCACCAAGAGCCTCTACCCCGAGGACCTCGACAAGCCGGGCACCGCGCTCACCGGCATGGGACAGGGCAGCCTGACCAGTACGCCGATGCAGATGGCGATGGTCACCGCCGCGCTGGCCAACGACGGCAAGCTGATGCAGCCGTACATCGTCGACGAGGTCAAGGGGCCGGACCTCGGCACGCTGGAGAAGACCGAGCCCGCGGTGATGAGCGAGGCGGTGTCCGCCGAGACCGCGCAGAAGGTCCAGCAGATGATGGAGTTCACCGCCAAGGAGGGCAGCGCCAAGCGCGCCCTGATCGACGGCATCACGGTCGGCGGCAAGACGGGTACCGCGCAGCGCGGTGTCGACGTGGACGACGAGGTGCCGTACGGCTGGTTCGTCTCCTACGGCAAGAAGGACGACGGGTCCTCCGTCGCCGTGGCCGTCTTCATCGACCCGACCGACATGGACATCTCCCGTGCGGACATCTCCGGTGGCCGCCTCGGCGCGCCCATCGCCCGCAAGGTGATGGAGGCGGTCCTGAAGCCGTGAGGCGGGAAGGCGGGGCGGTCAGGACCGGGCGGCGTCGTACGCCTCGCGTGACCGCTCCACCGCCGCCATCCGGCGCTCCGTCCAGCGGGCGAGGCCGCGGACCTGTTCGGCGGCCTCCCGGCCGAGGCCGGTGAGGGAGTAGTCCACGCGGGGCGGGATGACGGGCCGGGCGTCCCGGTGGACCAGGCCGTCGCGCTCCAGGGTCCGCAGGGTCTGCGCCAGCATCTTCTCGCTGACCCCGCCGATCTCCCGGCGCAGTGCGCCGAACCGGTAGGGCCGGTCCAGCAGGGCGATCAGGACCAGGGTGCCCCAGCGGCTGGTCACATGCTCCATGACCAGGCGCTCCGGGCAGGCCGCGTCGCTTCCCATCATGCTCATACCGTACGTCGAGGCGGGCACTGACCTCTGGTGAGTGCCCGCCTCGGCGTCGCCCGGGGGCGCCCGGGTGCGTCCGGGTGCGTCCGGGCTCGGCCGTGTTGTCAGTGGTGCCCCCTACGCTCGGCAGGGATGGCACAGACGTGGAAGTGCTCGGGGCTGCGGTGGGCGGCGGACGGACCCGTGCTGACGTGGGTCGGGGGGCGGCACAGCACGCTCGTCCGGGG
>MUMD01000012.1 GCA_002155895.1 Streptomyces rochei
CCTCGACGCGCTCGGCCTGCTGCACAACGCCCGCTACCCGGTGATGGTCGAGCGCGCCTGGGCCGAGCTGTGGACGGAGTACGGCTTCCGCTTCGAGGGCGACTGGGCGGCGGCCGGCGACGCCTGCAACGCGGTCAGGGAGCTGACCATCACCTACGACGCGCCGGTCACCCGTCCCGGCGCCTACGCCGTCCACCTCTGGCTGGACCGGCTCGGCACGACCGGGCTGACCTACGGCTTCCGCTTCTGCTCGGCGGACGGCGCCACCACGTACGCGCGCGGCACCCGGGTGCTGGTCCGGCTGGACTCGCGGACCCTGCGCCCGGCGCCGTGGAGCGAGACCTTCAGGACCGCCGGTCGGGCACTGCTGCGCTCGGCGGACTGATTTTCGGCCGGTCCCGGTCCCCGGCGCGCAGCACCCTCGCGAACACCACCAGGCAGCAGGCCAGCGCCGTCACCAGGCCGAACGACACCACCAGGCTGGTCGCCTCGGCCAGGCCGCCGATCGCGCTCGGGGCGACCAGGCCGGAGGTGTACGTGATGGTGGCGACGCCCGCGATGGCCAGGCTCGGGTTGGAGCCGGCCCGCCCCGCCGCCGCGAAGCACAGCGGGACGACCACGGCGATCCCGAGCCCCATCAGGGCGAATCCGGTCATCGCCACGGCCGGATGGCCGCCGACGACGACGAGCAGACCGCCGAGGGAGGCCAGCACCCCGCTCACCCGCACCGTGCGCACGGCGCCGAAGCGGTCCACCACCTTGTCGCCGGCCAGGCGGGCCACGGCCATCGTGAGCGTGAAGCCCGTGGTGCACGCCGCCGCCAGACCGGCCGAGCTGTCCAGCTCGTCCCGCAGGTAGACGGCCGACCAGTCCAGGCTGGCGCCCTCCGCGAACACCGCGCAGAAGCCGACGGCGCCGATCAGCACCGCCGACCGGGGCGGCAGCGCGAAGCGCGGCGGCGGGTCCTCGTCCTCGGCGGGCTGGAGGTCCAGCACCCAGGTGCAGGCGACCAGGCCCGCCACGGTCAGCCCCGTCGCCGCCAGCCCGTGGTGCAGCCGGGCGTCCGCCCCCAGGTGGGCCGCGAGGGTGCCGGCCGCCGAGCCGACCAGTGCGCCCGCGCTCCACATGCCGTGCAGGCCGGACATGATCGATTTGTCGAGCCGGTTCTCGATCTCGACGCCGAGCGCGTTCATCGCCACGTCCGACATGCCCGCCGTGGCGCCGTAGACGAACAGGGCCAGGCACAGGGTGAGCAGGTTCGGGGCCAGCGCGGGCAGCACCAGCGCCAGCGTCCACAGGGCCAGCAAAGCGCGCAGGGCGGTCCGGGCGCCGAAGCGGTGGCTCACGCTGCCGGCCAGCGGCATGGCGAGCGAGGCGCCGAGCGCGGGGAAGGCGAGCGCCAGGCCGAGCTGACCGGCGCTCACCCCGGCGTGGTCCTGGATCCACGGCACCCGGGTCGCGAACGAACCGGTCACGGCGCCGTGCACGGCGAACACGGCCGCGACGGCGTACCGCGCGCGCCTGACCTCGCGTTGCTCGTAGACCACTGTGCTCATCCTCGGCCCCTCCGCCTTCCGCACCTGCTCGTCTCCCCGGGCGCCGCTCACCGCCGCACCGCGCCGCGTAAACTATCAGGGACCCTTCCTGATGGATAGGGCTTTCCGGCGTGGGCCGCCGCGCCGCCGATCTGGAAGGATCCCGGCATGCCCGCATCACCGAGCACCGCCCGGGCCATCAACGACCGGCTCGCCCTGCGCCTGCTCCAGCAGGAGGGCCCGTTGACGGCGGGGCAGCTGAAGAAGCTGACCGGCCTGTCCCGGCCCACCGTCGCCGACCTCGTCGAACGCCTCACCGCCTCCGGGCTGGTGGAGGTGGCGGGGGAGTCGGGCGCGCAGCGCCGCGGCCCGAACGCCAAGCTGTACGGCATCGTCGCCGACCGCGCGCACCTCGCCGCCCTCGACGTGCGCACCGGGGGCGTCGCCGTCCTGGTGTCCGACCTGGTCGGCCGGGTGCTCGCGGAGGCGTCCGCGCCGATCGGCGACGAGGCGGGGACGGGGCCCGCGGTGGAACAGGCGGTGAGCCTGGTCGAGCGCGCGGCGAAGGAGGCCGGCGCCGATCGGCTGCACACCGTCGGCATCGGCGCGCCCGGCCTGATCGACCCGGCCAGCGGCGAACTGCGCGACTCCACGGGGCTGCCCGAGTGGCACCGCCGGCTGATGGCCGCGCTGCAGGAGAGGTTCCCCGAGGCGCGGGTCGGCGTGGAGAACGAGACGAACCTCGCCGCCCTGGCCGAGCAGCGCGACGGAGCGGCCCGGGACCGGGAGACCTTCGTGCTGCTCTGGCTCGGTCTCGGCATCGGTGCCGCGGTCGTCCTGGACGGCACGCTGCGGCGGGGCGTGTCCGGCGGTGCGGGAGAGATCGGCTTCATGCCGGTGCCGGGCACCGCGGGGCTGCCGTCGGCCACCGACTGCGAGGGCGGGTTCCACTCCGTGGCCGGGGCGGCGGCGGTGAGCGCGCTGGCGGCGGAACACGGTGTGACGGCCGTGCCCGAGGGGCCCGAGCCGCACGCCGCGGCACTGGTGCGGGAGGCGGTGCGCCGGTCGGCCACCGCCCCGGAGGCCGCACGCTTCCTGGACGCCCTCGCCGACCGGGTCGCCCTCGGGGCCGCCGCCCTCGTCTCCGTCCTCGACCCCGGCTGTCTGGTCCTGGCCGGGGAGATCGGCCGGGCGGGCGCCGACGCCCTCGCCGACCGGGTCCAGCACCGCCTCACCCGTATGTCACCGCTGGCCACCGAGGTACGGGCCACCGCGCTGGGCGGCGGCGCCGTCCTGCGGGGGGCGCTGCTGACAGCCCGGGACCGGGCCCAGGACGAACTGTTCGCGCCGCGGGACCGCTGACCCGCGGCGCTCGCGGGCCCGGTGGGACGGCCGGGCGCCGAAACCGCCCGTCACGCCACCGCCCTCACCGAACCCGGGTGCCCGGCGGCGAACGGCCGGCAGGGCGCCCCGGTGCGGGACGCCCTGCCGTCGGATGGTGAGACCCGGCGGCGGGCAAGGGCCGTCGTCACCGCCGCCGGGCCGGTCTCACGGGGAGCTCAGCAGGCGCCGAGGTCCTGCCAGACACCCCACTCGCCGGTGGAGCCGGGCTCCTCGCCCTTCGTCCACCACTTGGACTTCCACGAGTGCCCCTTGTGGGACACGGTCGAACCACCCCCGTACGCGGAGGCCGCGCTCCACGCCGGCGGCGCGCACGCGCCGGGCGTCGGAGTGGGGCCGGTCGGATCGGGCGTGGGACCGGTCGGGCCGGGCGTGGGGCCGGTGCCCGAGCCGGGCTCCACCACCGTCGTGCCGCGTGCCAGGTTCCCGGCGAGCGCGTACGTCGTCCCGGCGATGTCCACCGTCCAGTTCCACGGCGTGGACACCGGCAGGTAGTAGTTGAACGACAGCTCCACGGAGGCGCCGGGCGCCAGCGTCTGCCAGGCGGGCAGCTTCAGCGAGACGCGGTGGAAGTCGCCCTTCAGGCCGCCCACGTTGGAGCCCGTGTGGTCGCTGCTGATCACCTTGGTGCCGAAGCCCGACTGGTCGGAGGCGTTGCCGGGGGCGGCCGTGGAGTAGTCGAAGCGGAACTCCGTGCCGCCCGGCAGAGCCGTCTTCGTGTTGTTGGTGATCTTCACCTTCGGCGTGATCGGGTAGTTGGAGTCGCCGAGCTTGAACTCCCCGAACTCCACGCCGATGTCCACCGCCTTGTCCGGCAGCGGCGCGTTCGAGACCTTCGCCCCGTACGGGGAGGCCGACTTGAACTTCCCGTACATCAGCGAAGTGAGGGTGTCGCCGGTCTCGTACTGACCCTTGGCCGCGTTCCAGCCGTAGTCGCCCGCCAGCTCCCACACCATCGTGCCGCCGATGCCGCGGTCCACGACGTAGTCGGCCTTGGCGGCCACGGACTGCTCGTCCTCGGTGGACAGGAAGACCTTCTTCTCCGCGTTCCACAGCCACGGCGCGACCAGGGTGGAGTCGTACTTGCGGGCGTAGGTCCCGGTCAGCCTGGTGTCGGCGGGGAAGCCGTACCGCGTCACGTAGTCCCCGACGATGCCCTTCTCCAGGTTCTTGGCGTGCCACATCGGGTTGGAACCGGCCGGGGACTCCTTGCCGTTGTCGTCCTTGTCGTGCCACAGGTTGTCGATGCCGACGGCCCCGTCACCGCACTTGGTCAGCCCGGAACCGGCCGGGCAGGTGCTCGCGGCGGCCTTGCCCCACAGGCCGTCCGTGCCGCCCTGCACGTTCTTGTGCCCGCGGGTGTAGTAGGGCAGGCCGATGTTGATGCGTCCGGCAGGCATCGAGCCGCGGAAGTAGTGGTAGGCCCAGTCGGTGTTGAGGTAGCCGATGCCGCCGTACTGCTGGCTGCCGTAGACGTTCGCCGCCGCCAGCTCCGCGTCCTTGCCGTCGTCGAAGAGCGAGGCGTTCGGGCCGACGTACTCGTTCCAGGCGCCGTGCAGGTCGTACGACATGATGTTGACGTAGTCCAGGTACTTCTGGACCTGGAAGGTCTCCATGCCCCGCAGCAGGTACCCGGAGGACGGCGCGGCGACGGAGAGGAGGTAGTGCTTCCCGTCCGCGGCGCCCGCGCGGTCGAGCTTCTCGCGCAGCGTCTTCATGAGCGCCGCGTAGCCCTTGACCAGCCCGGCCCGGCGGCCGTTGGCGAAGGACCAGTCGAGCGGGTTGCCCGCGTCCTTCATCGTCGTCGGGTACTCGTAGTCGATGTCGACGCCGTTGAAGCCGTACGTACGGACGAAGTCGACCGCCGAGTCGGCGAAGGTGTCGATGCCGGCCTGGTTGACCGAGCCGTCGGCGTTGGTGGCCATCGAGTAGAAGCCGCCCGAGTCCACCCGGGTGCCGTCGTCCGCGAAGTAGCCGCCGGTCTCCGCCCAGCCGCCCACCGAGATCATCGTCTTGACGTCCGGGTGCTGCTTCTTGAACTTGTTGAGCAGGTTGAAGTGCCCCTTGTAGGGCAGGCCCGGGTCCATCTCGGCGCCCTCGACCCCGGGCCACGTCATCCCGGTCGCCGGGTTGGCCGCGGTGTCCGAGCCGACGGAGAGCTTGTGGGCGCCGTCCACGTGCGCGAAGGCGTAGTTGATGTGGGTGACCTTGTCCCAGGGGATGTCCGAGGCCAGGTACGCCGGCTTGCCGTCCTTGCCGGTGCGCCAGCCCGTGAAGTAGCCGATCACCCGGCGCGAATGGTCGGCGCCCATCTTCTCCCGGCCGTCGGCGTCGTAGACGGAGCAGTAGGGGACGTCGACGCCGGGCGTCCGGTAGAGCCCGTCGGGGCGACAGGACTCCTGGTCGGCGGCCTGTGAAGCGGTCGCCGGGAGTCCGGCGAGCACCAGGCCCGCGACGGCCGCGGCCGCGGCGAACAGCGCCGGTCCGGCTCTGCGGCCGGCTCTGGAGCGTGAGGGGGAAGGCACAGTCGGTTCCTCTCCACCGAAGTTGGGCAGACCCTAGAGAGGACTAGACCAGTGAGTCAATAGGTACGGACCAACCTCAAGATGCCTGGTCGGGGGTGGAGTTGGAGCGACGTGGAGCGCCGTGGCACGCCGCGCGCCGCCCGGCGGGGCGCCCTGTGAGCCACTCCACACACTCCGCCCGCATGGACCGTCGCCGGTCGTGGCACACTGGCCCTGTACCAGAAGCAGCGCACTCCGGGGTCGGTGAAAGTCCGAACCGGCGGTTACAGTCCGCGACCCGGTCGCCTCCAGCGACCGGTTGACCAGGTGAAATTCCTGGACCGACGGTTAAAGTCCGGATGGGAGGCAGTGCGCGGCGGGCGAGCACACATGCGCGCCGCCGATCTCTGGGGCACGTCCGTCACGGGCGGGCCCCGTCCGGCGTCGTCGCTCCCGGTGTTCCCGCCCGTCCCTTCTGTCGTTCGTCGACAGCCCCGGAGTCCGTGCCCGAAGAGGCAGGAGGACCCGGGAAGTGTTCACCGGAATCGTCGAAGAGCTGGGCGAGATCACCGCCGTCGAGACCCTCGACGACGCCTGTCGCTTCCGCCTGCGCGGCCCCGTGGTCACCGAGGGGGCACGGCACGGCGACTCCATCGCCGTCAACGGCGTCTGCCTCACCGTCGTCGACCACGAGGGCGACGAGTTCACCGCCGACGTGATGGCGGAGACCCTGAACCGCTCCAGCCTGGGCGCCCTCACCACCGGCTCCCGCGTCAACCTGGAACGCCCCACCGCCGTCGGCGCCCGCCTCGGCGGGCACATCGTGCAGGGCCACGTCGACGGCACCGGCGAGATCCTGGAGCGCAAGCCCTCCGAGCACTGGGAGATCGTCAAGATCTCGCTGCCCGCCGACCTCGCCCGCTACGTCGTGGAGAAGGGCTCCATCACCGTCGACGGCATCAGCCTCACCGTCGTCGACGCCGGCCCCGACTTCTTCACCGTCAGCCTCATCCCCACCACCCTCGCCCTGACCACGCTCGGCATCAAGCAGCCCGGCGACCCGGTCAACCTCGAGGTGGACGTCATCGCCAAGTACGTCGAGCGGCTGCTCGGCACCCAGGGGGGCACCCGGTGAACTGGCTCAACTCCGAGGCGTTCACGCTCTTCGACCAGCACATCAAGTGGTCGGACATGATCGGCAACGTGATCGGTCTGCTCGGCCTCGCCCTCGGCTGGCGGCGCTCCCTGTGGACCTGGCCCGTGCAGTTCGTCTCCGGGCTCATCCTCTTCACGGCCTTCGCCACCGCCCACCTTTCCGGCAGCGCGGGCAAGCAGGTCGTCGTCATGGTCGTCGCCGCCTGGGGCCTGTGGCAGTGGAACCGCGGCCGGCAGCAGACCCAGGACGGCTCCATCGCCGTCCGGTTCGCCACCTGGCGCGAGCGCGGCGCCCTGCTCGCCGCGGCCGCCGTCGGCACCCTCGCGGTCGGCGGCCTGTTCACCGCCTTCCCGACCCTGTCCTGGGACCCCTGGCCGGACGCGTACATCTTCGTCGGCACCGTCGTCGCCATGTACGCCCAGGCGCGCGGCATGGTCGAGTTCTGGTTCGCCTGGCTGCTGGTCGACCTGGTCGGCGTCCCGCTGAACTTCGCCAACGGCTTCGCCTTCTCCGGCTTCGTCTACGTCATCTACGGCGCGCTCGTCCTGTGGGGCCTGCGCGACTGGTGGCTGCGCTCCCGCACCGCGGCGCGGCCCGTCCCGGAAGGAGCGCCCGCATGAGCACGGCACCCATCCTCTACAGCCCCGACGGACCCGAGGACCTGCTCCTCGACCCCGTCGAACAGGCCGTCGCCGACATCGCCGCCGGCCGCCCGGTCGTCGTCGTCGACGACGAGAACCGCGAGAACGAGGGCGACCTCGTCATCGCCGCCGAGAAGGCGACCGAGGAGATCGTCGCCTTCATGATGAGCGAGTGCCGCGGCCTGATCTGCGCCCCCATGGAGGGCGAGGAACTGGACCGGCTGCGCCTGCCGCAGATGGTGGACGACAACACCGAGTCGATGAAGACCGCCTTCACCGTCTCCGTGGACGCCACCGCCGCGCACGGTGTCAGCACCGGCATCTCCGCCTCCGACCGCGCCACCACCCTCCAGCTCCTGGCGAGCGGCACCGCCGAGCCCGACGACCTCGTCCGCCCCGGCCACATCTTCCCGCTGCGCGCCCGCTCCGGCGGCGTCCTGGTGCGCAACGGCCACACCGAGGCCGCCGTCGACCTCGCCCGCCTGGCGGGCCTGCGCCCGGCCGGCGCCATCGTGGAGATCGCCGGCGAGGACGGGCGCATGCTGCGCCTGCCCGAGCTGATCCCGTTCGCCCGCAAGCACGGCCTGACGATCATCTCCATCGAGGACCTGATCGCCTACCGCCGCGGCGCCGAGCCCACCGTCCGCCGCGAGGCCGAGGTCCACCTGCCCACCCGGCACGGCGAGTTCACCGCGTACGGCTACCGCTCCACCGTCGACGGCGTCGAGCACGTCGCCCTGGTGCACGGCGAGATCGGCGACGGGAAGGACGTCCTCGTCCGCGTCCACTCCGAATGCCTCACCGGCGACGTCTTCGGCTCCCAGCGCTGCGACTGCGGGCCCCAGCTCGACGCCTCCCTGGACCGCATCCAGGCCGAGGGCAGGGGAGTGGTCGTCTACCTGCGCGGCCACGAGGGACGCGGCATCGGCCTGATGTCCAAGCTGCGCGCCTACGAACTCCAGGAGCGCGGCCGGGACACCCTCGACGCCAACCTGGAGCTCGGCCTGCCCGCCGACGCCCGCGACTACGGGGCCGGCGCCCAGATCCTGACCGACCTCGGCGTGCGCGCCGTCCGCCTGATGACCAACAACCCCGACAAGTCCGCCGCCCTCGAACGGCACGGCATCCAGGTCACCGGCCGCGAACCGATGCCCGTCCAGGCCGGCGAACACAACCTCCGCTACCTGCGCACCAAGCGGGACCGGATGGGCCACGATCTGCCCTGGCTGGACACGACGCCCGTGTCCACCTGCGGCAACCAGTAAGCAAGCGACACGAGGAGAGACGTGAGCGGCAAGGGTGCACCGGACCTGTCCGTACGCAACGTGGGGGACCTGCGGGTCGCCGTCGTCGCGGCACAGTGGCACGACAAGGTGATGGACGGACTGGTGGACGGCGCGCTGCGCGCCCTGCACGAGCTGGGCATCGACGAGCCGACCCTGCTCAGGGTCCCCGGCAGCTTCGAGCTGCCGGTGGTGGCCAAGGTGCTCGCCGGACGCGGCTACGACGCGATCGTCGCCCTCGGCGTCGTCATCCGCGGCGGCACCCCCCACTTCGACTACGTGTGCCAGGGCGTCACCCAGGGCCTCGTCCAGGTCTCCGTCGACACCGGCGTCCCCGTCGGCTTCGGCGTCCTCACCTGCGACACCGAGGAGCAGGCCCTCGACCGGGCCGGCCTGGAGGGCTCCAGCGAGGACAAGGGGCACGAGGCGGTGACCGCGGCCGTCGCCACGGCGGCCACGCTCCGCTCAGTATCCGAACCGTGGCGCTAGGCCGCCCGGCACTACGCGTAAAGTGGGCGCCACCATGTCCAAGAAGACTTTCGAGGAGCTCTTCACCGAGCTCCAGCACAAGGCCGCCAACGGCGACCCCGCCACCTCCCGCACCGCCGAGCTGGTGGACAAGGGGGTCCACGCCATCGGCAAGAAGGTCGTCGAGGAGGCCGCCGAGGTCTGGATGGCCGCCGAGTACGAGGGCAAGGACGCGGCCGCCGAGGAGATCTCCCAGCTGCTGTACCACGTCCAGGTGATGATGGTCGCCCGCGGCATCTCCCTGGACGACGTCTACGCCCACCTGTAAGCCGGACCCCCTCTTTCTCCACCCCTTCACACAAAGGAAGCCGACCTCATGCTGCGCATCGCCGTCCCCAACAAGGGTTCCCTGTCAGGCCCCGCGGGGGAGATGCTGCATGAGGCCGGCTACCAGCAGCGCCGCGAGTCCAAGGAACTGCGCATCGTCGACCCGACCAACGAGGTCGAGTTCTTCTACCTGCGCCCCCGCGACATCGCGATCTACGTCTCCTCCGGCAGGCTCGACATCGGCATCACCGGCCGCGACCTGCTGATCGACTCCGGCGCGGACGCCGAGGAGATCCTGCCGCTCGGCTTCGCCCGCTCCACCTTCCGCTTCGCCGGCAAGCCGGGCACCGCGAACGCCGTCACCGACCTCAAGGGCCGCACCGTCGCCACCTCCTACGAGGGCATCGTCGCCGCCCACCTGGCCGAGCAGGGCGTCGACGCCTCCGTCGTCCACCTCGACGGCGCCGTCGAGACCGCCATCGAGCTGGGCGTCGCCGAGGTCATCGCGGACGTCGTCGAGACCGGGACCTCGCTGCGCAACGCGGGCCTGGAGGTCTTCGGCGAGCCCATCATGAAGTCGGAGGCCGTCGTCATCCGCCGCTCCGGCGCGGACGCCGACGAGCCCAAGGTCCAGCAGTTCCTGCGCCGGCTCCAGGGCGTCCTGGTGGCCCGGACGTACGTGATGATGGACTACGACTGCCGGGTCGAGCAGCTGGAGAAGGCCGTCGCCCTCACCCCTGGTCTGGAGTCCCCGACCGTCTCCCCGCTGCACAACGAGGGCTGGGTCGCCGTCCGTGCCATGGTCCCCGCCAAGGAGGCCCAGCGGATCATGGACGACCTCTACGAGATCGGCGCCCGCGCCATCCTGACCACGGCCATCCACGCCTGCCGTCTCTGAGCGGGACCCGGAGCGACCCCATGCCCGACACCACGCCGGACCTGCCGGCCCTGCCCGTCACCTTCCGGCCGGGCCGCACCCGCGCCGTCCTGACCGTCCTCGCCGTCCTCACCTTCGCGGCGATCACGGCGGTCGGCATGCTGCTGGACGGCCTCGGCACCGGAGAGCGCCTGAGCTTCGCGCTGACCGCGCTCCTCCTCGCCGGGGTCCTCTTCCTGCTGGCCCGCCCCCGTGTCACCGCCGACGAGACGGGCGTCACCGTGGTCAACCTCACCACCAAGCGGCGCCTGGCCTGGGCCGAGATCATCCGGGTCAACCTCCGCCAGGGCGACCCCTGGGCCTTCCTCGACCTCAGCGACGGGACCAGCCTGCCCGCGCTCGGCATCCAGCCGGGCATCGCCAAGCAGCGCGCCATCCAGGACGCGCGCGCCCTGCGCGCCCTGGTGGAGGCGCGCTCGGCCGCCGCCGACGAGACACCACGCGGCTGACGCGGGGGCGCCGACCCTGCCGCGGGCGCCCTTTTCGTGATTAATCTGGGAACGAGGACGCGGCCGTCGCGTCCTCGCCCCTGTCGCTCCGCCCGGTGCGCGGGGGTTCCTGCTACCCGAGGAGTGACTCCCTCCGGCGATGGACGGATCGTCCTGCAGTACCTGCGCCGCCCCCTGCTGTGAAGTCCCACAGGCGGCGGCATCATGACCACCCCCCTGCTGCTCCTGGCAGCCGCCTTCGTGCTGATCCTCGCCAACGGCTTCTTCGTCGCCGCCGAGTTCGGCCTGGTGACCGTGGAACGGCCCGACGCCGAACAGGCCGCCGCCGACGGCGACCGGCGCGCCCGCCGCGTCGTCGAGTCCCTGAAGGAGCTGTCCTTCCAGCTCTCCGGCACTCAACTCGGCATCACCCTCACCTCCCTGGTCGTCGGCATGCTCGCCGAACCGGCGCTCGCCCGGCTCCTGGACGGCCCGTTCACGGCCGTCGGCATCCCGGGCGGAGCCGTCCCCGGTGTCGCGGTCGTCGTCGGCATGCTGCTGGCCTCGGCGGTCCAGATGGTGATCGGCGAGCTGGTCCCCAAGAACTGGGCGGTGTCCAGGCCGCTGCAGGTGGCGCGCTTCGTCGCGGGCCCGCAGCACGCCTTCGCCCGGGCCTTCCACCCGGTGATCGCGGCACTGAACGCCGTGGCCAACCGCCTGGTCCGCGCGTTCGGCGTCGAGCCCGCCGAAGAGCTGGCCTCCGCCCGCACGCCCGGCGAACTGGTCTCCCTGGCCCGGCACTCCGCCCGGGCCGGTGCCCTGGAACAGGACACCGCCGACCTGTTCGTCCGCACCCTGTCGCTCGGCGAACTGACCGCGCAGCACGTCATGACCCCGCGCGTGAAGGTCAGCGCCCTGCACTCCTCGGCCACCGCCGAGGACGTGGTCAATCTGACCCGCGCCACCGGCCTGTCCCGCTTCCCCGTCTACCGGGAGAAGATCGACGAGATCGTCGGCATGGTCCACCTCAAGGACGCCCTCGCCGTCCGCGTGCCCGACCGCCTGCGCACCCCCGTCGGACGCATCGCGCGCCCGGCGCTGCTGGTTCCCGAGACGCTGCCCGTCCGGCCCCTCCTGACCCGCCTGCGCAGCGAGCAGCCCATCGCGGTCGTCGTCGACGAGTACGGCGGCACCGCCGGTGTCGTCACCCTGGAGGACATCGTCGAGGAGCTCGTCGGCGAGGTCCGCGACGAGCACGACGGCCTGGACGCCCCGGAACTCGCCGTCGCCCCGCCCGAGGACGGCCGGCCCGCCTGGGACGTCGACGGCAGCTGCCGCGTCGACACCCTGCGCCGCATCGGCCTCGACGCCCCCGAGGGGCCGTACGAGACCGCGGCCGGCCTGGTCGCCGATCTGCTCGGCCGCATCCCGGCCGTCGGCGACCGGGCGGAACTGCCCGGCTGGCGCCTCTCCGTGCGCCGGGTCGGCCACTACCGCGCCGAACGGATACGGCTGGTGCGGACAGCACCCGCGGCCGTGCCGGAGGCCGCCCGATGAGCGTCCTGCAACTCCTCTTCGCCGCGCTGCTCGTCCTCGCCAACGGTTTCTTCGTCGGCGCCGAGTTCGCGCTGGTCTCGGTCCGCCGCAGTCAGATCGAACCGCTCGGCACCGCCCGCTCCCGCCAGGTCCTCCACGGGCTGGAGCGGCTGCCGCAGATGATGGCCGCCGCCCAGTTCGGCATCACCGTCTGCTCGCTGACGCTCGGCGCGGTCGCCGAACCGACCGTCGCCCACCTGCTGGAGCCGGTCTTCACCTGGATGCACCTGCCGCACGGCGTCATCCACCCGCTCGGCTACGTCATCGCCCTGGCCGCCGTGGTCTTCTGCCACCTCGTCATCGGCGAGATGGTCCCGAAGAACCTGGCGATGGCCGCCCCCGAGAAGACCGCGCTGTGGCTGAGCCCCGGGCTGGTCGCCTTCGCCCGCCTGTGCAAGCCGATCACCTTCGCCCTGGGCGCCTGCTCCCGGGGCATCCTGCGGCTCTTCCGCGTCGAACCCAAGGACGAGGTCGAGGCCGTCTTCACCAGTGAGCAGCTCAACCGGCTGGTCGAGGACGCCGGCCAGGCGGGCCTGCTCGACCCCGAGGAGCAGGAACGCCTGGAGGACGCCCTGGAGCTGGGTTCCCGGCCGGTGACGGACGTGCTGCTCGGCCGGGAGACGCTGGTGACGGTCGGCCCGTCCGTCACCCCGGGCGAGATCGTCCGGCTCACCGCCCGCACCGGGTACTCCCGCTTCCCGATCGCGGCGGAGCAGGGCGCCTTCATGGGCTACCTCCACGTCAAGGACGTCCTCGACGCCGAGGACTCCGACCGGGCTGTCCCGCAGCACCTGTGGCGCCCGATGACGACTCTCCGCCCCGACCTCCCGCTCGACGACGCCCTCACCGTGATGCGCCGCGCGGCCACCCACCTGGCCCAGGTGACGGACGCGTCGGGGAAGGTCCTCGGCCTGGTCGCCATGGAGGACGTACTGGAACTCCTGGTCGGTGAGGTGCGCGACCCGGCCCACCGGGAGGTGACCCTGGCGACGTAGCCGGAGGCGGGGGAGGGGACGCGAGGGGGGCCTCACATGGCCGACGGGTCCTGCGGCCCCCTCCCCGACAGCACCTCCCCGTACGCCTGCATCAGATCGGGCAGCCGCAGGGTCGCCAGGTCGTCCCGGCCGAGTTCGCCCGGACACACCGACAACCGCAGATCCCGGTAGGCACAGCTCTTCTCGTACAGGGTGCGCAGGAACCGCCCGTTGCCCAACTCGTCGATCCACCCCTGGTCCACCACGTGCCCGGCGATCGACCGCAGCTCGTCGAGCGCCTCCTCGTCCCACACGTCCCCGTTCTCGGCCGCGAGCACCTTCCCGATCGAGGTCAGCTCCAGCGGCCGGTAGGAGGGGAAGTCGACCCGGGTCGTGAAGCGGGAGGAGAGCCCCGGGTTGGCGCTCAGCAGCCGGTCCATGCCCTCCGGGTAGCCGGCCAGGATCACCACCAGGTGGTCGCGGTTGTCCTCGGCCCGCTTCAGCAGCACCTGCAGCGCCTCGTCGCCGTACGCGTCGCCCTTGCCGTACCCGGAGTTGGACAGGGAGTAGGCCTCGTCCACGAAGAGCACGCCGCCGAGCGCGGAGTCGATCAGCTCGTTGGCCTTCACGGCGGTCTGGCCCAGGTACTCGCCGACCAGATCGGCCCGCTGCGCCTCCACGAGGTGGTCCCCGCCCAGCAGGCCGAGCGCGTAGAACACGCGGCCCAGGATGCGGGCCACGGTGGTCTTGCCGGTGCCGGAGGGGCCGGAGAAGACGAAGTGACGTTTGGGCGGCTGGACGGGCAGGCCCTGCCCGGCCCGCAGCCGCGCCATGTTCAGCTGTGCGGACAGGGCCTTGACCTGCCGCTTCACCGGCTCCAGACCCACCATGCGCTCCAGCTCGGCGAGCGCCTCCTCCAGTAAGGCGGGGTCGGTGGGGCCGGTGGGCAGGGAGGGGTCCGGCCCGTCGGTCCGCTCGCGCACCGGCGGTCCGGACAGCGAGGGCAGCGGGGCGGCCGGCCCCGGCTCCGGGACGGACAGCTTCAGATCGCGTTCCTCGGTGCCGGAGAGCGGGTCGAGCCCGTCGGGGCCGTCCAGGCCGTCCGGCCCCAGGCCGGACTGGACCAGTCCCGCGAGGTCGCCGGCGTCGTCGTAGCCGTCGCCCTCGGCGATCGCGGCCAGCCGGGCCGAGGTGTCCATGAAGGCCGGGTCGACGCGGTGCACGGCCCGGTACAGCGGCAGCGCGGCGGCGCTGCGGCCCGTGCCCTCGTGGGCCCGCGCCAGCCAGTACCGCAGCTCCTTGCGTTGCGGCTGCTCGCTGCGGCACCGCATCAGGGCCGCCGACAGCAGCGGTTCGGCCTGCCCGTACATCTCCAGCCGGACCCGGGCCATACCGCTGAACAGGCCGGCCTCGATGCCCAGCAGGGGGTCGCCGAGCAGGGGGTCGGTGTGCCGGACGAGCTGTTCCCAGTCCTTGACCAGATAGGCACGGCAGGCGTGCAGGAAGCGGACCTGGGGATCGCTGTCCACGGGCGGCAGCCCGGCCAGGGCCCGGTCCAGCTCCGGGACGTGGCGGCCGTCGAGCCAGTGGGAGGCGTGCGCGAGCAGCAGATCGCGGGGGCTCTCCAGCACCGGCTGCACCCACCAGCCCAGCCAGTACCAGGAGTTGAGGGGGCGGCGGTGGCGGGCGCGCTGCTCGCCGAAGCGCTCCCGGTGGCGGTACATCCTGAGCAGCGCGTTGGTGGTGTCGACGCGCAGCGCGTGCAGTCCGAGCCAGCCGTCGGCCATCGCGGGATCGAGGCGCACCGCGGCCCGGAACTCCTCCTCGGCCTGCGGATAGGCGCCCATGGTGTAGGCGTCCACGCCGCGCAGCCAGGCCAGGTCGGCCGGGGCCTGCGGGCTCTGCGCGCCGAAGTCCATCCCGTCCCCCACGTACCGTGCCCCCGTCGGTATGCCGCCGGACTCGCGCCCGTCGGCCGCCTGGGCCAACGGCTCTGCCGCGGGCCGGAGTTGCAAGGTGCGCGCGCAACTGCGGCGTAGGTCGCACCGAGGGCATCGTACCCGCGGCGGTCTGTCCTCCGAAGGGCGCCGGGAAGGCCCGTTCCACGAGGTGGGAGGCGGTCCTGAAGGAGGCGGGGCATCACTGAGGGTGATCGGATCGCCTCGCGGAGCAGCCGCGGAACGGGCTCAGGGCAGAACGAAGCCCCCGATCACGGGGGAACAACCGGGGGCTTCGCGTCTGCGGGCGGTCTCGATCGACCGCACATTCAGAACGTAAGACCTGTACGGGCCCCGGGTCAAGCGGAGTTGGGGCACTCCGGCGCGTTGCCTGCCGGCGATCTTCACGAGTTCACCACATTGCGGATGGTCCGTCACGGTGAGTGAGGAACCAGGGAGGGGAGGCGCATCCCGCGGGCCCCGGCAGCACCTCGTACCCCTCCTCGCTCTGACGCACCAGAAGGTGCGCGAAGGGGCGCGACGGGTCGGCGGCGAAGTGCCGGCGCTCCGCCGGAATCCACCCGTCCCAGAACGTCCGCTGCTCCGCTCCGTCGCGCGCCCGTCCGCGCTCCCACGCCTGGGCCGGGGGCAACTCCATCCACAGCAGCCCGGCCAGATACGGGCGGAGCGCCTCGCGCCCCGCTCCCACGCCCTCGATCAGGACCACCGGGGCCGGCGGCAGGGGGCGGGGCGCCGAGAAGTCGCGGGCCCGCCAGTCGTAGGGGGTGTAGTGCGCGGTGTCCCCGCGTCGCAGCGGCTCGATCACCTGGGTGAGCAGTCGTCCGGTCCAGTCGAAGAGCGCGTCGTGGCTGGCGACATCGTCGAGGTGCAGCACCGGCGCGCCGCCCAGCGCGGCGGCCAGTCGCCCGGCGAACGTGGACTTCCCCGAACCGGCGTGCCCGTCCACGCCGATCAGGCGCACGGGACCGCAGGAGGGCGGGAGCCGGTGGAGCTGGGCTGCGAGGTCGTGGATGGCGGGTCCCGGGCGGCGCGAGGGGGCGGACGGCGTTCGCCCCGCACTCTAACCGCGTCCGGCGAGGCGGCCGCGTCCCGGCCGGCCGCCGCCGGCCCGCCCGCGCCACTGGTCGACACCAATGTTCATGGCGTGGCGTGTGCAGAAGTGCTGGCAGGAGTGCGCGCCTGCGGCCATAGTTGGCGCACGACCGTGCATCGGACCCGCCCGAATCGGACACCTGGGGGTCTTCCGCCCATGAGCAGAGCCGAACAGCCGTCGCGCAGAACCGTCCTGGCCGCCGCGGTCGCCGCCGCCGTGACCGGCGCTGCGATCCCGGCCACCGCCGAAGCCACGCCCGGTACGGAGGCGGGCCGGGCCGACCCCGACGGCGCCCCCGCCGCCCGGGTCGACTACCGCGCCTGGACCACCTTCCGCGACTGGCGGTCCGGGACCGCGCGGGGCACCCGTCCCGTGGCCGGGGCCCGGCCCGGTGTGGTGATCGGCGCCCCGGCGGGCCGCACCGACTACACCGACCCGCACACCGGCAGGACCGCCGCCTGGGAGTACGCCACCTGGACCTCGCCCGTCCACCGGCTCTCCGTGCCCGCGACCGAGGTCATCGCCTCCTGGAACGCGCACACCCCGTCCGGCACCTGGATCCAGATCGAGCTGAAGGGCACCTACTCCGACGGCACGGACACGCCCTGGTACGTGATGGGCCGCTGGACGGCCGGCGACGGCGACCAGGACATCCGGCGCACCTCGGTCGACGACCAGGGCGACGGCCGGAGCAGCGTCTGGACCGACACCTTCGCGATCGACGACGCCTCCACGGGGCTGCGCCTGACCTCCTACCGTCTCCGGCTCACCCTGCACCGCCGGCCCGGCACGAGGACCACGCCCACCGTGTGGCGGCTCGGCGCGATGGGCTCCGACGTGCCGGACCGCTTCACGGTCCCCGCCTCCACCCCCGGCCTCGCCCAGGAACTGCGCGTGCCCCGCTACTCGCAGGAGATCCACAAGGGGCAGTACCCGGAGTACGACAACGGCGGCGAGGCGTGGTGCAGCCCCACCTCCTCACAGATGATCATCGAGTACTGGGGCGGCCGGCTCACCGAGGACCAACTCGCCTGGGTCGACCCCTCCTACGCCGACCCGCAGGTCTGCCACGCGGCCCGGTACACCTACGACTACCAGTACGCCGGCTGCGGCAACTGGCCCTTCAACGCCGCCTACGCGGCCACCTTCGACGGGCTCCAGGGCGTGGTCACCCGCCTCGGCTCCCTCACCGACCTGGAGACGCTGATCGCGGCCGGCATCCCGGCCATCACGTCCCAGTCGTTCCTCGCGGAGGAGCTGACCGGGGCCGGTTACGGCACCTCAGGGCATCTGATGACCGTGATCGGCTTCACGGCCGACGGCGATGTGATCGCCAACGATCCCGCCTCGGACGACAACGAGGCGGTGCGCCGGGTCTACAAGCGGCGCGAGTGGGAGAACATCTGGCTCAGGACCAAGCGGTACAACGCCAGTGGCAAGGTCGTCTCCGGCACCGGCGGCGTCTGCTACCTGTACTTCCCGGCGCACCCCAGCCCGCGCCAGCGCAGGGCCCTGGCGGCGGTGGGGGTGCGCTGACGGCATCCCGACGACGGCCCCCGGCCTCATGGCCGGGGGCCCGCCTGTGACCAACGTCTCCGCCGCGCAGGCCGTTCGCGATGGCAAGGTGGACAGGGTTCCGGGGGGTCCACCGAACGCCGGAGAGCAGCGAGACGTCATGACCGCACACACCGCCACCGCCGCCCGTGTCCGTACCGGCGGACCCAAGGACGACGGCCCGAAGATCCTCGAGCACGTCATGGGCTGGACCCTCGTCGTGGTGCTCGCGATGCTCGTGGTGCAGCTGGGCCTGCTGTGACGTGACCCTCGTGTGACCTGCCCCACGTCCCGACCTGCCATACTGCGGGTGTCCCGCCCCCCGTAGGAGACCAGGGTCGAAATTGAATATCAGTCAACAGCGCGCCGACGCCCGTCCCCGGGCGCGCGGTACCGAGCGCTCGCTGGCACGCCGCGCCGAACTCATCGCCATCGGGCGGAGGTTGTTCGCCGACACGTCCTACGACGCGCTGTCGATGGACGACATCGCCCGGCAGGCGCATGTCGCCAAAGGGCTGATCTACTACTACTTCCAGTCCAAGCGGGGCTACTACCTGGCGATCATCCAGGACTCCGTCGCCGATCTGGTCACCACCGCCGCGGGCGGCACCGACCTGCCCCAGGTGGACCGCGTCCACCGCACCATCGACGGCTACCTGCGCTACGCCGAGCACCACCAGGCCGCCTACCGCACCATCGTCAGCGGCGGCGTGGGCTTCGACGCCGAGGTCCATGCCGTCCGCGACGGCGTGCGCGAGGCGATCGTCGCCACCATCGCCGAGGGGGCGTACGGCCGCTCGGACATCGGGCCGCTGGCCCGCATGGGCCTGCTCGCCTGGGTGTGCAGCGTCGAGGGCGCCACCCTGGACTGGATCGGCCGGCCCGAACTGCCCCGGGACACCATGCGCGATCTGCTGGTGAAATCGCTGGGCGGCACCCTGCGCGCGATCGAGGAGCTGGACCCCGCCTGCCCGGCCCCGCCCGCCGCGCGCCGCGACTGACCGCGACTGACGAGGGCCTGCGGCCGGGCAGGCGGGGTCCAG
>MUMD01000120.1 GCA_002155895.1 Streptomyces rochei
GTGTGACCGTCGACTGGGCCGGCTTCTTCGCCGAGACGGGTGCCCGCGCCGTCGAGCTGCCGACGTACGCCTTCCAGCACCAGCGCTACTGGCCGGCCGACGTGCCGACGCGGGCCGGGGACATGCGTTCCGCCGGTCTCGGTGTCGCCGGACACCCGCTGCTGAGCGCCGCCGTCGAACTCGCCGGAACCGAGGGTGCGGACGGCGTCGTCCTCACCGGTCGGCTGTCGACGCAGTCACACCCGTGGCTGGCCGACCACGTCGTTCAAGGTGCCGTACTGGTTCCGGGTACGGCCCTGTTGGAGCTGGCCGTCCGGGCCGCCGATGAGGTCGGCTGCGATGTGGTCGAGGAACTGACCCTGTCCACCCCACTGGTGCTGCCCGACCGCGGCGGCATCCACATACAGGTCAGGGTAGGCGCGCCCGACGAGGACGGGCGATGCTCCTTCGGCGTGCACGCGCGCGCCGAGATCGCCACCGGTGCCCCCTGGACCGTCCATGCCACCGGAGTCTTGGCGCCCGGAAGCGCCACGCCCACCGGCTTCGACACCTCGGTCTGGCCCCCGCAGGATGCCGTGCCGGTCGACGTGAGTGACTGCTACGAGCGGCTTGCCGAAGCCGGATTCCACTACGGGCCGTCCTTCCAGGGGCTGCGTGCCGCCTGGCGGAGTGGCGACGAGCTGTTCGCCGAGGTTGCTCTAGCGGACGGGACCGAGGGTGACGCCTTTGGCCTGCACCCGGCGCTCTTCGACGCCGCATTGCACGCCTTCGTCGTCGGTGACGACGGCCGCGGCGGGGTTCCGTTCTCCTGGGGCGGAGTGCGCCTGTATGCCTCTGGTGCTTCCGCACTGCGCGTTCGGCTCAGCCGGGACGCCGACGGCACCATGGCCCTGGAACTGGCCGACACCGCCGGCACCCCCGTCGCCTCGGTGGAGTCCCTGACCGTGCGCCCGCTGGCAGCCGGGCAGCTCGACGCCACCGGCCGTGACTCACTCTTCCAGGTGCAGTGGGTGTCGGCTCGGCCCATGAGCGATACCACCGGGCTGGGTCCGGTGGGCCTGTTGGACGGTGACGCGGGGCTCGCGGGCCTGCCGGGTGACGGATTCGTGGCGTTCGCGGATCTGGCGGATCTTGCGGGTGCGGGTGAGGTGCCGGGGACGGTGCTGGTCGGGGCCGATGCTGGTGCCAGTGGTGCTGATGTGGTCGAGTCCGTGCACGACGCTGCGGTTCGGGCGCTGGAGTTGATCCGTGCCTGGGTGGCGGAGGAGCGGTTCGCCGCATCGCGCCTGGTGTTCGTCACCCATGACACCGAGGGCGCGACTGACCTGTACGCCGCCGCTGTGCGGGGCTTGGTGCGGTCGGCGGTGTCCGAGCATCCTGGGCGTTTTGGTCTGCTCGATGTGGGGGGTGGCGCGGACGCTGAGTCGGTGGTGGCTGCGCTGGCGTCTGGGGAGCCGGAGGCGGTTGTCGTCGGTGGTGGGGTGCGGGTGCCGCGGTTGGCGCGCGTGGTTCCGGACGCGGTCGCGGTCGGGGACGGGGGTGCGGGTCTGGAGTGGGGCCGTGGTCCGGTTCTGGTGACGGGTGGTACGGGTGGTCTGGGTCGGGTGGTGGCTCGGCATCTGGTGGTGGAGCGCGGGGTTCGTGAGCTGCTGCTGGTGAGTCGTCGTGGTCCGGCGGCGGAGGGGGTTGAGGGGCTGGTCGCGGAGTTGTCGCGGGCCGGTGCGCGTGTGTCGGTCGTGGCTTGTGATGTGGCGGATGGGGCTGCGGTCGCTGACTTGGTCGCGCGGCACGGGGTGGGTGCGGTGGTGCACTCGGCCGGTGTGCTGGATGACGGGACTGTGGAGTCGTTGACGCCGGAGCGTCTGGCGGGTGTGCTGCGTCCGAAGGTGGACGCGGCGTGGAACCTGCACGAAGCGACCAAGGACCTGGACCTCGACGCTTTCGTCCTCTTCTCCTCGATGTCCGGCATCCTCGGCGGCCCCGGCCAGGCCAACTACGCCGCG
>MUMD01000121.1 GCA_002155895.1 Streptomyces rochei
GGGGTGCCGCCGGGTGCGGCGCCTGCGGGGGGTGTCCGGGCGCCGGTCGCGGCGGTACCGGGGCGGAGCCCTGGTGCGGGCCCGGGTGGTGTGCGGCCGGGGACCAGCCGACGGCCGGTCCGTGCCCCGGCTGAGGGGGCGGCGGCAGCGGAGAACCCACTGCGTGCTGCATCCGGTGCCACTCCGTCTCGTACAGGCGATGGGCGCTGACGGCGGGAGGGGGTGCCCCGCCCGCTGCTACCGAACGGTACCGCCCCCGGCCGTCGTTTGGTGAACGGCCGGGGGCGGTCCGAAGTGCCCGTCGCGCAGGGCGAATCGGACGGATGGTGCGCCGGGGTACTACTCGCCCACCTCGCCGTAGGCGGCGAGGAGGACGGCCGGGTCGGGGCCCTCCAGCACGGTGGGCTTGGCGAGGCCGTCGAGGACGATGAAGCGCAGCAGGTCGCCGCGGGACTTCTTGTCGACCTTCATGTTCTCGAGGAGCTTGGGCCACTGGTCGTAGCGGTAGTGCAGCGGCAGGCCGACCGCTTCGAGGATGGTGCGGTGCCGGTCGGCGGTGGCGTCGTCCAGGCGGCCCGCGAGGCGGCCCAGCTCGGCGGCGAAGTGCATGCCGACCGAGACGGCGGCGCCGTGGCGCCACTTGTAGCGCTCGTTCTTCTCGATGGCGTGGCCGAGGGTGTGGCCGTAGTTGAGGATCTCCCTGAGGCCCGCCTCCTTCAGGTCGGAGGAGACGACCTCCGCCTTGACCTTGATGGAGCGCACGATCAGCTCGGCGGTGTGCGGTCCGGCCGGCGTGCGCGCGGCCTGCGGGTCGGACTCGATCAGGTCCAGGATCACCGGGTCGGCGATGAAGCCGGCCTTGATGACCTCGGCGAGCCCCGAGACGTAGTCGTTGACCGGGAGGGAGTCCAGCGCGGCCAGGTCGCACAGGACGCCGGCGGGCGGGTGGAAGGAGCCGACGAGGTTCTTGCCCTCGGCGGTGTTGATGCCGGTCTTGCCGCCGACGGCCGCGTCCACCATGGCCAGCACCGTGGTGGGGACGGCGATCCAGCGCACGCCGCGCAGCCAGGTCGCGGCCACGAAGCCGGCCAGGTCGGTGCTGGCGCCGCCGCCGACGCCGACGATGACGTCGGTGCGGGTGAAGCCGGACTGGCCGAGCGCCTTCCAGCAGTAGGCGGCGACCTCGGCGGTCTTGGCCTCCTCCGCGTTGGGCACCTGGATGGCGATCGCCTCGTAGCCCTGCTCGGCGAGGTCGGCGCGCAGGGCGTCGCCGGTCTCGGCGAGGGCCTCGGGGTGGATGACCGCGACCCGCTTGGCCCGGGTGCCGATCAGGCCGCCCAGCTCGCCCAGAAGCTGACGGCCCACCAGGACCTCGTAGGGCTCGGACCCCGCGGTGCCGCCGATCCGGATCCTTGTCACATCGTTCACCGCAGCGTCCTTCGGCCGGGGGTCCCGGGGGCGTCCCCCGGGGAAACAGACTTCGATTCCAGTGCGTCCAGGGCGGCTCGGGTGACCTCTTCGGGCGTACGGCCGTCCGTGGCCACGACGACCGTGGCGACCTCCTCGTAGAGGTGCCGACGGGCCTCCATCAGCTCGCGCCACTGCTTGCGCGGGTTGACCGCGAGCAGCGGGCGCGCCGTGTTCAGGCCGGTGCGCCTGACGGCCTCCTCGACGTCCATCGAGAGGTAGACGACCTGCTGCCCGGCGAGCAGACCGCGGGTGTCGGCGTCCAGGATCGCGCCGCCCCCGAGGGCGAGGACCCCCTCGTGCTCGGCGAGCGCGGTGCGCACGGCCTCCTTCTCCAGGGCGCGGAAGGCGGACTCGCCGTCGTCGACGAAGATCTCCGCGATGGTCCGCCCCTGGGCGGCGACGATGTCCGCGTCCGTGTCCCGGTAGCCGGTGCCCAGTCGCTCGGCCAGCAGCTGCCCCACCGTGGACTTGCCGACCCCCATCGGGCCGACCAGCACGATCAGCGGCGCACTCATCGGATCGCCAGGTTCTCGAGGTAGGTCCGCACGTTGCGGCGGGTCTCGGGCACGCTGTCGCCGCCGAACTTCTCCGCCACCGCGTCCGCCAGGACCAGGGCGACCATCGCCTCGGCGACGATGCCGGCGGCGGGCACGGCGGACACGTCGGAGCGCTGGTGGTGGGCCTGCGTGGCCTCACCGGTGGTCACGTCCACCGTCTTCAGGGCGCGCGGCACGGTGGCGATCGGCTTCATCGCGGCACGCACCCGCAGCAGCTCACCGGTGGTGAGGCCGCCCTCGGTGCCGCCGGAGCGGCCGGAGACCCGGCGGATGCCCTCGGGCGTGTTGACGATCTCGTCGTGGGCCTGGGAACCGGGCACGCGGGCCAGCTCGAAGCCGTCGCCGATCTCGACGCCCTTGATCGCCTGGATGCCCATGAGGGCGCCCGCGAGCCGCGCGTCGAGCTTGCGGTCCCAGTGGACGTGCGAGCCGAGGCCCACCGGCACGCCGTAGGCGAGGATCTCGACGACGCCGCCGAGGGTGTCGCCGTCCTTGTGAGCCTGGTCGATCTCGGCGACCATCGCCTTCGAGGCGTCGGCGTCCAGGCAGCGCACGGGGTCGGCGTCCAGCTTCTCCACGTCGGCCGGTGTCGGGTACACGCCCTGGGGGGCCTTCGCCGAGGCCAGCTCGACCACATGGCTGACGATCTCGACGCCGGTCGTCTCCTTCAGGTAGGACCGCGCCACCGCGCCCAGCGCCACCCGGGCCGCCGTCTCGCGCGCGGAGGCCCGCTCCAGGATCGGCCGGGCCTCGTCGAAGCCGTACTTCTGCATGCCGGCGAGGTCCGCGTGACCGGGGCGCGGACGGGTCAGCGGCGCGTTGCGGGCCAGCCCCTCCAGGATCTCCGGGTCGACCGGGTCGGCCGCCATGACCTGCTCCCACTTGGGCCACTCGGTGTTGCCCACCATGATCGCGACCGGGGAACCGAGGGTGAGCCCGTGCCGGACGCCGCCGAGGAAGGTGACCTCGTCACGCTCGAACTTCATCCGCGCACCGCGGCCATAGCCGAGCCGCCGCCTCGCCAGATGGTCCGCCACCATGTCCGTGGTGATCGGCACGCCGGCGGGCAGACCCTCCAGCGTCGCGACGAGTGCGGGACCGTGGGACTCCCCCGCGGTCAGCCAGCGCAACCTGCTCAACGGTGCTCCTCAGTGCTCGCGCCCCGGTTATGCCTTGCGTACGCGTCCTGACCGCGTACGGCAACGGCCCGACCGGGTGCGCGGCCCCGGCCCGCCACCTCCGATCCTCCCACGTCCGCGGGGGCGGACCGGAATCGGTCCGCTGGACGGACAGGTGGACGGACAGGTGGACGGGGCAGGGCGTGAGCGGACCCGGAGCGCGGTGCGGCGGTTCAGCCGGCGAGCGCCCGCTCCCCCGCGGCCCGCATCGCCGCCAGCGGGGCGGGCGACCGGCCGGTCATCTGCTCCACCTGCAGCACCGCCTGGTGCAGCAGCAGGTCGAGGCCGCTGACGACGGCACCGCCGTAAGCGGACCAGCGGGCGGCGAGCGTGGTGGGCCACGGGTCGTAGAGCACGTCGAAGAGGGTCGCGGGCATCTCCGGGACGGCGCCGGCGAGGGCGTCGGTGGTGCCGGCCGGGGTGGTGGCCACGACCAGCGGGGCGCGCAGCGCCTCCTCGGCGTCCGCCCAGTCGGCGATGCGCACGTCGGCCTCCAGGCGCTCGGCCCAGCCCCGCATCTCGGCGGCGCGCGCCTCGCTGCGGACGTAGACGGTGATCTCGCCGGTGCAGATCCGGGTCAGGGCGGCCAGCGCGGAGGAGGCGGTGGCGCCGGCGCCGAGGATCGCGGCGGTCTCGGCCTTCTCGATGCCGTGCTCGCGCAGGGCGGCGACCATGCCGGGGATGTCGGTGTTGTCGCCGGTCCTGCGGCCGTCCTCGGTGAGGACCACGGTGTTCACCGCGTCCACGGAGGCGGCGGTCTCGCTGATCGTGTCGAGCAGCGGGATGACCGCCCGCTTCAGCGGCATGGTCAGCGACAGCCCCGCCCACTCGGGGCCGAGCCGGTCGAAGAAGCCCGGCAGCGCCTCCTCGTCCACCTCGAAGCGGTCGTACGACCAGCCCTCCAGGCCCAGCTCGGCATAGGCGGCGCGGTGCAGCACCGGGGAGAGCGAGTGCGCGATCGGAGAGCCGAGAACGGCGGCCCTGCGACGGTCAGTTGCCGGAGACGGCATCGAACTTATCCTTCAGCTTCAGGAACTCGTCGTGTGTCTTGGCGAACTCGGTCTTGCTCACGCCGTCGGTGGCCACGAAGTACATCCAGCCGTCGCTCGTCGGGGAGAGCGCCGCCTGCAGCGCCTCTTCGCCGGGGTTGCCGATGGGTCCGGGCGGCAGACCCTTGTTGGTGTAGGTGTTGTACGGGTCCGGGTTGCTGTTGATCTCGGACTCGCTGATGCGGATCTCGCTCTGGCCCTTCAGATAGTTGAAGGTCGAGTCGAACTGGAGCTCCTGGTTGGTCTCCGTGTTGGTGGGCTTGAGCCGGTTGTAGATGACCTCGGACATCTTGCGGAAGTCCTCGTGGGTCTTGCCCTCCGCCTGCACAAGGCTCGCCACGGTGAGCAGCTGCCAGGGCCCGTCGAGGCCGAGGCCCTCCGCCTTCTGCTCGAGCCCGATCTTCTCGTACTGCTCGTTGGCCCGTGCCACCATCTGTTTCAGCACGTCCTCGGGCTTCTGGCCCTTGGCCGCCGAGTAGCTGGACGGGTAGAGGAACCCTTCCAGCGGGTCCTTCACGTTCTTGTGGTTCATCGCCCATTCGGGCAGGCCGAGGCTCTTCCACTCGCTCTCGGCGACCTTGGCCGTGGTGCCCTCGTCCACGCCGAGCTGCTTGTCGATCAGCTTGTAGACGTCGACGTTGCGCCTGCCCTCGGCGACGATCAGGTTGCTGCGGCTCTTGGGGTTCAGCAGGAGTTCGACGGCGCTCTCGGCCGACATCTCCTTCTGCAGCGTGTACACGCCGTCCTGGATGCTCTTGCCCTGGGGGTTGCTCTGCTGGGCGGCGATGAAGGCGTCGACGCTCTTCACCACGCCCTGGCGTTTGAGTTCCTGGCCGATCGTGGAGCCGCCGGCGCCCTTGGGGATGGTGACGGTGACCTGCTCGCCGTTGCCGTCGCCCGCGTAGTCGGGGGCCGCGCCGAAACGTTCCTGGTAGAACTGGTAGCCGAAGTAGCCGACGCCCGCGACGCCGCCGCCGAGCACCAGGCAGACCACCAGGCAGGCGCATCCGTTGCGGCGCTTCTTGGGTTTCCCGCCGCCCCGGGCCCTGCGTTCGCCGCGGCCGCCGTCGGCGGGCTCCTCGTCCTCCTCGGCGTCCCCGCCCGCGAAGAAGGCGTGCTCGCCCTCGTCGGGGCCGGGGTCCCAGTCGGTGTGCTGCGGCTCGGGCTCGGCGCGCCGGCGGGTCGGCGGCTCCGGCGGCGGGTACGCCTGGGGGGTGCCGTAGTAGTCCGGCTGCTCGCCGCCGTACGCGGGGGCCTGCTGGCCGTAGGGGTCCGTCGGGTCGGCCGGGTACTGCGCCTGCGGGTGCGCGCCGGAGTCCCAGCCTCCGTTGTCGTAGCCCTGCTGGTCGTACTGCGGCCGGCCGTACTGGTCGTACTGCGGCTCGGGGTGCTGCTGACCGTACTGGTCGTACTGCGGCTGCTGACCGTACGCGGGCTGCCCGCCGTTGCCCCAGTCGCCGTACTGCTGCGGGGACTGCGGCTGCTCCGGATACTGCTGCGGCTGGCCGCCGTAGGGGGGCTGCTGACCCGTGTGGGTCTGCTGCCCTCCCCATCCGCCGTCCCCGTACAACGGGTCCTCCGGATGCCACGGTTCGGAGCCTTGGCCCCGGCCATACTCAGTCATCGATCCCCTAGAGCCGCGAGGCGGCGAACGCGCGGCCTGTCATGGGGGGGCCGGCTCCCGTTCCGCCTCTTGCTGTGCGGGGGCTGTTCGAATGCCTCCGCATCGCGCGGAACGTTACCGTATCGCGATCAGATGACCACTTCGACGCCCTCGCCGGGTGGCTTGCCTGACACCCGTTCGGATTCCAGCGCCTGCTGGAGGATGATCACCGCCGCGGCCTGGTCGATGACGGACCGGCCCTTCTTGGACTTCACTCCGGAGGCGCGCAGTCCCTGACTGGCGGTCACGGTCGTCATCCGCTCGTCGACGAGACGCACCGGCACGGGCGCGATGCCCCTCGCCAGCTCCTGCGCGAACCCGCGGACCTTGACCGCCGCCGGGCCCTCGCCCCCCTTGAGGGAGCGAGGGAGGCCGACGACGACCTCGATCGGCTCGTACTCCTCGACGAGCTGCCTCAGACGCCGGTGCGCGGCCGGAACGTCCCGGCCGGGGACCGTCTCCACCGGAGTGGCGAGGATCCCGTCGGGGTCGCACGAGGCGACCCCGATACGGGCGTCCCCGACGTCGATCGCGAGACGGCGGCCCCGGCGGAGCGCCGGAGCGTCCTGCTGGTCCGCGCTCACTTGGCGGTGTCCGCCACGAGGCGCTCGACGGCGTCGACGGCCTCGCCGATGGCGGCCGGGTTCTGGCCGCCGCCCTGGGCGACGTCCGGCTTGCCGCCACCGCCGCCGCCGAGGGTCTTGGCGGCGGTGCGCACCAGGTCACCGGCCTTGAGGCCGCGGTCGCGGGCGGCGTCGTTGGTGGCGATGACGGTGAGGGGCTTGCCGTTGACCGTGGTGAACAGGGCGACCACGGCGGCCCGGCCGCCCTGGATGCGGCCGCGCACGTCGAGGACCAGCTTGCGCAGGTCGTCGGCGGTGGTGCCGTCCGGGACCCGGCCGGTGACGACGGCGACGCCGCGCACGTCCTTGGCGGACTCGGCGAGACCGGCGGCGGCCTGGAGCACCTTCTCGGCGCGGAACCTCTCGATCTCCTTCTCGGCGTCCTTCAGCTTGCCGAGCATGGCGGAGACCTTCTCCGGAAGCTCCTCCGGGCGGCCCTTGATCAGCTCCTGGAGCTGGGCGACGACCGTGTGCTCACGGGCGAGGAAGTTGTAGGCGTCCACGCCGACCAGGGCCTCGATGCGACGGACGCCCGAGCCGATGGAGGACTCGCCGAGCAGCTTCACCAGGCCGAGCTGGGCGGTGTTGTGCACGTGGGTGCCGCCGCACAGCTCCTTGGAGAAGTCGCCGATGGTCACGACGCGCACGCGCTCGCCGTACTTCTCGCCGAACTCGGCGATGGCGCCCTGCTTCTTGGCCTCGTCGATGCCCATGACGTCGGCACGCACGTCCAGGTCGCGGGCGAGCACCTCGTTGATCTTCTGCTCGACGTCGGTCATCACGGCCGTCGGCACGGCGGACGGCGAACCGAAGTCGAAGCGGAAGCGGCCGGGCTGGTTCTCGGAACCGGCCTGGGCGGCCGTCGGGCCGAGGGCGTCGCGCAGCGCCTGGTGGGTGAGGTGGGTGGCCGAGTGGGCGCGGGCGATGGCCTTGCGGCGCCGGTCGTCGATGGCAGCGTGGGCCTTGGCGCCGACGGTGATCTCGCCGACCTGGACGACGCCCTTGTGGACGTAGACGCCCGGGACCGGCTTCTGGCAGTCGCGGACCTCGATGACGGCACCGGAGTCGGACCTGATCCGGCCGGTGTCGCCGATCTGGCCGCCGCCCTCGGCGTAGAACGGGGTGCGGTCGAGGACGATCTCCACCTCGTCGCCCTCGGTGGCGGCCGGGGACGAGGCGCCGTTGACGAGGATGCCGACGATCGTGGACTCGCTCTCGGTGTCCGTGTAGCCGACGAAGTCGGTGGCACCGGACTGGTCGGCGATCTCCCGGTAGGCACCGGCACCGGCGTGGCCGGTCTTCTTGGCCTGGGCGTCCGCCTTGGCCCGCTCCCGCTGCTCCTTCATCAGGCGCCGGAAGCCGTCCTCGTCCACGGACAGGCCCTGCTCGGCGGCCATCTCCAGGGTGAGGTCGATCGGGAAGCCCCAGGTGTCGTGGAGCAGGAACGCCTTGTCGCCGGAGAGGACGCTGCCGCCGGCGGCCTTGGTGTCGCTGACGGCGGTGTCGAGGATGTTGGTGCCGGCCTTCAGCGTCTTGAGGAAGGCGTTCTCCTCGGCGAGGGCGACCTTCTCGATCCGCTCGCGGTCGGTGATCAGCTCGGGGTACTGCTGCCCCATCATGCCGATCACGACGTCGATCAGGTCCTTGACGACCGGACCGGTGGCGCCGAGCAGGCGCATGTTGCGGATGGCGCGCCGCATGATGCGGCGCAGCACGTAGCCGCGGCCCTCGTTGCCGGGGGTGACGCCGTCGCCGATCAGCATCACGGAGGTGCGCATGTGGTCGGTGACCACGCGCAGGGAGACGTCCGAGGCCTGGGCGTCGCCGTAGGCCACGCCGGTCAGCTCGGTGGCCTTCTTGATGACGGCCATGGAGGTGTCGATCTCGTACATGTTCTGCACGCCCTGCAGAATCATGGCGAGGCGTTCCAGGCCGAGGCCGGTGTCGATGTTCTTGCTCGGCAGCTCCCCGAGGATCTCGAAGTCCTCCTTGCCGATGCCCTCGCCCCGCTCGTACTGCATGAAGACGAGGTTCCAGATCTCCACGTACCGCTCGTCGTTGACGGCGGGGCCGCCCTCGGCACCGAACTCCGGGCCGCGGTCGTAGTTGATCTCGGAGCAGGGGCCGCAGGGGCCGGGGACGCCCATGGACCAGTAGTTGTCCTTCTTGCCGAGGCGCTGGATGCGCTCGGAGGGGACGCCCACGACGTCGTGCCAGATGCGCTCGGCCTCGTCGTCGTCCTGGTAGACGGTGATCCACAGGCGCTCGGGGTCGAGGCCGTAACCGCCCTTGTCCTGGGCGCTGGTGAGCAGCTCCCAGGCGAGCTTGATGGCGCCTTCCTTGAAGTAGTCGCCGAAGGAGAAGTTGCCGCACATCTGGAAGAAGGTGCCGTGGCGGGTGGTCTTGCCGACCTCTTCGATGTCCGGCGTGCGCACGCACTTCTGCACGCTGGTGGCGCGGTCGAAGGGCGGCTTGACCTCACCCAGGAAGTAGGGCTTGAAGGGCACCATGCCGGCCGGGACGAGGAGCAGAGTCGGGTCGTCCGCGATGAGCGACGCCGAAGGGACGACGGTGTGACCGCGCTCCTCGAAGAAGCTCAACCAGCGGCGACGAATCTCGGCCGACTCCATCAGTGGTCCTCATTCCGGTTGTGCGAGTACGTCGTCTGCACGTCGACGACGGACTTCGGGTCGTTGCGGTTCTCGATGGCGGCGTGGTGCCGCAGTGCGGGCAGTTCACGGTCGACGGGGGCGTTGAGCCCGAGCGCGTCGTCCAGTTCGGCCTCCCGCTGGGCCATGTTCTCTCGGACGTCGAGGGCGAAGCCCACCGCGCGGTCCTTGAGCCGGGTCCCCGCGTCCAGCGCCTTGTTCGCCGCTGCCGCGGCGAGACTGTCGGGGGTCAGCTGCTTGAGCTTCCGGTTGACCTTGGTGGTGGCCCACACACCGGCGGCGACACCGGTGCCGAACCAGAACGTACGGCGGAACATCGCTGGATCAGTCCTTCTTCCGCTTCGTCCGCCGCGCGGCCGGGATCGTACGGCCGACGATCACGGTGCGCCGCGGCTGCTTGGCCGGGCCCGCGGGCACGTCCTCCTTGCGGCCGCCGAGTGCCCGGCGCACGCCGTACCCGAACGCGGCGACCTTGACCAAGGGGCCGCCGAAGGTGGAGGCCACCGTGGTGGACAGCGCGGAGGCGTTGGACGTGACCTCCTGGACGTCGGAGGCGATGGCGTCGACGCGGTCGATCTGGGTCTGCGCGGAACGCACCGCCGACGAGGCGTCGGCCAGCAGCGGGACGGCCTGGTCGGTCACGTCCGCCACCAGCTTGGTGGTCGCCCTGAGCGTCTGGGCCAGCCTCGCCAGTGCCACGGCGAGGAAGGAGACCAGGATCGCCCAGAAGACGGCCACCAGGATTCCGGCCACCTCGCCACCGGACACTGTCGCACCCGCTCCCTGAAAGACGTACCCGAACATCAAAAAGTCGTGCACCGAGCCTATCGCGCCGGGCGCGGGGCTCCGTACCGCATTACCGCCCGCGTCCGGGTCAGAACGCCGGAGCCGGGCGGAGTGATTGTACGGAGGGAGAACGGTTCAGTACGCTCCGTGTTCCATGCGAGACCTTCGGCGCGACGGCATCCCGCACGGCAACCTCCCCCTGGAACTGGACGCCTTCGTGGGGAGAGCCCCGGAACTCGCGGAGCTGGCCCGGGCGCTGGACACCGGCCGGCTGGTGACCGTGACGGGGACGGGCGGAGTCGGCAAGTCGCGCCTGGCGGCCCGGGTGGCCGCGCGGCGCTCGCCCCGCCACGGGGTGTGGCGCGTCGAGCTGGCACCGGTGCGCGACGAGGAGTTCGTCGACTACGCGGTGGTGGAGGCGCTGGGCCTGGTCGACCACACCACCCGGCTGCCGCGCGAGACGCTGCTCGCGCATCTCGCCGAGCGGGAGCTGCTGCTCGTCCTGGACGGCGTCGAGCACGTGGTGGAGGCGTGCGCGTCGCTCACGGCCGAACTGCTGGGCCGCGCCCCGGGGCTGCGGGTGCTGGCAGTGGGCCGCAGGCCGCTCGACGTGCCCGGGGAGCGGGTGGTCCCGCTGGCGCCGCTGCGCCCGGAGGAGGCGGTGGAGCTGCTGGCGGTCCGGGCCGGGCAGCGGCTCGCGGAGGCCGGGTACGGCGACGACGCCCTGGGCGAGGACCGGGAGGAGGTGCGCGAGCTGTGCCTTCGCCTGGACGGGATTCCGCTGGCGATCGAGCTGGCGGCGGGCCGTCTCGGCGCGCTGTCGCCGCGGCAGATGCTGCAGCGCCTGGACGACCGCTTCCGCATCCTGACCGGCGGGGACCGCACCGCGCTCCCCCGGCACCGGACGCTGCGCACGGCGATCGGCTGGAGCCACGAGCTCTGCACGCCCGCGGAGCGGCTGCTGTGGGCGCGGCTGTCGGTGTTCACGGGCTCGTTCGACCTGGAGGCGGCCGAGTACGTGTGCAGCGGCGACGGACTGCCCGCCGACGAGGTGCTGGACGTGCTGTCCGCGCTGCTCGCCCAGTCCGTGCTGACCCGCGAGGAGACACCGGCCGGGGTCCGCTACCGCATGCTCGACACGGTGCGGGCCTACGGCGGCGACTGGCTGGAGGCCACGGGCGACGCGAGCCGGGTGCGGCGTCGGCACCGGGACTGGTACGTGGGCCTGGCGACCTGGTGCGAGCTGGAGTGGTTCTCGCCGCGCCAGCGGGAGGTCGCCGCGCGGGTGGACGCCGAGCTGCCGAATCTGCGCGGGGCCCTGGAGCACTCCCTGACCGAACCGGACGAGGCACACCTGGGGCAGTACCTGGCGGGCGCCCTGTGGTTCCACTGGGTCGGCTGCGGCCGGCTGTCGGAGGGGCGGCGGTGGCTGGAGCAGGCGGTGCGGCTGGACGCGGAGGGGACGGCGGGCGAGCAGTCCCGGCTCAAGGCGCTGTGGGTGCTCGGTTACGTGGCGGTGCTGCAGGGCGACACGGCGCACGCGCTGGCGGCGCTCCAGGAGTGCCGGCGGGAGGCCGAGCGGTCGGCCAATGCGACGGCGGTGGCGTACGCGGAGCACCGCACCGGCTGTCTGGCGCTGGTCACGGACGACATGCCGCGCGCGGAGACGCTGCTGCGCTCGGCGCTGCACCGCTACCGGGAGATCGGCGAGCTGAACAGCAACGTGCTGATGGGCCAGGTGGAGCTGGCGATGGCCCGGGCGTTCCAGGGCGACCTGCCGGACGCGGTGCGCCTGTGCGAGGACGTGCGCCGGGTGTGCGAGGACCACGGGGAGCGCTGGGCCCGTGGCTATGCCCTGTACGTGCTGGCGTACGCGGCCTGGTACGACGGCGAGCCGGTGCGGGCCCGGGAGCTGCTGGCCGACTGCCTGCGCGGTGCGCACCGCTTCCGGGACCAGCTGGGATCGGTGCTGGCGGTGGAGCTGCTGGCCCTGGTCACCGTGGCGGAGGGCGACGCGGCGGAGGCGGCGGTGCTGCAGGGCGGGGCGGCCCGGATGTGGCCGTCGGTGGGGCTGCCGCTGTTCGGCTCGGCGCACTACAACGCGCCGCACGAGCTGTGCGAGGCGGCCGCGCGGGAGCAGCTGGGCGACGAGCGCTACGAGGAGTGCGTCCGGCACGGGGCGGGGCTGGGCCGCCGGGAGGTGGTGACGCGGGCGCTGCGGCGGCCCGGGCCGCCGGTCCCGCTGCCGGCGCCGCGCGGCGCCGGGACCGGGGCGGGGGCCCGCACGGCGAAGCCCGCCGCCTCGCCCACCCGGAAGGGCGGGGAGACGGCGGGCTGAGGTACCGCGGAGGTACTGCGCCGGGCTGGGATCAGCGGGCGTAGTACTCGACGACGAGCTGCTCGTCGCAGATCACCGGGATCTCCTTGCGGTTCGGCTCGCGGTCCAGGCGGAACGCCAGGGCCTTGAGGTTCACCTGGAGGTAGCGCGGGGTCTCGCCCTCGGGGGCGAAGCCACCCTCACGGGCGATCGTGAAGAGCGTCTTCTCCTTGGAGCGCTCGCGCACCTGCACGACGTCGTCCGGACGGACGCGGAAGGACGGCTTGTCGACCTTCTGGCCGTTGACCTGGATGTGGCCGTGGACGACCATCTGGCGGGCCTGGTAGATCGTGCGGGCGATGCCCGAACGCAGGACCAGCGCGTCGAGACGGCGCTCGAGCTCGATGACCAGGGCCTCGCCGGTCTTCATGTTGGTCTTGGAGGCACGCTCGTAGGCGCGGACGAGCTGGCGCTCGCTGAGGTCGTACTGCGCGCGCAGACGCTGCTTCTCGAGCAGACGGACCTTGTAGTCCGAGTTCTGCTTGCGACCGCGGCCGTGCTCACCCGGCGGGTAGGGGCGGGCCTCGAAGTACTTGACGGCCTTCGGCGTCAGCGCGATGCCGAGGGCACGCGACTTCTTGACCTTGGGGCGGGACTGGTTCGCCACTGTGTCTCTTTCCTAGTTACGGCTTGTCAGGGTTGAGGGAGGTCGCAATCCGCAGCCGGGGAAACCCGCCTGGTCCGCGTGGGACCCGCCGGGCAGCCGCTCCCCTGGTCTGGGCACATACGTGCAGCACGCGAGTGGCCCACCGACCTCTCCCGGGACTCCGGGTGGTGGTGGGCTGCCCGCGACACCATCGACGGTGCGCGACGCTCCTGGAACCCCGAAGGGTTCCGGCCGGTTGTCCCGTTCTGACTGCACGGGACTCGGCACTCCGAGCGATTCTACAGGCTGCTCAGGACCGCTTGCGACCGAGGTGCCCGCGGGTCCACTCCACGGCGTCCGCGTATCTGGCCTCGGCGCCGTGCCGGGTCGGGGTGTAGTAGGTGCGGTCCTTCAGCTCGTCCGGGGCGTACTGCTGGGCGGCGATGCCCTCCGGCAGGTCGTGCGGGTACACGTACCCCTGCCCGTGTCCGAGCTTCCCGGCGCCCTTGTAGTGGCTGTCGCGCAGGTGCGCGGGGACCGGCCCCGCGTGTCCCTTGCGCACGTCGTCCAGGGCGGCGCCGATGGCCGTCGTCGCCGCGTTGGACTTGGGGGCCAGCGCCAGGGCGATGGTGGCGTGGCTGAGGGTGAGGGCGGCCTCGGGGAAGCCGATCATGGCGACGGCCTGGGCGGCGGCGACGGTGATCGGCAGGGCGTTCGGGTCGGCGAGGCCGATGTCCTCGCTGGCGGAGATCATCAGGCGGCGGGCGATGAAGCGCGGGTCCTCGCCGGCCTCGATCATCCGGGCCAGGTAGTGCAGGGCCGCGTCCACGTCGGAGCCGCGGATGGACTTGATCAGGGCGCTGGCCACGTCGTAGTGCTGGTCGCCGTCGCGGTCGTACTTCACCGCGGCCCGGTCGACGGTCGCCTCCAGCGTCGCCAGGGTGACCTCGGCCTCGCCCTTGTCGAGCGCGGCCCCGGCGGCGGCCTCCAGCGCGGTCAGCGCGCGGCGGGCGTCGCCGCCGGCGATGCGCAGCAGGTGGTCCTCGGTGTCCTCGGGGAGCGTGACGGCCTCCTTGAGGCCCCGCTCGTCGGTGAGCGCCCGGCGGAGCAGGCCCCGGACGTCGTCGTCGGTGAGAGGTTCGAGGGTGAGGAGGAGGGAGCGGGAGAGCAGCGGGGAGATCACCGAGAAGTACGGGTTCTCCGTGGTGGCGGCGATCAGGGTGACCCAGCGGTTCTCGACCGCCGGGAGGAGGGAGTCCTGCTGGGCCTTGCTGAAGCGGTGGATCTCGTCGAGGAAGAGGACGGTCTCCTTGCCGTACCCGCCGACCGCGCGGCGGGCGCCGTCGATGACCGCGCGGACCTCCTTGACGCCCGCGGTGATCGCCGACAGCTCCACGAAGCGCTTGTTGGTGGCCTTGGAGACGACGTACGCCAGGGTGGTCTTGCCGGTGCCGGGCGGCCCCCAGAGGATGACCGAGGAGGGTCCGGCGGGGCCGGAGCCTCCCTCGCCGACCAGTCGGCGCAGGGGCGATCCGGGCTTGAGCAGGTGCTGCTGGCCGACGACCTCGTCGAGGGTGCGCGGACGCATCCGGACGGCGAGGGGGCTGCCGGTCGGGTCCTTCTCCTGGCGTTCTTCGGCTGCGGCGGTGAACAGGTCGGGCTCCACGCTCTGAACCCTAAATCAACGCACTGACAACGGGACGGCCCGGTGGGCCCGGCCCGTCAGCTGATCCAGAAGTCCCACCAGCGGGTCAGGATCATCATGCCGATGATGCCGATGTGCAGCACCGGCAGGACCCAGGTGAACTCGCCGAAGAAGCTCTTGAGCCAGCCCGGCGCGGGCAGGAAGCCCTTGCGGACGTTGAAGGACGTCACGTACCAGAACATGATGATGGTCGCGACCCAGGCCAGGCAGCACCACAGGCACAGGGAGTTGATCCGGTACAGGGACTGGAACTGCAGCCAGGTGCAGAAGCCCACGCCGAAGAGGGTGCCGGCGTTGAAGGTGAGCCAGTACCAGCGCGGGAAGCGGGCGCGGCCCAGCAGGCTCATGCCGACGCAGATGACCATGCCGTAGGCGACGAGACCGAGCATCGGGTTGGGGAAGCCGAAGACGGACGCCTGGTCGCTCTCCATGATGTTGCCGCAGGAGACGACCGGGTTGAGGCTGCAGCCGGGCGTGAACGTGGTGCCGGCGATCTTGGCCTCGAGGATCTTCTGCTTGTCGATCGTGATGACCCAGGCGGCGAGCAGACCGGCCGCGCCCGTGATCACCAGCAGCAGCGCGAGGGCGCGGCTGCCGCCCTCGGCGCGCGGGGTGCGGGTGCTGGGGTCCGGCGCGGACTCTGCCACGGTGGAGACGTCCTTCACTGTCGTCTTGCTCATCACGCCGATTCCGTCACTGGAGGGCCGGTCCTGCTTCTGGCAGGGGCCATTGTGCCGCACGGACCTGTATGACCACCGTTCGATGAACCTATGAACGGATCGGCGCTCACTCCTGAGCGGTGCGTTCCGGCCACCACCCGTTCCCCAGGGGCACGTACGAGCGAATGCGCGTGCCCCTGGGGGGTGTCGCCGTGCTAGCCGAGCCGCGACTCCAGCTCCGCGACGATCTCGTTGACCCCGATCGCGGTCTGCTCGCCGGACTCCATGTCCTTGAGCTGGACGACGCCCTCGGCGAGGTCGCGCTCCCCGAGGACCAGGGCGTAGCGGGCGCCGGAGCGGTTGGCGGCCTTCATCGCGGCCTTCAGGCCCTTGCCGCCGTAGGAGAAGTCGGCGGCGACGCCGTTCTTGCGCAACTCGGTGACTTTGGCGAACAGCACCCGGCGGGCCTCCTCGCCGAGTGGGACGGCGAAGACGGAGGTGGTGGAGGGGATGTCCAGTTCGATGCCCTCCGCCTCCAGGGCGAGGACCGTGCGGTCGACGCCGAGGGCCCAGCCGACGGAGGGCAGCGCGGGACCGCCGATCATCTCGGACAGGCCGTCGTAGCGTCCGCCGCCGCCGACCGCGGACTGGGAGCCGAGGCCGTCGTGGACGAACTCGAAGGTGGTGCGGGTGTAGTAGTCCAGGCCGCGCACCAGCTTCGGGTCGTCCTCGAAGACCACGCCGGCCGCCGTGATCAGCTCGCGGACCTCCTCGTGGTACGCCTTGCAGGCGTCGCACAGGTAGTCGCGCAGCAGCGGGGCGTCGGTGAGCTGCTTCTGGACCTCCGGACGCTTGTCGTCCAGGACGCGCAGCGGGTTGATCTCCGCGCGGCGCAGCGTCTCCTCGTCCAGGTCCAGGCCGCGCAGGAAGTCCTGGAGCGCGGCGCGGTAGACGGGGCGGCACTCCTTGTCGCCCAGGGAGTTGAGCAGGATGCGGAAGTCCCGCAGGCCGAGCGCGCGGTACGACTGGTCGGCGAGGATGATCAGTTCGGCGTCGAGTGCCGGGTCCTCGGCGCCGATGGCCTCGGCGCCGACCTGGGAGAAGTGGCGGTAACGGCCCTTCTGGGGGCGCTCGTAGCGGTACTGCGAGCCGGAGTACCAGACCTTGACCGGCAGGTTGCCCGCCTTGTGCAGGTTGGCCTCCAGGACGGCGCGCAGCACGGGAGCGGTGGTCTCCGGGCGCAGGGCGAGGCGGTCGCCGCCCTTGGTCTCGAAGACGTACATCTCCTTGGTGACGATGTCGGTCGACTCGCCGACGCCGCGCGCGAACAGCTCCACGTTCTCGAAACCGGGCGTCTCGATGTAGCCGTAGCCGGAGTTGCGCAGCGGGGCGGCGATGGCCTCGCGGACCGCCAGGAACTTGGCGGAGTCGGGCGGCAGCAGGTCGTACGTGCCCTTGGGGGCCTTGAAGGTGCTCACGGAAGGTCTCTCGTCACATTCCTCGTCGGGGAGCCCCGGGGGCTCCCTGGCCGGAGGCCACCTGCCGCAGATACGGGTTGGTGGCGCGCTCCTGGCCGATGGTGGTCTGGGGGCCGTGGCCGGACAGCACCACGGTCGGGTCGTCGAGCGGCAGCACCACGCGGGCCAGGGACTCGAGCATGTCGTCCATGGAGCCGCCCGGCATGTCGGTGCGCCCGATGGAGCCGGCGAACAGCAGGTCGCCCGAGAAGAGGATCGGCGGGATGTCCGCCGCCTCGGGCAGGCCGAAGGTCACCGACCCCTTGGTATGGCCCGGTGCGTGCGCGACGGTCAGCTCCATGCCCGCCAGGTCCAGCTTCGCGCCGTCGGTCAGGGTCCTGACGTCGTCCGGCTCCCCCACGGTCAGCTCGCCCATGAGCGGCATGCCGATGCTGCGGCCGATCCCCTTCTCGGGGTCGCTCATCATGTAGCGGTCCTCGGGGTGGATCCAGGCGGGCACGTCGTGCGCGCCGCACACCGGGACGACGGAGGCCACGTGGTCGATGTGACCGTGGGTGAGGACGACGGCGACGGGCTTGAGCCGATGCTTCTGGATCGCTTCCTCGACGCCGGGGGCCGCCTGGTGGCCCGGGTCGATGATCACGCACTCCTCACCGGCGGCCGGGGCGACGAGATAACAGTTCGTCCCCCAGGCTCCGGCGGGGAACCCGGCAATGAGCACGATCGTCCTTCGTTTGTGTCGGTACGGGTGGGCTTGCGAACGGGTCGCGCCCATGGTCAGAGCCTACCGGCGGTGCCGTTTCCTCAGCGAACCCATATACGGTACGGGGCTACACGCCCACGGTCGGCTCATCGCACCCACGCGTACCGGTCGGCACACGAAGACGCTTGAGGAGAGAACCCGGTGGTCAGCCAGGAGCAGCGGCGGCGTCAGCTCGCCCGGGAGAAGTTCTTGCGGCAGCAGCAGCGGCGCACGTCCGCGCGGCGCAAGGCGCGTATGCGCAACGCCGCGATCGCGTCGGTGCTCGGCGTGATTCTGATCGGCAGCGTCGCGCTGTACACGACCGGCGTGGTCCTGAAGGACGACGACAGCAAGACGAACGCGGGCGCGGAGGTCAGCCCGAGCGCGTCGGCGCCGAGCAAGGCCCCGGACCCGTGCGACAAGCCGGCCGACGGCAAGGTCAAGACGCAGACCTGGGAGAAGGAACCTGCGATGACCATCGACAAGTCGGCGAAGTACACGATGAAGCTGGAGACGACCTGCGGCGACATCGACATCGCGCTGAAGGCCGAGGCGGCTCCGCACACCGTCAACTCGTTCGACTTCCTGGCGGGCAAGGGCTTCTTCGACCACACCAAGTGCCACCGGCTGACCACCAACGGGATCTTCGTGCTGCAGTGCGGCGACCCGACGGGCCAGGGCAACGGCGGTCCGGGCTACAACATCCCGGACGAGAACCTGAAGGACAAGAGCCTCAAGGACAACATGTACCCGGCGGGCACGGTGGCGATGGCCAACACCGGCCAGCCGAACTCCGGCGGCAGCCAGTTCTTCCTCGTGTACCAGAACAGTCCGCTGCCGCCCAGCTACACGCCGTTCGGCACCATCTCGGACGAGGGCATGACGGTGCTGAAGAAGATCGCCGCCGCGGGCGAGAGCACCGGCGCGGGCGACGGGGCGCCCAACGCGACGGTCGTGATCGACAAGGCCACCGTCGCGAAATCCTGACCCTCATCAGCGAAAGTTCGGTCGCGCGGGATGCGGACAGGCCCCCCGCCGGTCGCCTATGTTGGCCGTGACGAAACTGTGGACGATGCCCGGGGGTAGCGAAGCCCTCCGCAGGCATCATGTGGAGGAGGCGCTGTGAGCAGCGACCCGTGGGGCCGCGTCGACGAGACGGGGACCGTGTACGTGCGTACGGCCGACGGCGAGCAGGTCGTCGGTTCCTGGCAGGCGGGCTCCCCCGAGGAGGCGCTGGCCTATTTCGAGCGCAAGTACGAAGGCCTGGTTGTGGAGATCGGCCTCCTCGAGAAGCGCGTGAAGACCACCGACCTGTCGGCGAAGGACGCCCAGACGGCCATCGACCACCTGCGGGAGCAGGTCGACGCTCACCACGCGGTGGGCGACCTGGACGCGCTGCGGGCCCGGCTGGACAAGCTCGTCTCGCTGGTGGAGAAGCGCCGCGAGGAGCGCAAGGCCCAGCGGGCCAAGCAGTCCGACGAGGCGCGCTCCGCCAAGGAGGCGCTGGTCGCCGAGGCCGAGGAGCTGGCCCGGTCCGACCAGTGGCGATCGGCCGGTGAGCGGCTGCGGTCCCTGGTGGACACCTGGAAGGGTCTGCCGCGGCTGGACCGCAAGTCCGACGACGAGCTGTGGCACCGCTTCTCGCACGCCCGGTCGGCGTTCTCCAAGCGGCGCAAGCAGCACTTCGCTCAGCTGGACGCCCAGCGCGAGGAGGCCCGCCGGACCAAGGAACGGCTGGTCGCCGAGGCCGAGGCCCTGTCGAACTCGACGGACTGGGGGCCGACGGCCGCCCGCTACCGCGACCTGATGTCCGAGTGGAAGGCGGCGGGCCGCGCGCAGCGGGAGCACGAGGACGACCTGTGGAACCGCTTCCGCGGCGCCCAGGACGTGTTCTTCGCCGCCCGCAGCTCGGTCTTCGCCGAGCGCGACGCCGAGCAGGCGGAGAACCTCAAGCTCAAGGAGGAGCTGGCCGAGGAGGCCGAGAAGCTCCTGCCGGTCACCGACCTGAAGGCGGCCCGGGCCGCGTTCCGCTCGGTGAACGAGCGCTGGGAGGCCATCGGCCACGTGCCGCGCGACGCCCGGCCCAAGGTCGAGGGCCGGATGCACGCGGTGGAGCGGGCGCTGCAGGAGGCCGAGGAGGCCGAGTGGCGCCGGACGAACCCGGAGGCACGCGCGCGTGCCGAGGGCCTGACCGGCCAGCTCCAGGCGGCCGTCGACAAGCTGAAGGGCCAGATCGAGCAGGCCCGCGCCCAGGGCAACAACGCGAAGGCCGACAAGCTGGAGCGTGAGCTGGAGGGCCGGCAGGCGCTGCTGGACCAGGCGCTGAAGGGGCTGCACGAGTTCGGCGGCTGACCTCGGTCATACGGTGCGAAGCGGCTCGGCGGTGCGTGTCACCGCCGAGCCGCTGCGTTGTGTCAGCGCCGTCCGGCGTGCTCGCTGATGTCGAGGGCGTGCTTGAGCACCTCGCAGGCCTGGAGGTGGTTGCCGGACTCCTGCAGCAGGTCGGCCAGACGGCGGCAGACCAGCACGGCCTCGGGCCCGTACACCTTGTGCACCTGCTGGAAGGCGAGCTCCAGAACCTCGATCGCCTCCCGCACCTGCCCGGTCTCGGCGAGCAGTTCCGACAGCTCCAGCTGCACCTCGACCAGGTCGCCGCGCCCGTCGCCGGTCCGCTGCTCCTGCAGCGCCAGGCGCAGCACGGGCAGCGCGTCGCGGGTGTTGCCCTCGGCGCGCAGCACCCTGGCCAGGGAGAGTCCGGTGGCGACGAGGGCGGCGCGGACGTCGGCGGCCAGCACCGGGCCGGCGGGGCCGCGTCGGCGGCCAGCCCTCGCCTTGTTGCGGGCCAGCGGGAGGCGTCCGACGCCGTTCTCCTGGGAGCGCTGCGGCAGCGGCCGGTTCTTGGCGCGCAGGCGTTCTTCCAGGACCCGGTGGAGGGTGTCCAGGTCGATCAGTTCGGGGCCGTCCTCGACGCCGTCCCGCAGGACGCCGAGCAGTTCGCCGGTGAACGCCGTGTAGCGTTCGCCGTCCGGTGCCAGCGCGATGCGGTCCCGTGGTGAGGCGGCCAGGACGTAGGCCCCGTCCACCGCGGCCTGGGCGGCCAGTTGGTCCCCGCCGGACAGGGCGCGGGCGGCGCGTCCGCTGAAGCAGCAGTCGAGGACGACGATCTTGCGCCGGGCGCGGGCGGTGCGCAGTGCGGTGCGCAGGTGCTGGTAGGCCACGGCCGTGTAGCCGAGGTGTTCGCGGGAGTCGCCGAGGGCCAGGTACAGATCGGTCGAGTCGGCGTCCCGCATGCCGTGCCCCGCGAAGTACACCAGGAGGGTGTCGGTGGCCTCCTCGGCGGCCTGGTACACCGGGTCCAGGATCGCCGGGGTGGTGAGCGGGTCAGTGACGACGGTGCAGTGCCGTACCGGAAGCCCCCAGACGGTCGCGTCGCACAGTTCGGCGGCCAGGTCGACCACGTTGGCCTCGACCGCGGACAGCTGGGGCAGGTGCCGGTAGGAGGAGGTGCCCACGAGGACGGCCCGGGAGCGCGTGGGGTCAGGCAGTCCTGTCATCTCCTCCGCTCTCCTCGCTGCGTGCGGGCGCGGGCGGCACCTGCCGGTCGAGCAGGTCGATGATGCCGCGGACGGTCTCCTCGTCCGCCGCCGCCTCCGCCGTGAGCACGACCTCCACGTCGCCGCGGCGCAGGGTGACGGCCGGTGCCCGGCGCCGGGAGGCCTGCCACTGAAGGACGGAGAAGACGAGGGAACCCGCGGACAGTCCGCTGCCGATGGCCAGTTGGAGGATGTCGAGGCCGGTGCCCATGCTGCCGGGGGCGAGCGGCGCACTGCTGCCGGCCCGGGCCCGGAGGGTGGGCGTCCCGTCCTCGCGCAGCCAGCTCAGCAGGGAGCGGAGGTGGTCCTCGGCGTCCGTGCCGTCCAGCGGTCCCGAGATCTCAACGCGGTAGTCGGTCATCGTCTCCGTTCGTCCCGTCCAGTCGTGGGCTGACACGTCGGTTCACGCGGGAGAGCAGGTCCAGTGCCTCTCCCCCGGCGCCCAGCCGGGCCAGACAGACCGCCTGCCAGTACTGGCTGGTGAGGGTGGTGGGGTGATCGGGGCCGAGTTTGGACAGACAGACCGGCACGACGACCGACAGCGTCTGCGCCGCCTCCCTCAGCTGTCCGCGCAGTACCAGACCGACCGCCTCGCGCTGCCGGGACAGGGCGGCCTGGGGTGTCATGCTGCCGAGGACGATGCGCCGGGTGACGTCGCTGAGCGTAGCGGGGTCCAGGGCGTCGTGGTGGCGCTGCTCTGGCAGGTGGGCTTCCGCCCAGACGTACTCGGGCGCCTCTTCGTCGGCGTCGTCCGGCGCTTCGGCGGGCGGTCCCGCCGCTTCGTGGACGGCGTCCACGGCTTCGTCCCGGACGTGCCGCTTCACCAGGTCGGCGAGCGTCTGGGTACCGCCGTAGGTCAGGGGGACGAGGGTGTCGCGCACCACGCGGGGATCGACGAGACGCCGCTCGGGGTCCTGACGGCACAGCTCGTCGACGAGCCCGGCCAGCGACTGGGGGAGGCCGCCGGTGCCGGTCAGCGGCCGGATGCCGTCGCCCAGGGCACGCTCCATGATGGCCCCGACGTCGGCGGTCTGCCCGAAGGGCAGCTCACCGGTCAGCATGAGGAACACACAGGCCCCGAGTCCGTACCAGTCCGCCGCCGGTCCGGGCAGGACGCCCCGCATCGCCTCCGGCGCCATGAACTGCGGGGTGCCGATCAGTGCGCCGGTGCGGGTGATCGCCGCCTCGCCCGCCAGCCGTGCCAGTCCGAAGTCCTGCAGCACGACCCGGCCGCCACGGGTGGTGCCCACGTTGGACGGCTTGACGTCACGGTGGACCACCCCTTTGTGATGGCCGGCCTCCAGGGCTTCCGCGATCCCCAGGGCCACGGTGCAGGCGGCCGGTACCGGCAGCGGTCCCGAGTGCAGCACCAGCTCGGCCAGACTGGTGCCGTCGAGCACCTGCATCACGAGGTAGGGAGTGCCGTCGTGCACACCGTTGTCGTACAGCGTGACGACACCGGGATGCTCGATCCGCGCGAGCGCCCGGGCCTCCCGCTGGAACCTCTCCCAGGCCGCGTCCTGCGCGGTCAGCCCCTCGACGGCGGTCAGCATCTTCACCGCCACGCGGCGGCCGAGCCGGGTGTCCTCCGCCTCGTAGACCACTCCCATGCCGCCGCGCCCCAGCAGGCGCACCGGCCGGTAGCGTCCCGCGACGAGCGCGGGAAGCTCGGCCGGCGGGACTGCTAAACCGGGCTGTTCGACGTGCTCCTCCATCTGTTCCCCCGTCCTCCCCGGACCGCGCTACGACGGCCTGCGCGCCGACGTCACGCGGTACACGTCATAGACGCCCTCCACACCCCGTACGGCCTTCAGGACGTGGCCCAGGTGCTTGGGGTCGCCCATCTCGAAGGTGAAGCGGGAGGTGGCCACGCGGTCGCGGGAGGTCTGGACGGCCGCGGAGAGGATGTTGACGTGCTGGTCGGACAGCACCCGGGTGACGTCCGACAGGAGCCGGGAGCGGTCCAGGGCCTCGACCTGGATGGCGACCAGGAAGACCGAGGACTGGGTGGGCGCCCACTCGACCTCGAGGATGCGCTCGGGCTCCCGGGAGAGCGAGTCCACGTTCACGCAGTCGCTGCGGTGGACGGAGACGCCGCTGCCGCGGGTGACGAAGCCGATGATCGGGTCGCCCGGGACGGGCGTGCAGCAGCGGGCCAGCTTGACCCACACGTCCTCGACGCCCTTGACGACGACACCCGGGTCGGCGCTGGTGCGGCGCTTGCGACCGCGACCGCGGGCCGGCGGGACCGACTCGTCGATCTCCTCGGTGGCCGCCTCCTCGCCGCCGAGCGCCTGGACCAGCTTCTGCACGATGTTCTGCGCGGAGACGTGGCCCTCGCCGATCGCCGCGTACAGCGCGGAGATGTCGGAGTAGCGCATCTCGTGCGCCAGGGTGACCAGGGAGTCGCCGGTCAGGATGCGCTGGATCGGCAGGTTCTGCTTGCGCATGGCGCGGACGATGGCGTCCTTGCCCTGCTCGATCGCCTCGTCGCGGCGCTCCTTGGAGAACCAGGCCCGGATCTTGTTGCGGGCGCGCGGTGACTTGACGAAGCCCAGCCAGTCGCGGGAGGGGCCCGCCCCGGCCGCCTTGGAGGTGAAGACCTCCACCAGATCGCCGTTGTCGAGGGTGGACTCCAGCGGGACCAGACGGCCGTTGACCCGTGCCCCTATGGTCCGGTGGCCGACCTCGGTGTGGACCGCGTAGGCGAAGTCCACGGGGGTGGCCCCGGCCGGGAGCGCTATGACGTCGCCCTTGGGCGTGAAGACGAAGACCTCGTTGCGGGAGAGGTCGAAGCGCAGGGACTCCAGGAACTCGCCGGGGTCCTCGGTCTCCTTCTGCCAGTCCAGCAGCTGGCGCAGCCACGCCATGTCGTTGAGATGGTCGTCCTTGCCCTTGCCGGACGACTTGGGCGCGTCGGAGCGGACCTTGGAGGCGCCGGCGACGGCCTCCTGCTTGTACTTCCAGTGCGCGGCGATGCCGTACTCCGCGCGGCGGTGCATGTCGAAGGTGCGGATCTGCAGCTCGACCGGCTTGCCGTTGGGCCCGATGACCGTCGTGTGCAGCGACTGGTACATGTTGAACTTGGGCATCGCGATGTAGTCCTTGAACCGCCCCGGAACCGGGTTCCAGCGGGCGTGGACCGTGCCGAGCGCCGCGTAGCAGTCGCGGACGGTGTCCACCAGGACGCGGATGCCCACCAGGTCGTAGATCTCCGCGAAGTCCCGGCCGCGGACGATCATCTTCTGGTAGACGCTGTAGTAGTGCTTGGGGCGTCCGGTGACGGTCGCCTTGATGCGGGCCGCGCGCAGGTCCTGCTGGACCTCGTCGGTGACGATCGCCAGGTACTCGTCGCGCTTGGGGGCGCGCTCGGCGACCAGGCGGACGATCTCGTCGTACATCTTGGGGTAGAGGATCGCGAAGGCGAGGTCCTCCAGCTCCCACTTGATGGTGTTCATGCCCAGGCGGTGGGCGAGCGGCGCGTAGATCTCCAGGGTCTCGCGCGCCTTCTTCTCCTGCTTCTCGCGCTTGAGGTAGCGCATGGTGCGCATGTTGTGCAGGCGGTCGGCGAGCTTGATGACCAGGACGCGAGGGTCCTTGGCCATGGCGACGACCATCTTGCGCACCGTCTCGGCCTGCGCGGCCTCGCCGAACTTGACCTTGTCGAGCTTGGTGACGCCGTCGACGAGCAGGGTGACCACGTCGCCGAAGTCGCGGCGCAGGTCCTCCAGGCCGTACTCGGTGTCCTCGACGGTGTCGTGCAGCAGGCCGGCCATGAGGGTGGCCGGATCCATGCCCAGCTCGGCGAGGATGGTGGTGACGGCGAGCGGGTGCGTGATGTACGGGTCGCCGCTCTTGCGCTTCTGGCCGCGGTGCCAGCGTTCGGCGACCTGGTAGGCGCGCTCGATCTGGCGCAGCGTCGCCGTCTCGATCTTGGGGTCGTTGCTGCGCACTATCCGCAGCAGGGGCTCCAGGACCGGGTTGTACGGGTTGGCGCGCTGGACGCCGAGGCGGGCGAGGCGGGCGCGGACGCGGTTGGAGGAGCCGGAGCGGGCGGGCTGCCCGGCGGGAGTGCGGACCACGGGCGCGTTGCGCTCGCGCTCGGGCGGCATCGGCTTGGGACGCGACTGCTGCTCGGCCGGCTTGTCGACGGGCGCGGCCGGGGCGTGCCGGATCGGCCCGCGGGTGTCGTTCTTCGCCTGGGGCGTGCTCGGCGCGGGCTTCGCCGCGGGCGCCGAGGCGGACTCGGGCTTTGCGGCGGTCAGTGGCTGGGCCTCGTCTGGCAAGAGGACTCCTCGTGCGCGATCCGGGTCCCCCGGTCAGGCTCCGGAGTCCCCATGGTAGCGATCCTGCCCCCGAGGACCGCCTTCAGGCCGATGTGAGGGCCGTCAACCCGTGGAACGCCTGGGACGGGCGCCGGATTCCTCCGGGCCCGCCCCAGGTGTGCGGTGCGTGTGCTCAGACCGTGAGCAGCGCCTTCAGCGGCGCCCCGGCGAGAGCCGGCTCCAGGCGCGCCCGGCCGCCGAGGAAGCCCAGCTCCATCAGGACGGCCAGGCCGGCCACCTCGGCACCGGCGCGCCGGATCAGCTCCAGGGACGCCTCGGCGGTGCCGCCGGTGGCGAGGACGTCGTCGACGACCAGGACGCGGTCGCCCGCGGTCAGGTCCTCGGCGTGCACCTCGATCTCGGCGGAGCCGTACTCCAGGTCGTACGCCTGGCTCAGGGTGGCTCCGGGGAGCTTGCCGGCCTTGCGCACGGGGATGAAGCCCAGGCCGGCCCGCAGGGCGACGGGGGCGCCCAGGATGAAGCCGCGGGCCTCCAGACCGACGACCTTGGTGGCGCCGGTCGCCCGGGCCGCCTCGGCGAGCGCGTCGGTGAGCACGGCGAAGGCCTCGGGGTCCGCCAGGAGCGGGGTGATGTCCTTGAACATCACGCCGGGCTCCGGGTAGTCGGCCACGTCGCGGATGCGGCTGAGCAGCAGCTCCGTGATGTCGGTCGTCTCGGTCATCGGCGCTTCCCCGAGGGTCGGCCGCGGCCCCGGGTGCGGGACGCGGGCTGGTTGCGGGGGCCGACGACGGCGGCTGCCGTGTCGTCGGGCTCGTCCGCCTCGTCGTCGGCGTACTGCTCGTCGCCGGTCTCGGACTCCACCGGCTCGCCCTTGGCGGCGGCCTGGGCGCGCTTGGCGAGGACGCGCTTCTTGAGGGCCTTCATCTGCGGCTCGGCCTCCTTGAGGTCGGCGACGAGCGGCGTGGCGATGAAGATCGACGAGTAGGCACCGGCCGCGAGGCCGACGAACAGCGACAGGGAGATGTCGTTGAGCATGCCCGCCCCGAGGACGCCGCCGCCGATGAACAGCAGGCCGCCCACCGGCAGCAGCGCGACCACCGTGGTGTTGATGGAGCGGACCAGGGTGCTGTTGATCGACCTGTTGGCGATCTCGGCGTAGGTCCAGCGGGTCTGTTTGGTGATGTCCCTGGTCTGTTCCTTGAGGCTGTCGAAGACGACGACCGTGTCGTACAGCGAGTAACCGAGGATGGTGAGCAGACCGATCACCGTGCCCGGGGTGACCTCGAAGCCCACGAGGGCGTAGATGCCGACCGTGATGGTGATGTCGTGGACCAGGGCGACGAACGCGGCGAGCGCCATGCGCCACTCGAACGCGATCGCCAGGTAGATCACCACCAGGACCATGAAGATCCCGAGCCCCTGCCACGCCTTGTTGGCGATCTGGTCACCCCAGCTGGGGCCCACGAGGTCGGCGTTGATCTTCTCCGCCGGGACGTCGAGGTCCTTGGAGAGGTCTTCCTTGATCTGGTCCGAGGCCGCGGTGTCGGTGCCCGAGATCTGGATGCGCAGGCTGCCGTCACCGAGCTTCTGGACGATCGCGTCGTGGCCGGAGGCCTCTTCCGCGTACGTCTCGGCCTGGGAGACCGAGGCGCTCATGTTCTTCGGGGTGGTGAAGACCGCGCCGCCCTGGAACTCGATGCCCATGTGCAGGCCGCGCACCGCCAGGCCGACGATGGCCGTGATGGTGATGAGGATCGAGATGCCGTACCAGAGCTTGCGGTTCTTGACGAAGTCGTAGCCGACCTCGCCGTGGTGCAACCGGGCGCCGAGGGTGCCGAGCTTTCCCATCTCACGCCTCCTTCGGGTCGACGGGGCCGGCGACGGGGCGCGCGGGACGGCGGGTGCGGCGCAGCGGCGGCTTGGCGCCCAGGCTCTTCGGGTCGAGGCCGGACCACTTGTGGCCGCTGGAGAAGAACTTGCGCCGGGCCATCAGGGTCAGCAGCGGCTTGGTGAAGAAGAACACCACCACGACGTCGAGCAGCGTGGTCAGACCGAGCGTGAACGCGAAGCCCTGCACCTTGCCGACCGTGACGACGAAGAGCACCGCGGCGGCGAGGAAGGACACGAAGTCGGAGACCAGGATGGTGCGCCGGGCGCGCGGCCAGGCCCGCTCGACGGCGGGGCGCAGCGAGCGGCCCTCCCGGATCTCGTCGCGGACCCGTTCGAAGTAGACGATGAACGAGTCCGCCGTGATGCCGATCGCGACGATGGCGCCGCACACGGCCGGCAGGTTCAGCGCGAAGCCGATGGTCGGGCCGAGCAGCGACATGATCACGTACGTCAGACCCGCGGAGACCAGCAGCGAGGCGACGGCGATGAACGACAGACCCCGGTAGTACACGAGCAGGTAGAGGACGACCAGGGCGAGGCCGATCGCACCGGCGATCAGGCCGGCCTTGAGCTGCTCACCGCCGAGCGCGGCGGTGACGGTGGTGACGCTGTCCTCCTTGAAGGTCAGCGGCAGAGCACCGTAGGAGAGCATGTTGGCGAGGGCCTGGGCCTCTTCCTGGTCGAAGTTGCCGGAGATCTCCGCGCTGCCGCCGGTGAGCGCCTGGCTGACGTACGGGTCGGAGACGACCTCGTTGTCCAGGACGATGGCGAACTGGTTCTGCGGGGACTGGTTCTGGGCGAGCTTGCCGGTGATGTCGGCGAACTTCTTGCCGCCCTCGTCCGTGAACTTCATGGTCACGGTCCAGCCGGCTGCGGTCTGCGTGTTGTAGACGGCCTCGGCCTCGTCGACGTCCGTCCCGTCGACCGCCGCGGGGCCGAGGATGTACTTCTGCCACTGGCCCTGCGAGTTCTGGCCGCAGGCGACCATCGACTCGTCCTGCTTGGAGCCGTCGCCCGCCTTGGCGCGGGCCGCCTCGTCGGTGCAGTCCAGGGCGGCGTACTGCTGCTGCAGCGCGGCGGTCGCGTCGTCGCCGGAGGCGCTGGCGCTCGGGGACGGGGAGGCGCCGTCGGACGCCTTGCCGGAGCCGGAGGGGCTGGGGTCGGCCTTCAGGGCGTCGCTCGCGGCGCGGCCCTGGGTGGTGGCGCTCGCCGAGGCGGAGCCGGACGGGGAACCGCTGGCCTTCTCGCCGTCGGTGGCCTTGTCCTGGTCGGCGGCGCCGTCCGTGGCCTTGTCCGTCGGCTCGCCGGAGGCGTTGCCGGTGGCGCTCGGCGAGGGGCTGCCGGTCGCTCCGGCGCCGGACAGCTCGGTCGCCACGACCGGGCGGAAGTAGAGCTTGGCGGTGGTGCCGACCTGCTCCCGGGCTTCCTTGGAGTTCGTCCCCTTGGGGATATTGACGATGATGTTCCGGTCGCCCTGGGTCTGGACCTCGGCTTCGGAAACACCAAGACCATTGACACGGCGTTCCATGATCTCGACCGCGGTGTCCATGTTGGTCTTGTTGATCGCGGACTCCTGGCCCTCCTCCGGAACCGCACGGAGCGTGATGCTCGTGCCGCCGGCGAGGTCGATACCGAGACGCGGAGTCGTGTGTCCGGAGGCGAACATGCCTCCGGTGAGCGCCACGATGGCGATCAGAATCAGGGCCAGCGAGCGCCCGGGCTTACTCTGAGCGCTCGCATTCTTTCCCTTTTTAGGTGCTACCACCTTTGCGTACTCCCTCTCGGGCCGCGTCGCGCCGGGTAGGCGTCACCGGCGGCCATCACATGGTGTCGGGATCCGTGCGAGCCGCGCACAGCACGGGGTGCGCGGGAACGGTCCGCGCACCCCGGAGCACGGCTTACTTCGCCTCGGAACCGCCGTCGGACTTCTTCGCCTGCTCGTCCGTCTTGGCCTCGGCGGGGGCGGCGTCGGCCACCGGCGCGTCGGCCGGCGCGTCGTCGGCGTCCTTCTTGCCGAGGTCGACGGACTTGTCGCCGGAGGCGGCAGCGTCGTCGGCGGAGGCGTCGGTCCCGGTGAGGGAGGAGGCATCGTCCGGGACGATGTCGGCGTCGGACTTCAGGTCGTGCTCGATGCCGTGGACGATGCGGTTGTACTCGTCGTCGGAGAGGACGGCGCCGATGGAGTTCTTGGCGAAGAGCAGCTCCACACCCGGGCCGGCGTCGAGGAGGACCGTGTCGTCGTTGACCTCCTTGACCGTGGCGTACATGCCCCCGATGGTGCGGACGCCGGAACCGGGCTGCATCTGGTTCCGCATGTCGACGGCCTGCTGCTGCTTCTTCTTCGCCGACCGGGTCATCAGGAACATGGCCCCGATGAGCACGATGAACGGGAGGAGGGTCACGAGACTCACGGGTCGGTACTTCCTTCACACGACCGCAATTGGTGAGCGGCCTGATGGTTGGGGGTGTGTACGCCGCCGACAAGGGCGGCATCGGCGGAGTCTAAGCGAGTCCGCGCGCATGGAACAACGCTCAGCATGGCACCGGGGTTCCTGCTCCGGCGAATGTCCTCTTCGTGACGGTGCCGTCACGTCCCGAACAAGTCCTGTTGTCCGTTTCCGGAACCCTGCGCCCGCGGCGGGGTGAGGCCCAGGTGCGCCCAGGCCGCCGGGGTCGCCACCCGTCCGCGCGGGGTGCGGGCCAGCAGGCCCTCCCGTACGAGGAACGGTTCGGCGACCTCTTCCACTGTCTCACGCTCCTCCCCCACGGCGACGGCGAGCGTGGACAGGCCGACCGGGCCGCCGCCGAACAGCTTGAGCAGCGCCTCCAGCACGGCCCGGTCCAGCCGGTCGAGGCCCCGGGCGTCCACCTCGTAGACCGCGAGGGCGGCGGCGGCGATCTCCTCGGTGATCAGGCCGTCGGCCTTGACCTGGGCGTAGTCGCGGACCCGGCGCAGCAGGCGGTTGGCGATGCGGGGGGTGCCGCGGGAGCGGCCGGCGATCTCGGCGGCGCCGGCCGGGTCGATGTCGACGTCGAGCAGGCCGGCGGAGCGGTGGACGACGCGCTCGAGTTCCTTCGGGCCGTAGAACTCCATGTGCGCGGTGAAGCCGAAGCGGTCGCGCAGCGGGGGCGGCAGCAGACCCGCGCGTGTGGTGGCGCCGACCAGGGTGAACGGGGGCAGCTCCAGGGGGATGGCGGTGGCACCGGGTCCCTTGCCGACGATGACGTCGACGCGGAAGTCCTCCATCGCCATGTAGAGCATCTCCTCGGCGGGCCGCGACATGCGGTGGATCTCGTCGAGGAAGAGGACCTCGCCCTCCTGGAGGGAGGAGAGGATCGCCGCGAGATCGCCGGCGTGCTGGATGGCGGGGCCGGAGGTGATGCGGATGGGGGCGCCCATCTCGGCCGCGATGATCATGGACAACGTGGTCTTGCCGAGGCCCGGGGCGCCCGAGAGCAGGACGTGGTCGGCGGTCGCCCCGCGCGCACGGGCGGCGCGCAGCACGAGGTCGAGCTGTTCACGGACCTTCTCCTGGCCGATGAACTCGCCGAGGTCCTTGGGGCGCAGGGCGGCTTCGACGGCCTGGTCCTCGCCGTCGGCGGCCGGGCCCACCAGCCGCTCGGAGGCGTCGGTGCCGGTCGTGTCGTCGTCCCAGTTCACTGTGTCAGGTCTCCTAGCCGGCTATCGGGCGCGGTTGAGCGTCTGCAGGGCCGCCTTCAGCAGCTGTCCCACCTGGGGTGTGCCCTCGGCCGCCTCGGCCTGGGGCGTCACGGCGGTGACGGCCTCGTCGGCCTCGCGGGTCGCGTACCCGAGGCCGATCAGGGCGGCGTGCAGCTGGTCGCGCCAGCCGGCGGTGACCGGGGCGCCGACGGCGGGGGCGCCGACCGGTTCGCCGAGGCGGTCCTTCAGCTCCAGCAGCAGCTTCTGGGCGCCCTTCTTGCCGATGCCGGGGACGGCGGTCAGCGCCTTCTCGTCACCGGTCGACACGGCCCGGCGCAGCGCGTCCGGGCTGTGCACGGCGAGCATCGCCTGCGCCAGGCGGGGCCCCACGCCGCTCGCGGTCTGGAGCAGCTCGAAGACCTGGCGCTCGTCGTCGTCGGCGAAGCCGTACAGCGTGAGCGAGTCCTCGCGCACGACGAGGGAGGTGGCGAGCTTCGCGGGCTTGCCCAGGCGGAGCGCGGAGAGCGTGTTCGGCGTGCACTGGACGGCCATGCCGACGCCGCCGACCTCGACCACCGCGGCGTCGGGGGCGAGGGCGGCGACGGTGCCGCTGACGAAGGCGATCATGTCGTACGGCCTTTCGGGACGTGCGGGGTGCGGGGAGCACGGGACGCGTGCAGGGCCACGGCCTGCTGGAGCCGGTTCTGCGCGGGGGCGCGCCAGATGTGGCAGATGGCGAGGGCGAGGGCGTCGGCGGCGTCGGCCGGCTTGGGGGGCGCGGCGAGCCGCAGCAGACGGGTGACCATGGCACCGACCTGGGCCTTGTCCGCGCGGCCGCTGCCGGTGACGGCGGCCTTGACCTCGCTCGGGGTGTGCAGGGCGACGGGGATGCCCCGGCGGGAGGCGCACAGGATCGCGACGGCGCTGGCCTGGGCGGTGCCCATGACCGTGCGGACGTTGTGCTGGCTGAAGACGCGCTCCACGGCGACGAACTCCGGCCGGTGCTCGTCGAGCCACTGCTCGATGCCCTGCTCCACGGCGACGAGGCGGTGCCCGAGGTCGGCGTCGGCCGGGGTGCGGACGACACCGACACCGACCATGGTGAGCGGTCTGCCCGCGACGCCCTCGACGACCCCGACGCCGCAGCGGGTCAGTCCTGGGTCCACCCCCAGTACGCGCACTGCCCCTCCCATCGATCACCTGTTTGTGCAGGCTATCGGGTGGCACTGACAAAGCGGCGGGCCGACGGGGTGTGTCCCGTCGGCCCGCTGAGCCAGTGCGCGCGTTACGCGTCCACCTTCTCCATGACCTCGTCGCTCACGTCGAAGTTGGCGAAGACGTTCTGCACGTCGTCGCTGTCCTCGAGGGCGTCGATCAGCTTGAAGATCTTCCGGGCGCCCTCCTCGTCCAGCTCGACCTGCATGGTCGGGACGAAGTTGGCGTCGGCGGACTCGTAGTCGATGCCGGCGTCCTGGAGCGCGGTGCGGACGGCGACCAGGTCGGTGGCCTCGCTGAGCACCTCGAAGGTCTCACCGAGGTCGTTGACCTCCTCGGCGCCCGCGTCCAGGACGGCGGCGAGGACGTCGTCCTCGGACAGCTCGCCCTTGGGCACGATCACGACGCCCTTGCGGTTGAACAGGTACGACACCGAGCCGGGGTCGGCCATGGAGCCGCCGTTGCGGGTCATGGCGACGCGGACGTCGGAGGCGGCGCGGTTGCGGTTGTCGGTGAGGCACTCGATGAGCACCGCGACGCCGTTCGGACCGTAACCCTCGTACATGATCGTCTCGTAGTCGGCGCCACCGGCTTCGAGGCCGGCGCCGCGCTTGACCGCGGAGTCGATGTTCTTGTTCGGGACCGACTGCTTCTTCGCCTTCTGGATGGCGTCGTACAGCGTCGGGTTGCCGTCGACGTCGGCACCGCCCATGCGGGCCGCGACTTCGATGTTCTTGATCAGCTTCGCGAAGAGCTTGCCGCGCTTGGCATCGATGACGGCCTTCTTGTGCTTCGTCGTGGCCCATTTAGAGTGGCCGGACATCTGCCTGTCTCCTTCGCGTAACCCGTCTTTGTACGAACGCAGGAATCCTACAAGGACTCCGCGGCCCCGTTCGCGCGCACCATGTCGGCGAAGAGGCGGTGCACACGGTGGTCGCCGGTCAGCTCCGGGTGGAACGACGTGGCCAGCGCGTTGCCCTGGCGGACGGCGACGATGTGGCCGTCGTGCTCGGCGAGGACCTCGACCGAGGCGCCCACGGACTCCACCCAGGGGGCCCGGATGAACACGCCCTCGACGGGTCCGCCCCCGACGCCCTCGACGTCGACGGCCGCCTCGAAGGACTCGTTCTGCCGTCCGAAGGCGTTGCGGCGCACGATCATGTCGATGCCGCCGACCGTCTCCTGCCCGGAGCGCGGGTCGAGGATCTTGTCGGCCAGCATGATCATGCCTGCGCAGGTGCCGTAGACCGGCATGCCGTCCCGCACGCGCGCGCGGAGGGGTTCCATCACTCCGAAGAGGACGGCCAGCTTGGAGATGGTGGTGGACTCGCCGCCGGGTACGACCAGGCCGTCGACCTCGGCGAGTTCTTCGGGGCGCCTCACCGGCCTGGCCACGGCGTCGGCCGCGGCCAGGGCGACGAGGTGCTCCCGCACGTCGCCCTGGAGGGCCAGGACGCCGATGACGGGGGTGTCACTCATGGGATCGGTGCCTTACCAGCCGCGGTTGGCGTAGCGCTCGGTCTCGGGCAGGGTGTCGCAGTTGATGCCGACCATGGCCTCGCCGAGGTTGCGGGAGGCGTCCGCGACGATCTTCGGGTCGTCGTAGAAGGTGGTCGCCTTCACGATGGCGGCGGCACGCTTGGCCGGGTCGCCGGACTTGAAGATGCCGGAGCCGACGAAGACGCCCTCGGCGCCGAGCTGGCGCATCAGGGCGGCGTCGGCCGGGGTGGCGACACCGCCGGCGGAGAAGAGGACCACCGGCAGCTTGCCCAGCTCGGAGACCTCCTTGACCAGCTCGTACGGGGCGCGCAGTTCCTTGGCGGCGGCGTACAGCTCGTTGTTGTCGTATCCGCGCAGCCGGGCGATCTCGTTCTTGATCTGACGCAGGTGGCGGACGGCCTCGACGACGTTGCCGGTGCCGGCCTCGCCCTTGGAGCGGATCATCGCGGCGCCCTCGGCGATGCGGCGCAGGGCCTCGCCGAGGTTGGTGGCGCCGCAGACGAAGGGGGTGGTGAAGGCCCACTTGTCGGAGTGGTTGACCTCGTCGGCCGGGGTGAGGACCTCGGACTCGTCGATGTAGTCGACGCCGAGGGACTGCAGGACCTGGGCCTCGACGAAATGGCCGATGCGGGACTTGGCCATCACGGGGATGGAGACCGCCTCGATGATGCCCTCGATCATGTCCGGGTCGGACATGCGGGCCACGCCGCCGTCCTTGCGGATGTCGGCGGGGACGCGCTCCAGGGCCATGACGGCGACGGCGCCCGCGTCCTCGGCGATCTTCGCCTGCTCGGGCGTGACGACGTCCATGATCACGCCGCCCTTGAGCTGCTCGGCCATGCCGCGCTTCACGCGGGCGGTGCCGGTCTCGGGGGCCTGGTTTTCGGAGAGCGTGCTGGACACGGGTACCTCGCTGAGGGGGAAGGGAGTCTCTGCAGCAACGAGGAAACGCGAGGCGACCAGGCCACAGCAAGGGCCAATGGGAAGGCGGTGGATCGTTTTCGCCTTCGGAACGCACCGCGCCACCCCGCAACGCCCCCGCCCCGGGGCGCCGCCCCCGACTACGCGGCCCGCTCGACCAGGGCGGCCGGCGACTCGTCGTCCATCTCGAA
>MUMD01000122.1 GCA_002155895.1 Streptomyces rochei
CGCCACCGACAACCGCTCCAGCACCAGCACGCCCACCCCCTCGGCGAAGCCCGCCCCGTCGGCACCCGCCGCGAAGGCCTTGCAGCGGCCGTCACCGGCCAGGCCACGCTGCCGGGAGAAGGCGGTGAACACCGTCGGGGTGGCCATGACCGTGGCGCCCCCGGCGAGAGCCAGTTCGCACTCGCCGGACCTCAGGGCCTGTACGGCGGAGTGGAGGGCGACCAGGGAGGACGAGCACGCCGTGTCGACCGTGACAGCGGGCCCCTCCAGGCCGAGCACGTACGAGACGCGGCCGGACATCACGCTGGCCGAGCAGGCGGTGGCCAAGTAGTTGGCGTGCTCGCCGCCGGATGCGGCGAAGAGGGAGAAGTAGTCCTGGCCGATCGTGCCGAACCAGACGCCGGTGCGACTGCCGTGCAGGGACCTGGGGTCGATGCGGGCGTGCTCGATCGCCTCCCACGAGCTTTCGAGGAGCAGCCGCTGCTGAGGGTCCATGGCCAGCGCCTCACGGGGCGAGATGCCGAAGAACTCGGCGTCGAACCGTCCGGCGTCGTAAAGGAATCCGCCTTCGCGCCGGTACGGCCGTTCGTCGTCGAACGCCGTGTCGAGATTCCAGCCGCGGTCGGTGGGCAAGGGCGTCAGGGCGTCGGTTCCAGTGTCGAGGAGTTCCCAGAACCGCTCCGGTGTCCGTACGCCGCCGGGCAGTCGGCAGCTCATGCCGACGATCGCGACAGGCTCGGTCGCCCTGCGTTCGGTGTCGCGTAGCCGTTGCTTGGTGGTCCGCAGGTCGGCGAGGGTCTTTCGCAGATAGTCACGCAGCTTGTCCTGAGACGCTTCGGCCGTCATCAGGCCTCACCCAGTTCGCTGTCGACGAGCGCGAAGATCTCGTCGTCGGTGGCGGTGGACAGGTCCTCGTCACCGACCGCCTCCGGAGCCCGCTTCTCCGCGGCCTCCCGCCACTCGGCGAGGAGGGCCTCCAGCTGGATCGTCACGTCCTCGGCGCCCTCGGCGTCCGGGGTGAGCGACCGGAGGTCGGCGCGCAGCCGTCCGACGGCGGCCAGGACCGGCTCGGCCGCGGAGGGCGTCGCGGCGCCCAGCAGGCCGGCGAGGTGCCCGGCGAGGGCCGTCGGGCTCGGGTGGTCGAAGACGAGCGTGGCCGGCAGACGCAGGCCGGTGAGGGCGGCGAACCTGTTACGCAGCTCCACGGCAGTCAGGGAGTCGAAACCCAGGTCGCGGAAGGGCCGGTCCGGCGAGACGGCGTCGGAGGTGCCGTGGCCGAGCACCGCGGCGGCATGGTCGCGCACCAGTCCCAGGAGCAGCTCCGTGCGTTCGGGGCCGGACAGCGAGGCGAGCTGCTGTTCGAGGCCGGCGCTGCGGACCGCGGTGCTCGCGGTGCGGCGGGCCGTGGCGTGGATCAGCCGGCGGAACACCGCGGGTACCTCTCCGTTGCGGCTGCGGAGCCTCGCGACGTCCAGGTGCATGGGCAGCAACACCGCCTCGGCGGTGTCCCGGGCGGCGTCGAAGAGGGCCAGGCCCTCCGTCTCGGACATCTCGGCGACGCCGTTGCGGGCGATCCGGGCGAGTTCGGTGGAGCCGAGCTGTCCCGTCATCGTGCTGCGGTCGGACCACAGTCCCCAGGCGAGCGCCTGTCCGGCGAGGCCCTGTGCACGGCGGTGCTCGGCGAGCGCGTCGAGGAAGGCGTTGGCGGCCGCGTAGTTGGACTGTCCGGCGCCACCGAGCACGCCGCTGGCGGAGGAGAAGAGCACGAAGTCGGCCAGCGGGGCGTTGTCGAGGAGTCGGTGCAGATTCCAGGCGGCGTCGACCTTGGGACGCATCACGGTGTCGAGCCGTTCGGGGCTCTGCTTGTCGATGACGCCGTCGTCGAGTACTCCCGCGGAGTGGACGACGGCCACGAGCGGATGCCGTTCGTCGACGGACCGAACGGTCTCTTCGACGGCGGTGGCGTCGGCTAGGTCGCAGGAGGCCCAGGTGACGTCGGCGCCCAGCTCGGTGAGTTCCCGCACCAGGTCGGTGCGCTCCGCGCTGCGGCTGACCAGCAGCAGTCGTCGTATGCCGTGATGGGTGACCAGGTGCCGGGCGACGAAGCCGCCCAGGGTCCCGGTGGCGCCGGTGACCATGACGGTGCCGTCGGTGTCGATGGGCCGGGGCACGGTGAGGACGATCTTGCCTATGTGCTTGGCCTGGCTGATGTGTCGGAAGGCCTCCGGCGCCCGGCGCACGTCCCACTGGGTGATCGGCAGCGGCCGGAACGCGCCGGCTTGGAAGAGCCGGACGATCTCGGCGAGCATCTCCCCCGTGCGCTGCGGCCCGGCCTCGACGAGGTCGAATGCCTGGTAGGCGACTCCGCCGTGGTCCTCCGCCACCTGTTCCGGCCGCCGGATGTCGGTCTTGCCCATGTCCACGAACCGGCCGCCGCCGGGCATCAGCCGCAGCGAGGCGTCGACGAACTCCCGGGCCAGCGAGTTCAGAACGAGGTCGACTCCCCTGCCGTCGGTGGCGTCCAGGAACTCCTGCTCGAAGTCGAGGGTGCGGGAGGAGGACAGGTGGGCGTCGTCGAGCCCCAGGGCGCGCAGCGCGCCCCACTTGCGCGGGCTGGCGGTGCCGAACACCTCCGCCCCGAGGTGCCGGGCGATCTGTACGGCGGCCATGCCGACACCGCCGGCGGCCGCGTGGATGAGGACGCGGTCGCCCGCGCGGATGCCGCCGAGGTCGCACAGCCCGTAGTAGGCCGTCAGGAACGCGGCGGGCACCGAAGCCGCCTGGGCGAACGTCCAGCCCTCGGGCATGCGTGCCAGGTAGCGGTGATCGGTGACGGCGAGCGGCCCGAAGCCGGAGGACAGGATGCCCATCACGTGGTCGCCGGGGGTCAGATCCGGCACGGCGTCTCCGACCTCGACGACGACGCCGGCCGCCTCACGGCCGAGGGTCAGGTCGTCCTCGACCATGCCGAGTGCGGCGACCACGTCGTGGAAGTTGAGGCCGCCCGCGTGGACGGCGACCCGGACCTCGTTGTCGGCGAGGGTCTTCTCGGCGTGCGGGTAGACGCCCAGCGTGAGGTTGTCGAACGTGCCCGGTTCGGTGATCTCGAGGCGCCAGGCATCGGCTCCGGCGGGCGGCACCAGCTCGGGTGCGGTGGCACGGACCAGGCGGGCGGCGGTGGGCCGGCCCTCGCGGACCATGATGCGCGGCTCGTCGGACTGGACGGCCTCGGCAAGGACGGCCGCCGAGTCGGGGTGGTCGTCGAGGTCGACGAGGGTGATGCGCCCGGGGTTCTCGGTCTGGGCGGAGCGCACGAGACCCCAGACGGGGCTGTGCAGGAGGTCACCCGGCAGGGCGTTGCGGGTCACGACGGCCAGTCGGGTGCCGGCGAGCCGTTCGTCGGCGAGCCACTCCTGTAGGACGCCGAGCACCCGAGCAGTCACGGCCCTGACCGCGGTGGGCAGGTCCGCGTCCGGCTCGCCGGGCGCGGTGCAGGGCAGCAGCAGTACTTCGGCGGCGGTGTCGGCGGACGCGGGTTCCGGGGCGGCCCCGACCTCCCAGCCCGCCGCGCGCAGCGCGGCACCGAGGGCGAACGGGTCGTCGCCCAGCACGACGCCGTGCGCGGCGGTCGCATTCCCGACGACGGGGACGGTCTCGTCCCAGGCCACCTTGAACAGCGACTCGGGCCGCTTCACGGTCAGCTGGCCGCGGTCGACCGGCCGGGTCGCCAGGTACCCGAGGGAGAACACCGGAAGTCCGGTGGGGTCCCAGGCCTCCCACGCCATCCCCTGCTGAGCGGCCGGCGAGACCCGTACGCGGAGCGACCGGGCACCGGTGGCGAACAGCTGTACATCGCCGAACGCGAAAGGCAACTTCGTCTCTGCGGAGCCCCGTTGGGCGACGTAGGCGGTCTGCAGGGCGGCGTCGAGCAGGGCGGGGTGGATGCCGAAGCCGTCCACGTCGGCGTCGTCGAGCAGCCCGACCTCGGCGTAGATCTCCTCGCCAGCTCGCCAGACCTTGCTCACGCCCTGGAAGACCGGGCCATAGTGGTACCCCGCATCGGCGAGGCGTTCGTAGAACCCGTCAGCCTCCACCGGCTCCGCACCGGACGGCGGCCACACGGCCATGGTCTCCGGCTGCGCCCCTTTCGCGGTGAGGAATCCCTCCGCATGGGTCACCCACGTCTGGTCGTCACCACGCGAGTGCACCGACACTGCCCGGCGATCACTCTCCCCGAGATCGGAGACAACGACTCTGACCTGCACGGCGTCGGACTCGCCGAGCACGAGCGGTGCCTGCAGGGTGAGTTCCTCGACGGATCCGAAACCGAGCTGGTGGCCCGCGTGCAGGGCGAGTTCGACCCACGCCACGCCCGGCACCAGGGTCTGCCCGAGCACCTGGTGATCGGCCAGCCACGGGTACGCGGAGAGCGACAGCTCGCCGGTCCACACCCACTGCTCTCCGGGCAACTCCACTGCGGCGGGCAGGATTTCATGTCCGGCTTCGACCAGCCCGGCCATGTTGAGGTTCCCGGTGCGGGAGCGCGACGGCTCCAGCCACAGCCGCTCCCGGAGGAAGGGATACGTGGGCAACTCGACCCGCCTGCCGCCGGCGAGCATGCCCGCCCAGTCGACGGGCACACCGCGCGCCCATGCCTCACCGGCGGAGGTGACGAGCCGGGTGAGGGCACCCTCGTCCCGCCGCAGGCTTCCCAGAACGACGGCCTGTGCGGCGCTCTCGTGAACGGTCTCCTCGATGCCGACGGTGAGAACCGGGTGCGGACTGGACTCCAGGAAGACCTGGTGCCCCTGGGCGAGGAGCGTCTGCACGGATGCTTGGAATTCCACTGTCTGACGG
>MUMD01000123.1 GCA_002155895.1 Streptomyces rochei
CGCCTGCGCCCACACCGTCCGGTCCAACTCACCCGCATCCGAACCGAAAACAACCTCCCGCACCCCCGGACCGACCCGCCCACACACCTCGTCGAACGCCTCGGCAAACACCGGGAACCGCTCATACAACCCCCGCCCCATCCCCAACCGCTGACTGCCCTGACCAGCAAAAACAAAGGCGGGCCGACCGGAGCTGACGGGCCCCGTCACCACGTTCGCAGCCGGGCGTCCCGCAGCCACAGCGAACAGACCCGCGAGCAGCTCTTCCCGCTCCCGCCCCACCACTACGGCCCGGTGCTCGAACGCCGCACGCGTCGAAGCCAACGACCAGCCCACATCCACCACGTTCAACCCACCAGCCACCGACGCCAGCCGGGCAGCCTGCTCCCGCAACGCCTCAGCCGACCGCGCCGAAAGAACCCACGGCACCACATCACCCGCTTCAGGCTCCGGTACCGCGTCCTCCGCCGGCGGCTCCTCGAGAATCACGTGCGCGTTGGTGCCGGAGATCCCGAACGACGACACACCGGCCCGCCGCAGACGACCTTCCTCCGACGGCCAGTCCCGCGCCTCGGTCAGCAGCCGCACCGCACCCGAGTCCCAGTCCACCTCACCCGACGGCTCATCCACATGCAGCGTCCGAGGGAGACGGCCCTTCTCCATGGCCAGCACCATCTTGATGACACCGGCGACACCGGCAGCAGCCTGCGCATGACCGATGTTCGACTTCACCGACCCCAGCCACAACGGACGCTCCGCGTCCCGGCCCCGCCCGTACGTCGCCAGCAACGCCTGCGCCTCGATCGGGTCGCCCAGCGACGTCCCCGTGCCGTGCGCCTCCACCACATCCACATCGGCCGGACCCAGCCCGGCACTCGCCAACGCCGCACGTATCACCCGCTGCTGCGACGGACCGTTCGGCGCCGTCAGACCGTTCGACGCACCGTCCTGGTTCACCGCCGAACCCCGCACCACCGCCAACACCCGATGACCGTTCCGCCGCGCCACCGACAACCGCTCCAGCACAAGCACGCCCACCCCCTCGCCGAAGCCCATGCCGTCGGCCGAAACCGCGAAGGCTTTCGAGCGACCGTCAGGGGCGAGTCCGCGCTGCCGGGAGAAGGCGACCGGAAGCTGCGGTGTGGACATGACCGTGACGGCGCCGGCCAGGGCGAGGTCGCACTCCCCCGCCCGCAGGGAACGGGCCGCCAGGTGGACGGCGACCAGAGAGGACGAGCACGCCGTGTTCACGGTGATCGCGGGCCCTTCCATGCCCAGCGTGTACGAGACGCGCCCGGACAGCACGCTTCCGGAGGCGCCGGTGGCCAGGTAGCTCTGGGAGCGCTCCTCGGCGTTCAGCAACAGGGTGTTGTAGTCCTGCCAGTTGGAGCCCGCGAAGACGCCGGTCCGGCTGCCGTGCAGGGACTTCGGGTCGATCCGCGACCGCTCGATCGCCTCCCACGAACACTCCAGCAGCAGCCGCTGCTGCGGATCCATCGCCAGCGCCTCACGGGGCGAGATTCCGAAGAAGGCGGCGTCGAACTGTCCGGCCCCGTCCAGGAATCCGCCCTCGCGGACGTACGACCGCCCGGGGGCGTCCGGGTCCGGGTCGTAGAGGTTCTCCACGTCCCAGCCACGGTCCCGCGGGAACTCCGAGACGGCGTCCGTCCCGGCCTCCAGCAGCGACCAGAACTCTTCCGGGCTGTTCACCCCGCCGGGCAGACGGCAGCTCATCCCCACGATCGCGATCGGCTCGCGCTCGCTCTCCTCCATCTCACGCACCCGGCGCTGGGTGTCGTCGAGTTCAGCACTGACACGCTTGAGGAGGTGGCGCAGTTTGTCTTCATGTGCCATCGGTTGCCGCCTTCGGGGATCGTGGGGGAAGCGACTCGCAGTGCGGGAGGTCGGCGCGCCTCAGGAGATGCCGAAACGTTTCTCGAGGAGTTCGAACATCTCGTCGTCGGTGGCTGCGGCGAACCGGTCGGTGGCCGGATCATCGACATCATCGACGGCGTCGGCCTGTCTCATCCGCCTGGCCTTGTCGGTCAGGGACCGCAGCAGCTCGTCGATCCGCCGGCCGGTCTCCTGCCGGGGCGTGCGGGCGTGCGGGGCCCGCAACCGTTCCAGCGCCTCGTCGGCCCGTTCCAGCGCGGTCAGCACAGCGGTCTCGGCGTCGATCGGTTCGTCGTCGCGGCTCGGTGCCGGGACCGCCGGGGCGGCGCCCGTCGCGTCGAACAGGGTCATCGCCAGGTGGCGGGCCAGAGCGGCCGGGGTGGGGTGGTCGTAGGCGATGGTGGCCGGCAGGTGGGCGCCGGTGGCCTCGCGGAGGCCGTTGCGCAGCCGGACCGCGCTCAGTGAGCCGAGGCCCATCTCCTTGAACGCCGTGTCGGGGGCGACGGCGTCCGCCGTGCCGGCCGGGTCCGCTTCGAGCACCGCGGCGACGGTGCGGCACACGAGGTCCAGCAAAGCCTCTTCGCGCTGCTCGTCCGGGAGGGTTCTGACGCGGTCGGTCCATGTCTCGCCGCCGTCGTCGCCGTGACCCTCGATGCCGTGGTCCTCGACGATCGGAAGGTCGATGCGGTTGGGGGTCGTGCCGGTGAAGGCGGGCGTGAAGTCGATGTCGATGCCGTGGACATACGCCTCCGCCACCGAGGTCAGGACCCGGCGGGTGCCGCCCTGGCCTCGACGCAGGGTGCCGACGGCGGCCACGTCGTCGAGGCCGAACTCGGCCGCGGTGTCCTCGATGGAGGCTCCGAGCAGCGGGTGCGGGCTCACCTCGACGAACGAGCGGTGTCCGGCGGCGAGCAGGTTCCGCACGGCCTGGTGGAAGCGGACCTGGCTGCGGGTGTTGAGGTACCAGTAGTCGGTGTCCAGCGTGGTGGTGTCGCGTTCGGTTCCGTCGACGGTGGAGTAGAACGGCACGGCGGCGGGCCGGGGCGAGACCGGGCGCAGGACGTCCAGCAGGTGGTCGCGGAGGACCTCGACCTGGGAGCAGTGGCCGACGGTGTCCACGCCGGGGATGCGTTTGGCGTGGATGCCCTGGTCGGTCAGGTCGTTGACGATGCCGTCCAGGACGTCGGGCGGGCCTGCGAGCGCCACGGAGCGCGGGCCGTTGAGCGCGGCCAGTTCGACGGAGTCGGGCCAGGCCGCCATGCGCCGGGTGATGTCCTGTCCCGAGGTGGCGACGGAGATGACCGTGCCCTTGCCCACCAGTCGCAGCCAGGCCCGGCTGCGGTGGGCGAGCAGTCGGGCGGCGTCACGCATGTCGAGGGCGCCGGCTACCTGCGCGGCGGCGATCTCGCCGTAGCAGTGGCCGACGACGGCGGCCGGTTCCACGCCGTACGAGCGCCAGACCTCGGCCAGGGAGACCATCGTCGCCCACAGGGTGGGCTGGAGAACGTCCACCCGGCGCAGGGGTGGCGCGTCCGGTGCCTGGCGCAGGACGTCGAGAACCGACCAGTCGACGAACTCGGCCAGCGCGTCGGCGCAAGCGTGCACGCTGTCGTGAAAGGGCTCGCTGATTTCGAGGAGTTCGGCGGCCATACCGGGCCACTGCGACCCCTGGCCGGGGAAGACGAAGACGGGACGCGGCGATCCGGTGGCGGTGCCGTGGACGAGGTGGGGCGCGTCGCCTCCGGTGGCGAGTGCGCGCAGTCCGTCGGTGAGGGTGGCCCGGTCCGCGCCGACGACGGCGGCACGGTGGCGGTCGGGGCGCGCGGTGAGCAGGGTGTGCGCGACGTCGGCGGGTGCGGCCGGTGTGGTGTCGAGGTGGACGGCCAGGGTCGCGGCCGTGGCCCGGAGGGCGCGGGTGTGGGGGGCCGAGACCACCCAGGGGAGCGGTGCCGCGGGTGCGGCGTCCTGGGGCTGGTCGAGGAGGACGAGGACGGTGGTGGCGTCGCTGCCGTGCTCGGTGACCGCGGTGGGGCGCAGGGGTGTGTCGTCGTGCAGGGTCGCCAGCAGGCCCGGGAAGCCCTCGGCGGGGGCCTGGGTGATGCCTGGGGACAACGTGCGGGTGGCATGCGGGGCTTCACGGGCCGGGCTGCCGTGGTCGTCGGGCGCAGGGGCGTGATCCGCCGTGGTGGTGCGGTCCGCCGTGGTGGTGCGGACGATCGCCTGGGGCACAGCCCCCTCGGCGGTTGCCGCTGACTGCCTGGCCAGGATCAACGCGCAGTTCCCGTCGGGAAGTTCGGCACCGACGACGGCGTAAGAGGTGTCGCCCGCCCGCAGCGCTTGGGCGGCGAGGTGCAGGGCGAGCAGTGTGGGTGTCTCGCGGGTGTCCAGAGAGATCGTGGCGCCGGTCAGGCGCAGGGCGGCGGCGAGCCGGCCTGCGGCTCCCGCGCTCCCCGCGGTGATCAAGGTGGCCCGGGTGCGCCGTAGGACGGCCGGGTCGATGCCCGCCTGAGCGCCGGCGGCACGTACGGCATCCGCCATGCGGGCACGGCGTCCGGCGCCGACGAGAAGGACGGGATCGCTTTTCCGTTCGGAGTGCCCTGAGACGGGTTCGGGAGGCTGCAGGAATGGGGCCGAAACAGCACTGCCTGTCATTATTTCGCCCTACAGCAATACATTAATAGAGGCATCCCCCGTAAGTCTCCTTTGAATTGCCGAAGATTTCGGAACAGTTATTCAACCACTTTGCGGACGGAAGCTCGTCATCACTCTGCCAGCCCCAAATTTCACCCGTCAACCAGGGCTCGTGTGATCAGGGTCACGGTACTAATAGCCATGAATGCGGACATTCACTACTGCCATGTCCAGCCCGTCGAGGCGCTCACCAATAGATCGTCCAGCAAACGTAAAGCTCCGTAAAATTTCGTTTTGGCCATTACGGACCCCCTCCCCCTTGCCCCCTGAGCAGGGTTTCCGGATCCGGAGCAGGGGTGTGCGATGATTTTCCGCCGTCTCGGTGCTACGGTCGGCACGGAACGAATCATGCGCGCTTTAATGGCGCATCGGGACTGCCGGCCAGATCCCCCGCGGATGCGGGCGGCGCCGGTGTGATTTCCCTGGCGGTCGCCTCACGGCCGACGTCCACGACCAATCAGCGGTGACGACCGACGCCCGCATCGGTGCGCGGAGCGAGGGAGAATTCCATGACAAGGGCAGGGCCGCTCGAGGGCATCGCCGTACTCATGGCCGGCCGCAGTACACCAGCCGCACTGCTGGGGAGACTGCTCGCGGACCTCGGGGCACGTGTCGTGACGCTCTGCCGATCACCCGATCACGGGGGCCCGTTCGAGCGGTGGCTGCACTCCGCCGCGCAGTCGGCGTCCGGTTGGGACCAGGCATCGCGTCTGCTGCAGACGGCCGATGTGCTGGTGTGCGACGCGGAGGGCGATGAGCGGCTCGCCGCTCTGGGGCTCGGGGCGCCGGAACTTCCGCATCGCAGCCCCGAGTTGGTCGCGGTGCGGCTGAGCGCGTTCGGGCTCACCGGCCCGCTGCGTGACGCCCCGGCCACCGAGCGGACCTTGCAGGCGCTGGCGGGCCTGACCTCGGCGACCGGCACCGAGGGGGAACCATCGGTCCTCTCCGTGGTGGGCCTGGCGTCGCGTACGGCGGCCCTGTCCGGTCTGATCGCCGTCGTGGCCGGGCTCATCGGCCGCGAGCGCGGAGGAGGCGGGGACTACCTGGACATCGCCGAGTTCGACAGCCTGTTCACTCTGACGGGCACCTTGCTTCCGAGCGTCGCGCTCGCCGGTCGTCCGCCACGTCGTACCGGCAACCGACACGGCATGGCGGCACCCTGGAACAGCTACACGTGCCAGGACGCCCCTGTCGTCATCTGCACGATGGGCGAGCCGATATGGCACAGGCTGACCGCAGTCCTGGGACGACGGGACCTCCCCGACGACCCTCGCTTCGCCGACACCGCCGCCCGCGTCCGCAACGCCGACGAGCTCGACGAGATCCTCGGCAAGTGGACCGCCGGGCAGCGGGCCGTGGACGTGGTGACCGCCCTGCGGGCCGCCGGCATCCCGTGCGCCCAGGTCGCGGCCCCCGAGGAGGTACGCGACGGAGCCGCCGCCCGGCGTCGCGGCCTGGTCACCGACCCGTCCGGTACACCGGGCAGCCCACTGCGTTCCCTCATACCCGCCGTCACCGACGGTCCGATGCCCCGGCAGGGCGGCCTCTGGGAGCCGATCGCGCGCGGCACTCCTCCGCTGCGCGGCGTCCGCCTGCTGGAGGTCGGCTCGTACACGGCCGGACCGCACGCGGGCCGGCTGCTGGCCCAACTCGGCGCCGACGTACTGAAGGTGGAGCCGCCGCACGGCGAAGGGTCCCGGCGGCTCGCCCAGCAGGTGGCCGGGGTCGGCTACCTCTACTACGTCAACAACGCGGGCAAACGCTCCTGTCGGCTCGACCTCGCCGACGCCGAGGACCGGGCCGGGTTCGAGCGGCTGCTCGCCGGATGCGACATCGTGCTCACCAACCTCGCGGCCGACACACTCACCGCGCAGGGCCTCGCCCCCGATCAGATCCTGTCCCGGCGCGGCGTCGTGCACTGCACGGTCACCGGCCATGGCCTGGCCGCCGCCGACCGCAGCGTCGACACCGTGATCCAGGCCGAGTCGGGCATCATGCGCCTCGTCGGCGGCCCGGGCGCCGGGCTGAGGACTCCAGTGTCCAGCGCCGACGTCCTCGGTGCCTACCTGGCCGCTGCCGCCGCCGTCGTGTCCACCTACGTCCGTCTGCGCACCGAGCACGGATGCGCCGCCGACGTCGCGCTGTTCGACAGCGCTGTCTGGCTCACCCAGGACCGCTGGTTCACCGCCCCACCCGCACGGGCCCCCCACCTCGTCCGGGCGGCGGACGGCACGGTCCTCGTCGACGCGGAAGGCCCGCCACCGCGGGCCGAGGGCCCCGTCGCCGCCGTACTGGACGCGGCGGCAGCCGTCGGCGTGCCCGCGGCCCCGCTGCACGACCTGACCCGCGCGGTGCGGCACCCCCAAGTTCTCGCCCGGCGGATGGCCGTCGCCCGGGACTGCGCCGGAACCACCGTGCTCATCACCGGCAACCACCTGCGTTCCCTGCTCCGCGAGGACCCGCCACCCACCTGCGCGCCGGTCGACCAGAACGATCCCGTCTGGCTCCAGCCCGCCCCGACCGAGGGACAGCAATGAAGGTTTTCCACGCGCTCGCCGACGCTCTGACCGCACACGGCGTCGATACCGTCTTCGGTCTCATGGGCAACGCCAATCTGCTCTATCTGCCCGCCTTCGCCGACGCGGGCGGACGGTTCGTGGCGGTCGCCCACGAGGCGGGCGCCGTCGCCATGGCCGACGGCCGCGCACGTATGTGCGGCGGCATCGGTGTGGCGTCCGTGACGCACGGGCCGGCTTTCACCAACGCCTTGACCCCTCTTGTGGAAGCGGCTCGTAGCCACAGCCAGGTCCTGCTGATCACAGGTGATCCGCCACCGGTGCCCACGCACTTCCACCACTTCGACATCGCGACGGTCGCGGCCGCGGCGGGCGCGGGGTACGAACGCGTCCACAGACCGGCCTCGCTCGTCGCGGACCTGAACCGGGCCGTCCAGCGGATCGTGGCCGAGCGGCGGCCCGTCGTACTCAATGTGCCGATCGACCTCATGCAGGCGGAGGCGGGCGAGCAGGCGCCGGTCACGCTCCCGGTGGCGCCGGGTCCTCTGGCCGCTCCGGAGGCCGAGGCGCTGGACGGCGCGCTGGGGCTGATCGGCTCGGCCAAGCGGCCGCTGGTCCTCGCCGGGCACGGTGCGGCCGTCGCCGGTGCGCGAGAGGCCCTGGTGGAGCTGGCGGACCGTACCGGAGCAGCGCTGGCCACCACCGTGCTCGGCAAGGAGATGTTCGCCGGTCACCCCCGCGACGTCGGCATCTTCGGCTCGCTCGCGCACAGCGTGGCGAGCACGGTCATCGCCGAGTCGGACTGCGTGATCGCGTTCGGGGCGAGCCTGAACATGTGGACCGTGCTCAACGGCGAGCTGCTCCGCGGCAAGAGAGTCGTGCACGTGGACACCGATCCGGCACGGTTCGGCTCGTACAGCCCCGTCGACGAGCCCGTGGCCGGGGATGCCCGCCGCACGGCCGAGACCATGAACGTCCTGCTGGATCAGGCCGGAGTCACCGCGGCCAACGGCGCCTGGGCGGAGCGCGTCGCCGGGCAACTGGCCGGGTTCTCGCCGCAGGACGACGTCGACGACCGCAGTGGAGCGGAGACCGTCGACATCCGGACGGCCATGATCCGGCTGGACCGGATACTGCCCGCCGAGCGCAGTGTCGTCAGCGATATCGGCCGCTTCGACGTGGGTGTCTGGCCGTATCTGCGCGTGGCGGACCCGCTGCACTTCACCGTCATGGGCGGCTTCGGCTCGATCGGGCTCGGCGTCGCCGGGGCGATCGGCGCGGCGACGGCCGGGACCGGCCGGCCCGTGGTCGCCGCCGTGGGGGACGGCGGCTTCATGATGCACCTGTCGGAGTTCACGACGGCGGTACGGTACCGGCTGCCGCTCGTCGTGGTCGTACTCAACGACGGGGCGTACGGAGCCGAGCACTACAAACTCAGGAACCACGGCTACGACCCGGCGTACTCGGCGTTCGCCTGGCCCGACCTCGCCGGGCTGGCCACGGCGATGGGCGCACGTGCCCTCACCGTCCGCAAGGCGGAAGAACTCGACGCCGTCGGCGACCTGTTGTCGACGCTCGAAGGACCGCTCCTCGTCGACGTCCGGCTGGACCCCGACGTCAACCTCGTCCGGTACTGAGGAGGCAGGCCATGCCCACCACGAGCATGCTGACCGCTGCCGACGGCACCGGGCTCACCCTGCACCGCTGGACCACGCCCGGCGCCACCTCGGCCGTCTTCTACCTCCACGGCATCCAGAGCCACGCGGGCTGGCTGTTCGAGACGGGGCCCGAGCTCAACGCACGCGGCATCGACGTCTACGCCCTGGACCGCAGAGGCTCGGGCCGCAGCGAGGGGCCTCGCGGCCACCTGCCGTCGGCCGATCTCGTCCTCGACGACTACGCCCGCGCCCTCGACGCCGTGACGGCCGAGGTCGGCGGTGCCGGGCCGGTCGCCCTGGGGCAGAGCCTCGGCGGCAGCGTGCTGGCCGCGCTGTGGTGCACCCGCGATCTGCCCGTCCGCAGGTTGGTCCTGTGCGCGCCCGCGCTGGGACAGCAGCGGGCGCGCCACACCGCGGACACGCTCGCCGAGCGCCGCGCGCTCACCGGCAGCGGGCTACGGCCCGTGGGGCTCGCCGACGGCGACTACACCGACCTGCCGCGCTACCGGGGGTTCCTCACCGGGGATCACCTGATGCTGCGCGAGGTCACCTCGGCCACGCAGGCGACGCTCGTGCACCTGGAGGACCACTATGCCCGCGGTGCCCCCCGCACCCGGCTCCCCGTCGACCTGGCGCTCCCCACTCACGACCCGATCATCGACCTGTCGGCCGCGCGAGCGATGCTGCGGCGTCTGACGTCAGCCGTGCACGAGGAGGTCTTCGCCACGGATCGGCACTACGTGGAGTTCACGTCGGCCCGGACGGCGTACTGGGACTGGCTGGCCACGCGGCTGAAGGAGGAAGCGTGATCCGTCGCGTACGGCTGCACACCGCCGTCGTGCCCATGGCCGCGGCCTTCGACCACGCCACGCGCTCCCGTCGCAGCGCGGCGTCCCTGCTGGTCGAGATCGAGCTGGCGGGCACCCGCGGATGGGGAGAGGGAGCGCCCCGCGACTACGTCACCGGTGAGACCCTGGACGGCGCGGTGCGAGCCGTCCAGGCCTGCGATCCCGGGGAGCTGGCCGAGCGCATCGAGTGGCGGGACTTCGAGAGCGCCGTCGCCTCGATCGCACAGCTGCCGCTGACCGGGCTCGTCGACGGCTCGTCGGCGGCGGCCGCCGTGGAGATCGCCCTGCTCGACGCGGTGTGCCGGCATTTCGCCCGGCCGCTCGCCGACGTCCTGCGGGTCCTGGCCCCGCCGGCCCGATCACGGCGGGACGGACCGACGTCCGTCAGCCTCGTGATCCACCTCTCGCGCGACGTCGCGACCGTCCTGGACGCACTCACGCCGCGGGCGCTGGCGGCGTTGCGGCACGTGAAGATCAAGGTGGCGGACCCGGCCGGGGCGGTGGACCGGCTGACGGCGGCCCAGGACCGCCTCCCCGCCGACACCCGTGTCTCACTGGACGTCAACGGCGCCTGGACGGCCGAGGAAGCGGAGAAGGTCGCGGGCGAACTGGACGGCGTGGGGTGGGTGGAGGAGCCGCTCCCGCCGCGGTCCTGGCCCGAGTTGGGCCGGCTGCGGCGGGCCACCGGTCTGCCCGTCATGCTCGACGAGTCCTGTACCGGACCGGCCGACCTCCACGCCGCCGCCACCAGCGGCGCCGCCAGCCACATCAACGTACGGCTGTCGAAGTGCGGCGGGTTCCTCGCCGCGGCACGCCTGGCACTGCGCGCCGACGAGCTCGGCGTCGGTTGCCAGCTCGGCGTTCACGTGGCCGAGGTGGGGCCGCTGTGGGCGGCCGGGCGCACCCTGGCCACCGCATGGGACCTGTGGCAGACGGTCGAGGCGGGCCGGGCCGACGAGTGGTTCCCCGTGCCACTGACCACGCCGGCGTTCACCGTCGACCGGTCACTGCACCGGGTCGAACCCTTGACCGGTCCGGGCACGGGCATCGAACCGACCGAAGAACTACTGCGACACACCCGGTGCGCGGCCACCTGGGAATCCGGCGGCGGCTGGCGGAGGAACACATGACGGCACGACACGACGTGGCTCTGGTGACCGGAGCGGGCAGCGGCATCTGCGCGGAGGTCGCCCGAGGCCTGGCGGCCCGGGGCCTGCGGGTGGTCCTGCTCGACAAGGACGCCGAGGCGGTGCACCGGGTCGCGGACGGGCTCGGCGACCGGCTGGCCCGGGACCCGCTGGTCGCCGACGTGACCGACCCTCACGCCCTGGCGTCCGCCGTCGACTCGCTCGCCCCGCAGCACCGGCCGGGCGTCCTGGTCAACGGCGTCGGTGGCGACACCCGGGCCCGCTCGGTGACCGAACTGACCGAGGCCGACCTCCAGGAGGCCGTCACGCACAACCTGGCGAGCGTGTTCACCATGACCCGGCTGTGCGTCCCGGCGATGGTCGCGGCGGGGTGGGGCAGGGTCGTCAACCTGGCGTCCGTGGCCGGTCGCACGTACACCCGGTTCAGCAATGCCGCCTACGTCGCCGCCAAGGCCGGCGTCATCGGGTTCACCAAGCAGTGCGCCTACGAACTGGCCCCGCACGGCGTGACGGTCAACGCGGTCGCCCACGGCGTCATCGGCACCGAGCGCATCCGCCGGGCTTGGGAGGACAAGCCCCCGCAGTGGACCGCCGACCGCGTCAGCCACATCCCCGCCGGCCGCTTCGGCAGCGTCGCCGAGGCCGCGGGCATGGTCTGCCATCTGTGCGGCGAGGACGCCGGATACACCACCGGCACGGTCGTCGACGTCAACGGCGGACTGCACATATGACACAGCGGATCGCACATCCGACGAGCAGGGACGGAGCGTTGGAACAACGATGAGTCTGGAACTCACCGACCGCGTGATGATGGTCACCGGAGCGGGCAGCGGCATCGGCCGGGCCGCGGCCCGGCTCCTCGTGGGGCACGGAGCACGCGTCGTCCTGGTGGGCCGCACCGAGTCGGCCCTCACGGAGACAACCGCCGGACTACCCTCCTCGCACCACTTGGTGGTGCCCTGCGACGTCGGTGACGACAAGCAGGTGGCGGACTGCGTGGCCCGGGCGGTGAGCCGGTTCGGACGGCTGGACGGGGCGTTCAACAACGCCGGGACCTTCGGCTCGTTCGGTCCGCTGCACCAGGACACCGCCGACAACTTCGACCGCGTGATCGCCACCAACCTGCGTGGGGTCTGGTCGTGCATGCGCGGACAGATCGAGGCCATGCTGACGGCCGGCGGCGGCGCGATCGTGAACTGCGCATCAGTGGCCGGGCACATCGGCCACGCCCAGAGCCCGCTCTACTCGGCCACCAAGCACGCGGTCATCGGCCTGAGCAAGTCGGTGGCCCTGCAGTACGCGGGCGACGGCATCCGCGTCAACGTGGTCAGCCCCGGTTCGACCGACACCCCCATGCTGCGCAGCCTGTACGCCGATCCCAGCGCCCTCGCACAACGGGCGCGCCGGGCTCCGCTGGGCCGCCTGGGCAAGTGCGAGGAGGTGGCCAACGCGGTCGTCTGGCTGCTCAGCCCCCTCGCCGCCTACGTCACCGGGCAGACCCTCGGGGTCGACGGAGGCGTCACGGCCGGATCGGCCATCCCCCGCACCAACGCCACGCCGGAAGGGCAGCACCGCTGATGACCGGTACGAACACCCACAGCGACGTGTGGATCAGGCAGTACCGCCCCGCACATCCCACGGCACCCCAGTTGATCTGTCTGCCGCACGCCGGCGGCTCCGCGACGTTCTACCACCCCGTGGCTGCCGCGCTGGCACCCCGGTGCGACGTGCTCGCGGTCCAGTACCCCGGCCGGCAGGACCGGCGCGCGGAGAAGCCCCTGGAGGACATCGACGAACTCGCGAACCAGCTCTTCCCCGTGCTGCGGGCCCGTGTTCACCAGCCGGTCGCGCTGTTCGGACACAGCATGGGCGCCACCCTCGCCTTCGAACTGGCCCGACGGTTCGAGAGTGCGGGCATCTCCCTGGAGGCACTCCTCGTCTCGGCCAGGCCCGCACCGTCCCGGCAGAGGACGGGGGGTACGGTGCACCTCCTGTCGGACGAGGAGTTGGTGGCCGAGCTGAGGACCCTCGACGGCACCGCGGAGCAGGTCTTCCACGACGAGGAGCTGGTGCGTATGGCCCTCCCCGCCATCCGCGGCGACTACAGGGCCGCCGAGACCTACCGCTACCGACCGGGCCCGAAGCTGCGGTGCCCCATCCATGCCTTGACCGGGGATGATGACCCGATGGTCACCCCGGTCGAGGCCCGGGCATGGTCCGAACACACGGACGGCCCGTTCACACTCGACACCTTCGCGGGTGGTCACTTCTACCTGCTGGAGCACCGGGATGCGATTCTCGGCATCATCGCCGAGCATCTGCGCACGTGCTCACGCGCTCCCGGCGACCGTTCGGGACTCACCCGAGAGTGACTCGCGGTGGGTTCGGTGATCGAGCAGCGCCGAAACCCTTGGTGCCAACCCATGTCCCCGCAGATCAGCGCGCCCTTCGTCGCGGCTTCAAGGGTGCGTTCGGCAGTTCCGGCGCGGGCAGGGGTGCCCCGTCGTAGCCGTGCACCTCGCCGAAGCGGTCGCCCTTCATCCAGTCCTCGCGGGCCCGCACGATCTCGTCGTGCGACCGGCCGATGAAGTTCCACCACATGATGATCTCCTCGGGGAACGGGGGGCCGCCGAGGAGGATGAGCCGGGCGGGTGCGGCCGACTCGTTGGTCAGGGTCAGCGTCGCGCGACCCGGCGCGACGTAGCCCAGTTCGGCCGGTCGCACGACGGCGCCCTCGACGCGTACGTCACCGCTGTCGACGAGGACGCCGTGCTCGAAGCCGGGGTCGACGTCCAGGGTGGCGGTGCCACCCGGCACCAGCGTCAACTCGGCGCCCAGCAGCGGCGTGAAGGTGCTCACGGGCGAGGTGTCCCCGGCGAGCGAGCCGAGGAAGACGCGTGCCGTGCCGCCGTCGAAGGCGACCGGCGCGGGTGCGTGGTGCTGGAAGTCGCGGCCGGTGTCGCGGTGCTCCTCCGGCAGCGCCACCCAGAGCTGGACGCCGTGCAGGACGGTGGTGTCGGGGGTCGAGACCTCGGAGTGGGCGATGCCGAAGCCACCGGTCATCAGGTTGAGTTCGCCGGGCCTGACGAAGGCGTGGGTGCCGAGGCTGTCCCGGTGCTCGATCTCCCCGCTGAACAGCCAGCTGACCGTCTGCAGGCCGATGTGCGGGTGCGGGGCGACGTCCATGCCGCCCGACGCGGCCACGTCGTCGGGACCGTAGTGGTCGGCGAAGCACCAGGCTCCGATCAGCGTCCGGGCCCGCTGGGGCAGCGTACGCCGCACGGTCATGGCGCGCGGGCCGCCGAGGGGGACGTCACGGGCGGTGAGGACCTCGACGCCCGCGGCGGGCACCTCGTCCTCGAGGGCGCCGCACCGCATCTCCGCGGGCCGTGTCTCCGTGTTGCTCACCACGCGCCCCCGTCCGGCCCCGACCTGAAAGTTTCACTTTCAACATCCATGGGGGTGATGATAGGACCTGCCGGAAGAGAGCGCGACGAAGGAGACCACGTGACACAGCAGGCCCCGGTGGCGACGGACGAGCGGCGGGTCTTCGTCGACAAGCAGACCCCCGGCGCGTACAAGGCGTTCGTGGCCGCGGCGGAATCGGTGCGGGAGGCCGCCGCGGCGGCCGGCCTGGACCGCCTCCTCGTGGAACTGGTGAACATCCGCGTCTCCCAACTCAATGCCTGTGCCTACTGTCTCAGTCTGCACACCAGGGCGGCGCTGCGGGCCGGTGAGACGACCCAGCGCCTGGCGGTGCTGCCCGCCTGGCGGGACACCGAGCTGTTCACCGCTCGGGAGCGGGCGGCGCTCGCCCTCGCGGAGGCGACCACCCGTCCGGCGGACGCCGCCGCGCAGAGCGCCGCCTACGCGCAGGCACGGGGCGTCCTGTCGGACGACGAGGTCTCCGCCGTGATCTGGGTGGCGATCAGCATCAACGCCTTCAACCGGGTCTCGGTCCTGAGCAAGCACCCGGTGCGCGGCGCCGCACCCGCTCCCGTGTCGCCGGCGTGAGCGCCGACTAGGACCTCACGAAGTCCAGGAGGTCGGGGTTGACCACCTCCGGGTGGGTGGAGAGCATGCCGTGCGGGAGCCCTTCGTACGACTTGAGGGTGCCGTTCTTCAGGAGCTTCACCGACAGCGGCGCCGAGTCCGCGTAGGGCACGACCTGGTCGTCGGTGCCGTGCGCGACCAGCACCGGCACGTCGATGGCCTTGAGGTCCTCGGTGAAATCGGTCTCGGAGAACGCCTTGATGCACTCGTAGTGGGCGTTGGCCGCGCCCGACATGCCCTGCCGCCACCAGTTGTCGATCAGGCCCTGGGAGACCTTCGCACCCTCCCGGTTGAATCCGTAGAAGGGGCCGGAGGGCACGTCGATGTAGAACTGGGCCCGGTTGGCGGCCAGGGCCGTGCGGAACCCGTCGAAGACCTCGATCGGGGTGCCGCCGGGGTTGGCGTCGGACTTGACCATCACCGGCGGCACGGCGCCGACCAGCACGGCCTTGGCCACCCGGCCCGGTTCGGCGCGCGCCACATAGCGCGCGACCTCGCCGCCGCCGGTCGAATGCCCGATGTGGACGGCGTCCCGCAGGTCGAGCGCTTCGGTCAGCGCCGCGACGTCGGCAGCGTAGGTGTCCATCTCGTGGCCCGTGGAGGGCTGGCCCGAACGGCCGTGGCCGCGCCGGTCGTGGGCGATCACACGGTAACCGTGCGAGAGGAAGAACAGCATCTGGTTGTCCCAGTCGTCCGCGGTGAGCGGCCAGCCGTGGTGGAAGACGATCGGCGGGGCGTCGCGCGGGCCCCAGTCCTTGTAGAAGATGCTCGTGCCGTCGGAGGTGGTGACCGTACCCATCGCTGTCCTTCCGCGTGCCTGCCAAAGGTCCTGCGTTCCGCGGTCTCCGGGACCGCGGCCGAACACACGCTCGCCACCCTACGCCGATGTCCGGCGTGCCTCATTCCGACCGCCGGCCGCCCGCGCCGCCGGCCGGTGGCGTGGACGGCCGGCGGGACAATGGCGCGCAGGGGCCCGCCGGGCCGCGGAGAGGGAGACATGACGGCGAGAGCGCACAGCGTGGGCATCCTGGTCTTCGACGGCATGAAGATGCTCGACCTGTCGGGCCCGGCGGAGGTCTTCGCGGAGGCCAACCGGTTCGGGGCCCGGTACCGGCTCGGCGTCGTCTCGCCGGACGGGGCGCCGGTGCGTTCGTCCATCGGCCTGCTGGTCCCGGCCGAGGCGGACGCGCGTTCCGCCGGCGCGCCGGACACGCTCGTCGTCGTCGGCGGTGACGCGCTGCCCGGCTCGCCCGTCGACCCGCGGCTCATCGACGCCGCGAAGGCGCTGGCGGCCGGGGCGGGGCGCGTCGCCTCGGTGTGCACCGGCGCCTTCGTGCTGGGTGCCGCGGGTCTGCTGGAGGGCAGACGGGCGACGACGCACTGGCAGCACACCGCCGCGCTGGCCCGCCGCTGTCCGTCGACACGGGTGGAGCCCGACGCGATCTTCGTCAAGGACGGGGCGACCTACACGTCCGCCGGCGTGACGGCGGGCATCGACCTGGCCCTCGCGCTGCTGGAGGAGGACCACGGGCCCGATCTGGCCCGCAGGGTCGCGCGCTCGCTGGTGGTGTACCTGCAGCGGGCCGGCGGCCAGTCGCAGTTCTCCGCCTCGTTGCGGGGCCCGGCGCCGCGGACACCCGTGCTGCGGCAGGTCCAGGACGCCGTACAGGCCGATCCGGCCGCCGACCACAGTCTGGCGGCGTTGGCGGCGCGCGTGCGGGTCAGCCCGCGGCATCTGACCCGGATGTTCCGGTCCGAGCTGGACGTCACGCCCGTGAAGTACGTGGAGCTGATCCGTTTCGACATCGCCAAGGCGCTGCTCGACTCCGGGCACAACGCCACCGAGGCCGCCGCGCTGTCGGGTTTCCCCAGCTACGAGAGCCTGCGCCGGGCCTTCGCCCGTCATCTGGGGCTGTCGCCCACCCGCTACCGGCAGCGCTTCGCCACCACCGTGCCGGACGCCGCCCCGCGCCCGGACGGCGGCTGAGGCGGCGGCGCCGGGCCCATGGCCGCTTGTGAGGGGTTGTCGGCCATCGGGTAGCGGACGCCGGGGCCGCGCCGGGCGGAGGGTGGAGGCAGCAACGACGGCACCGATTCCCCGGAGGGCAGCCATGGCCGAGCAGATCGCCGGCATCGAGATTCCCGACAGCGCGCCGGCGCGGGAGGCGACCGACCTGATCCGCGACACCACACCGCCGCTGATCTTCCACCACTCACGCCGTGTGTACCTCTTCGGCAGCCTCCAGGCCGCCGCCCTGGGCATCCGCCCCGACCCGGAGCTGCTGTACATCGCCGCGCTCTTCCACGACACCGGCCTGGTGCCGCCCTACCGCGGTGACGACCAGCGCTTCGAGATGGACGGCGCCGACCAGGCCCGCGCCTTCCTGCTCGCCCACGGCATCCCCGAGGCCGACGCGGACACCGTGTGGACGGCCGTCGCCCTGCACACCACTCCGGAGGTGCCGTACCGGATGGCCCCCGAGATCGCGGCGACCACCGCGGGCGTGGAGACCGACGTGCTCGGCCTGCGGCTGGGCAATCTCACCCGGGCCCAGATCGACGCGGTCACCGCCGCGCATCCCCGCCCGGACTTCAAGAGGCAGATCCTGCGGGCCTTCACCGAGGGGTTCGAGCACCGGCCCGCGACCACCTTCGGCACGGTGAACGCGGATGTGCTGGAGCACTTCGCGCCCGGCTTCCGGCGTACGGACTTCGTCGAGGTCATCGAGAACTCCGCCTGGCCGGAGTGACCGGCGAACCCTCCGGCACGGGCAGGGACGGGCCGGCGCGGGCCGGCGCCTGGCTCAGCCCAGCTCGGCGAGCAGGTCCCCGGCGGTCACTCGGGTCAGGGTCGGCGAGGCGTCCCCCGCCCCGGGGAAGAGCCGGTAGGACGTGCCCGACGCCCCCGGAGGACGGACGTCACCGTGGACCGTCGCGAGGAAGACCCGCCGGCCGGCGGCGAGCCCGGCCGCGGCCGAGTCGGGGTCGGTGTCCGCCAGCCGTTCCTCGGCGTCCTCGTGGGACGCGACCCGGACGGCGAACGCGGCCTCGCTCTCGGCCGCCCGCCGCCGGTAACGCAGCACCGCGGGCTCCGGCTCCCGGGACACCACCGCCACCTCCGGCGAGAGGGCGGCCGCCCGCAGGACGGCGAGGTCCCACAGGGTCGCCCGGCCGCCCGAGGTGAACTGCTGCCAGAGGTCACCGGCCACCGCGGCCAGCTCGCCGCCACCGTGCGAACCGATGCTCTGGAAGCCGCCCGCGGACGGCAGGTGGGTGTCGGTCCACAACGCCCGCCGGCGGGCCAGGTCCACGATCATCGGCAGGCACACCTTGGAGTCGCCCGCGAGGTCGAAGCGCTGCCGCACGGTGCGCGGGTCGTAGGTCGCGTCGCGCGGGCCGTCCGCGGGCAGCGCCATGAACCCGGCGAAGGCGTCCGGCAGTTCCTCGAACGGGACGTTGTTGTAGCTGAAGACCAGCGGGACGGCGTAGGTGTCTCCCCGCCGCGCCAGCCGCTCCAGGTCGAGGTCCACGTACTCGGTGGCGCCGCGCGGCGCCGGGGCCGACGTGAGGTCGCCGGAGTGGATCGCCGCGTCCGGACCGTGCACCAGGTTCGTGTAGTCGCACAGGCCGGTGAACGTCCACTCGGCGTCGAAGAAGGCGACGGACAGGTCCAGGTCGGTGCGGTTGCCCCGGGGTTCCGTCCAGTGCAGGAACAGTCGGAGCACGGAGCCCTCGGGGAGTGCCTGGACGCTGCCGCGGCCCACGGTCACCAGGGCCTTGGCGGCGGTCCGCTCGGTGAACGGCACGGTGAGGTCGGTCAGTCCGGCGTCCAGCACCGACAGTTCGTAGGGCCGCCCGGCGGCGAACCGGCGCAGCAGTTCCCCCTCCAGCAGGGCGACCACCTCGGACACCGGCCCGGCGGGCAGGGCGGGGCGCCGCTCGGGGACGGACAGGGCCCGGGTGACGTCGCCCCGCGGGAAGAACACGCGTCGGGTCCCGGTGCGGTCCTCGGTGCGTGTCCGCAGCGCCCCGAGCGCCGACAGCAGCGGGCCCGGGCCCACCTTCGGCAGCCCGTGCCGCAGGGCCTTCTCCAGCTCCGGCACGAGCGCCTCGTCGGTGTGCAGGCGCAGCAACACGTCCAGGCGGCGCACCAGTTCGCCGGGCCGCTCCCCGGCGAGGGCCGCGGCCCGGGCGGCGTCCCCCTCGGCCACCGCCTGCTCCAGCCGTCCCGCCCAGGTGGCCGGGCGGACTCGGGTGCCGTCCGGGCGCACGGCGTCCGGGTGCGCGGCGGCCGTGGTCAGCAGGGCGGCGCCGAAGGCGGTGTCCGGGTCCAGCGGTGTGGCGCGCAGCACGGCGGTGGCGAGCGCGGCGCGCGGGTGCCGGGTGTGCCCCTCGAAGGGGTGCAGCACCTCCGCGGCCCGCTTCCACGCCGTGGGGTGCCGCAGCATGTCCTCGACCAGATACGGCGCCGGCAGTCCGTCGAGGACGGAGAGCAGGTCACGCCGCAGGGAACGGGGAACGTTCGTGAACCGCGCCGGTGTCACCAGCCCGGCGTCGCCGCCCGAGAGCACGGCGAGCAGCCGCAGCACGTCGGTGGCGGTGGTGAGCCGCTCGGCGAGCAGCCGCCGCAGGGCCGGCCGCGACGGTGCCCGGCGCACCAGCGCGCCCAGGACCAGCGCCTTGGTCTCGCGGACCGGGATGTCCTGCGGCAGGTCGCCCCGGCCGGCCGGCGTGAGCGGCAACAGGGCCAGCAGGTCGTCCCGGTCCTGCGGGGAGAGCGGGGTGCGGCGGGCCAGCAGGGCGTCCACCGCCGTGGTGGCGTCGGCGGTCATGTCGGTGCCCAGGCGCAGCAGTCGCAGCGGGCCCGGTACGGTCGCCCTGGCGGCGCCGACGGCACGGACCGGACGCAGGAAGGGGTCGTCCCCGTCGATCCGGCGGTGGCACAGCGGGCATCCCGCGTAGTCCGAGCCGTCCCAGCACAGCCGGCAGACCAGGTGCGCGCAGGGTGACACGGGCAGGACGGTGCGCGCCTCGCCGCACAGCACGCAGGGCTGCTCGGGCTGCTGCAGCAGGAAGGCGAAGACGCGGTCCACGTACAGCGCCTCGGTGTCGCGCGGCACGGTGCGCGGGAAGCGGCGGAAGAGCGGGGTGTGGGTGCGGTCGGAGCCGAGCAGGTCGTCGACGAGTCCGACGAGGCGTACGTGGGCGGCCGCCAGTTCCTCGGAGTCCAAGGAGGCGAGGACCGCGTGCAGCGGCGCGGAGACGGCGTGGCCGCGGCCGAGCAGTTCGGCCTCGAGCCGGCGCAGCGCGGCCCTCGGCGGACCGTCCGGCTCGGACCCCGGGGTCACGTAGACGCTCTGGTCACGGCGCAGCAGTACGGACTCGGCGGCGAGCAACAGGAAAGCCTCCACGGCGGCGACGGCTCGGGACGGAAGAACGGGGGCGGAGAGTGGGCGCGCGGGATCTTTGCAGGAAGGTGAGAAGGATGCACGCCGGGGAGCCGCCCCCGTCGCCGCTCATCCCACCACAGGCGCGCGCCGGGGCCAACGCATTTATCGGGCCCGGGGATCGCGGGCCGGGATCACGGGTGCGGGCGGCTCAGTGCGTCGGCGGGGTGGGCCCCGCGAGGGCCTTCGCGTGCTGTGCGGCGGTCAGCCGGCGCACGAAGAGGATCGCGAGCACGGCGGCGAGGATGTCGAATCCGGCACCGGCCATGACCAGTCCCGCCGCGTCGTGGATCGCGTCGACGTCCTGGGCGTCGTCGTAGGTCCTCGACGCGTAGCGGTCGAAGACCGTGGCCCAGACCCAGGCGCCCCACCAGGCGTTGAGGAGTCCCCGGTGGCGCGGTGCCGCGCTGTGGGGCCAGCGGTCGCCGGCCCGCAGCACGTCGACGGCGATGCCGCGCGGGATCCAGAGGTTCGCGATCGGGATGAACCAGCAGGCGATCGCCCAGCCGGGCGTCCTGCGCTGGATCTCGGGTGCGAAGACCTCCGCGTTGTGGCGGACCCGGTGGAACCAGATGACGAAGACCACCGCCGTCGCGAGCAGGGCCGCGCCGTACAGCACGGCCGCCCCGGCCATCGCCTGGTCGGCGCGGCTCGCCTCTCCCCCGTCGAAGTCGACCACGCCGCCCGCGGCGACGTCGTCCAGCAGCGACCGCATGTTGAGCGATGCGGCGATGATCAGGAGGTCGGCGACGATGACGACCGCCAGCAGCGCGGTGACGGCGTGCGCGAGGCCGATGGGCGAGCGCAGCACCGGGCCGGGCACGGCCGGGTACGGAACGGGCATGGGTGTGGACGCATGCGTCATGGCGGGCCCCCGGGACGGTGTCGAGCGCCGCGGCGGTCCGAGGACGGCGCGGCATACGGCCGCGGATCCGCGGCGGCCTCGGGACCTTACCCCACCGTGGTGATCATTCCGCCGGACGGGACGGGGCGGAGAACCTGACGGTCAGTCAGATCCCCCTGCCCCGTTCTGCGCCGAGGGACGCGGCCCTGCGTCACGGAGTCCTCGCGTCGACCGCCCGCGCGACGCCGGTCCGTCCGCGGGCGGACGGTCGCGGGCCTCGTACGGCGATGTACAGGAAGAGCACGGCCATCACCGCGACCCCCGCCCACATGGCGTTCTGCCACCCCTCGACGAACGACTCGCGGGCGGCCCGGGCCAGTTCCCCCGCGTACGGACCGCCCCGCTGCGCGGCGTCGACGGCGTTGGCCACGCCCTCGCGCGCGGTGTCCGCCGTGTGCGCGGGGACACCGTCGAGCCGCGGGTCCACGGCGTCCCGGTAGCCGGCGGACAGGATCGCGCCGAGGAGGGCGATGCCGAGCGCGGTGCCGAACTCCCGGGTGACGTCGTTGAGGGCGGACGCGACACCCTGGCGGTCTCGCGGCAGGGCTTCGGTGACGGCCTCGGTGGAGGGGGTCATCGACAGGCCCATGCCGAGACCCATGGCGAGCATGCCGGGGAGCACCGCGAGGTATCCGCCGTCGACCGACACGACGGACGCCATGAGTGCCAGGCCGGCGCCGGCGAGCAGGACGCCCGTGGCCATGGTCGCCCGGGGTCCGACTCGCGCGCCCACGCGTGGGGCGAGGCCGGAGGCGGCCATCATCAGCACGGCCATCGGCATCAGCGCCAGCGTGGACAGCAGTCCCGACCAGCCCAGTACGGCCTGGAGGAACGGGAAGAGGACGACGAAGACGCCGGCCTGGACCCCGAAGACGGCCAGCAACGTGACCGAGCCGCCCGCGAGGCCCCGGTCGCGGAACAGGCGTATGTCCAGGAGGGCCGCGTCCCGGCGGCGCAGCTCCCCGATCACGAAGCCGACCGCGGCGACGGCTCCGGTCGCCGACGCGAGCAGGGTCGAGGGGTCGGTCCACCCTCGTTCGGGCCCCTCCTGGAGGGCGAAGACGAGTCCGCCCACCGCGACGACGGAGGTCAGCGCGCCGACGGTGTCGAAGGCGTGTCCGGTGGTCTCGCGGGAGTCGGGGACCGAACGCACCGTCATGACGAGGGCGGCGGCGACGAGTACGACGGGGAGGACGAAGAGCCACCGCCAGTTCGCCACGTCGACGAGGGCCGCCGAGAGGAACATGCCGAGGATGCCGCCGCCACCGGCCACCGCGGTCCACGCGCCGATGGCCCGTCCGCGCTCCGCCGGGGGAAACGTCGAGGTGATGACGGCGAGGGTGATGGGCATGACCATGGCCGCGCCCACGCCGCCGAGCAGCCGCGCGGCGAGCATGACCTCGGCGGACGGGGCGAGGCCCGCCGCGGCACTGGCCGCCCCGAAGACCACCAGCCCGGTGATCAGGACCGGTCTGCGGCCGAGCCGGTCGCCGAGCGCGCCGAACGGCAGCAGGAGCGCGGCCAGGCCCAGGGTGTAGATGTTGATGATCCACAGGATCGTGCTCTGCGACGCGTCGAAGGCGACGGCGAGGTCGGGCTGTGCGACGTTGAGCCCGGAGACCGAGGCGATGACGGCCATCAGGGCGACGCAGACGGCGATCAGGATCGCGCGGCGCCGGCGCGCGTCGGGGACTTCCCCGTCGGGGACTCCCCCGTGCACGGCTCCCCCGTCGGGGACTCCGTCGGGGTCATGGCCGAGCCGGCCGGGGTGGGGCGTGTTCATGGGACCTCTCAAGGGGCGGACGATTCCCGGCTTGGACCGGAGGAAACAGGGGGAAAGCGGTGGCCGACGCGGTGCGGCCGACCACGTCGACGCTAGGCATCCGATGCGCAAGCGGCATAGAATCTTGCGTATGACGCAAGACAACGGCGATCTGGACGGCCTGGTACGCAAGCGCATCCGTGCCCTGCGGGTGGCTCAGGGCTGGTCGCTGGAGGAGCTGGCGGCGCGCGCCCGGCTCAGCCAGTCCACGCTCAGCCGCATCGAGAACGGCCACCGCCGGCTCGCCCTCGACCAGCTCGTCACCCTCGCCCGCGCACTGGACACCTCACTCGACCAGCTGGTCGAG
>MUMD01000124.1 GCA_002155895.1 Streptomyces rochei
ACCCCGGCCGAGCGGCGGACCCTGCGGGACCTGGACCGGACGGGCCGCTAGCCCCGCCCCGGCGACCGGGGCGGACGGGGCGGACGCCTCAGCCGGCGAACGCCGGCTGCGCCACCCCCCGCCCCGCGCCGGGCACCACCAGCAGCGAACCCGCCAGCGGGTGCGCCCCGGTGAGGCCGACCCGGGCGGTCGTGACGTACAGGTCGCTCAGGCCGGGGCCGCCGAAGGCGCAGGCCGTCACCCGGGGCACCGGCAGCACGATCACCCGGTCCAGCTCGCCGGAGGGCGTGTAGCGCCGCACCGCGCCGCCGTCCCACAGGGCGACCCACACGCACCCCTCCGCGTCGACGCACAGCCCGTCGGGGAACCCCGCGCCCTCCTCGATCGTGGCGAACGGGCGCCGCCCGGAGATCCGGCCGTCGGCCGCCGAGACGTCGAAGACGTCGACCCGGCGGGTCGGCGAGTCGACGTAGTACATCAGCCGTCCGTCCGGGCTCCAGCCGGTGCCGTTGCTCACCGCGACGTCGTCCAGCACCGTCGTCACCGTGCCGTCGCCGGCGACCCGGGACAGCGTGCCGCCGCCGGGCGCCTCGTCGTAGCGCATGGTGCCCGCCCACAGCGTGCCGTCGGGGGCGACGGCGGCGTCGTTGGCGCGGCGGCCGGGGACGGGGTCGCGGTGCAGCCAGCGGAAGGCGCCGTCGGGGTCGAGCAGGCCGATCCCGTCCCGCAGGTTGAGGACGAGGCCGCCGCCCGCGCGGGGCTTGACGGCCCCCACGTGCTGCTCGGTGCGGCGCACCGTGCGCCGGCCGGTCGCCGGGTCCCAGGTGTGGACGCGGGAGTTCAGGATGTCGATCCAGAGCAGCCGGCCGGTCGCCGGGTCCCAGGTGGGACCCTCGCCCAGGGCCGCCTCCGCCCGGACGGCCACCTCGAAGCGCGGGCCCGTCCCCGTCATGCCGCACCCCGGTGACCGAGGCGCTCGGACAGGTCGGCGGCGCCCTTGACGGCCAGCTGCTCCAGCTCGCCCAGGCGCTCCTCGCTCCAGCGGATCATCGGCACGGAGATCGACAGCGCGGCGACGACCCGGCCGGTGCGGTCGCGGACCGGGGCGGCCACGCAGGAGACGTCCGGGTTGGACTCGCGGTTCTCCACCGCGGTGCCGCGCTCGCGGATGCCGGCCAGGGCCTCGCGCAACGCGGCCGGGTCGGTGATGCTGTTGGGCGTCATCGCGGTCAGCTCGGTGCCGTCCGGGAAACGGGCGGCCAGCTCCGGCTCGGGGAGGGAGGCCAGCAGCATCTTGCCGACGGACGTACAGTGGGCGGGCAGCTTCCGCCCGGCCGCCGACACCATCCGCACCGCGTGCGTGGAGTCGACCTTGGCGATGTAGATGACGTCCGTGTCCTCCAGGATCGCCACGTGCACCGTCTCGTCGCAGGTCTCGGCGACGGTCCGGGCGACCTGCTGTCCCTCTGCGGCAAGGTCGAGGTGCTCGGCGTAGCGGGCGCCGAGCTGGTACGGACGGACCCCGAGCCGGTACCGTCCGGGCTGCCCGGGGACGGGGGCGATGTACTTGCGGGCGGCGAGCGTGGTGACCAGCTCGTGCACGGTGGTGCGCGGCAGCTGGAGCCGGCGCACGATGTCGGGGGCGGAGAGCGTGCCGTCCCCGTCGAGGAAGAGCTCGAGTATGTCGAGAGCCCGGGTCACGGCTGGTACGAGGCGCCCCATGTCCGGCCCCCTCCCTAAGGTGTTCGAGATTTCAACAGGCGATCGGAATAACGAACACAGGCTACTCACATCGCGTTTGCCGGGGCAATGGGCGTGCGCCCGGTGCTCCTCGGACCCATGGGCCACGATGGACCCATGCCCACCGGAAAGCGCTCCGCCGCCCCGTTCACCCCGCTCGGCTTCCAGTTGGTGCTGCTGCGCCGCATGGCCGACCACAACCCGGGGCTGGTCGAGGACGCCCGCCGTCAGCTGGGCGTCTCGATCGCGGACATGCGGGAGGCCAACCGCCGCTGGCAGGCGATGATCCGCTCCCCGCACGCCCGCTCGGCCGCCTCCCGCTACCGCTCCGTCCTGGGCGAGCCGGAGTCCGCGATGCCCCGCCGGATCGGCGACCTGGAGTGCGAGGCCCGGCAGTGGGCCCTGCCCCTCTGGCCCGACCTGCGCTTCGAGATCCTCGTCGGCGACCGGGGCGCCGTCTGGAACGAGTGGCTGGTCCGCGCCCCGGGCGTCCGGGCACCGGACCTGCGCACCCTGGGCGACCTCGCCCCCTGGTCCTGCACGGTCGACGAGGCGGCCCGCGCCTTCGCGCCCGCCCGCCCCCTCCAGGGCTCGGCCCCGACCCGGTGGGGCCTGGCCTTCACCGCACCGGACGCGGACGGCCGACGGCGCGAGGTCGTCGCGGAGTTCACCTGGGGGCTGCTCCAGCGGACGGCGCTCGGCGACCGCTAGCGGGCCGCCTCCAGCACCGCCTCCACCACCCGGGGCAGCGACCGCTCGTGCAGCCACAGGAACAGGTTGGGCTCCACCAGCTCCAGCTCCATCACGCGTGGCCGCCCGTCGTCCCCGTCCACCAGGTCGACCCGGGCGTACAGCGGCTCGGCGGCGCCCGGTACGGCGGCCAGGGCGGCCTCGGCGACGGCGACCTCGGCCGCGGTCGGCGTCCAGGGCTCCAGGCCCGGGTGCGCGACCTTGCGCGCGTCGTACGGGGTCCCCGGCGCGAGGACGGCGCCCTTGCGGCCGGCGTGCAGCAGACGCCCGCCGAAGAACTGCAGCGCCCGCTCCCCGGCGGTGTCGACGGCGCGCATGTACGGCTGCACCATCGCCGTGAAGCCCTCGGCGTGCATCCGCTCCACCTGCCGTACGGCGGTGGCGTGCTCGCCGGGCGTGTAGCGGGCGGCGAAGCGGGCCCCGGCGCCGGAGGTCGGCTTGACGACGTACTCGTGGCCGTCAGGCAGGCCGGGTGACTCACCGGGGGCCGCGTAGCGCGTGGGGACGGTGGGCACGCCGGCCGCGGCGAGGTCGGCCAGGTAGCGCTTGTCGGTGTTCCAGCGCACCACGGACGCCGGGTTGGCCAGCCGCGTCGCCTCGCCGCACCGCTCGGCCCACGCCGTGAACTCGTCCGCCCGCCAGCTGTAGTCCCAGGTGGAGCGGATGAGGGCGAGGTCGAAGGCGGCCCAGTCGACGCCGGCGTCGTCCCACACCTCGACGGACGCCGACGCGCCCGCGTCGGCCAGGGCGCGCGCCAGCACCGGAAGGTCCCGGTCGACGCTGACCCGCGGGCCGGGGCGGCAGGTGACGAGTGCTATGCGGGGCACGGTTCTACCGTTCCTCTCCCGGGTCCCAGTCCAGCAGGCGGACCTTGGCGACCGTACGGACGTGGCGGCGCATCGCGGCGGCGGCCTGGCGGGGCCGGCGGTCGGCGATCGCGTCGAGGATGGCCCGGTGCTGGGCCAGGGAGCGGCCGGGCCGGCCGGGCTGACGCAGGGACTCGGTGCGGCTCTCGGCGATCTGGTGGGCGATGGAGCGCATGAACTCGGCGAGCAGACTGCTGTGCGCCGCCGCCGTCACCGCCGCGTGGAACAGCCGGTCGCCCTCGACGCCGTGCCGGCCCTCCTCGACCTCCTCGGCCATCACGTCCAGCGCGGACCGCATCGCCGTCAGGTCGTCCTCCGTGCGGCGCTCGGCGGCCAGTTCGGCGAGCTTGGTCTCCAGCGCCTCGCGGGCCTCCAGCACGTCCGGCAGGCGCCGCCGGCGCTCGACCATCTTCTCGACGGGCTCGACGTCGAGGCTGTCGCGCACCAGATACGTCCCGCCGCCGTGCCGCGCCTCCACCAGGCCCTGCACCTCCAGGACCACGATCGCCTGCTTCACCGAGGCCCGGCTGACGCCGAGCCGCTGGGCGAGGTCCCGTTCGGGCGGGAGCCGGTCGCCGGCCCGCAGGCCGCCGTCGGCGACGTACTGGCGCAGCCGCTCCAGCACCTGCTCGTACAGGCGCCGCTTGGTCATGGGGCGCAGGGCGTCGGTCACGGTCCCCCCTCTCGCCGGGAGCGTAACACCGGCTGGACGGTGGTCGAGTGGCTGAGCCAATTCATGCGCGCCCCCTTGACGCGGGCCGGGGGCGGGCCCACGCTGGCCGACCAGTCGCACCGTCCAAGTGGCTCAGCCACTGAGCCAGTCAGGTCAGCCCTCGGGAGCCCCCGTATGTCCCCCGAACTCGTCTCGATCCTCGTCCTCGTGGTGGTGTTCGTCATCGCCACCACCCGCTCCGTCAACATGGGCGCCCTCGCCTTCGCCGCCGCCTTCGGGGTGGGCACGCTCGTCGCGGACCTCGACGCGGACGGCATCTTCGCCGGTTTCCCCGGCGACCTGTTCGTCGTCCTCGTCGGCGTCACCTATCTGTTCGCGATCGCCCGCGCCAACGGCACCACCGACTGGCTGGTGCACGCCGCCGTCCGGCTGGTGCGGGGGCGGGTGGCGCTGATCCCGTGGGTGATGTTCGCGCTGACCGGCGCGCTCACGGCGATCGGCGCGGTCAGCCCGGCGGCCGTCGCGATCGTCGCGCCGATCGCCCTGAGCTTCGCCACCCGGTACGCGATCAGCCCGCTGCTCATGGGCACGATGGTGGTGCACGGCGCCCAGGCCGGCGGCTTCTCGCCGATCAGCATCTACGGCTCGATCGTCAACGGCATCGTGGAGCGCGAGGGACTTCCGGGCAGCGAGGTCACCCTCTTCCTGGCCTCCCTGATCGCCAACCTGCTCATCGCGGGCGTGCTGTTCGCGCTCTTCGGCGGGCGGAAACTGTGGGCGCGGGGGTCGGTGCCGCCGGACGGCGCCACCGGCGAGGGCGACGC
>MUMD01000125.1 GCA_002155895.1 Streptomyces rochei
GTGTCCGACAGGGAACCGCCGCGCCGCCGCGTGCCCGGACCCGCGAGGCCCGTCCGCCCCGGCGGCCGGCGGCAGCCCGGTCCCGGCGCGCGGCCCGCCCGCCGGCCGGGACCGCCCAGGCCGGCCGCGCCCGCCCTCCGGCTGGGCAGCCCCCGCCCGCGCCTGCGCCTGATCGGCCTCGCGCTGACCCTGGTGATGACCGCCTTCGTCGTACGGCTGCTCCAGGTGCAGGCCGTCGACGCCGGCACCTACACCGCCAAGGCCGAGCAGAACCGCTACGTCGTCCACACCCTGCCCGCCGAGCGCGGCGGCATCACCGACCGCAACGGCGTGGCCCTCGCGTCCACCGTGGACGCCTACGACATCACCGCCGACCCCACGATGTTCACCCGTGAGCAGCTGAAGATCGGCGACGGTCCCGAGCAGGCCGCGGCCCTCCTCGCGCCGATCCTCGGCCAGGAGCAGAAGGATCTGGTCGCCCAGCTGCGCCCCGAGAACGAGGAGCTGCGCTACGTCCGCCTCGCCCGGCGGCAGACCCCTCAGGTCTGGAACCAGATCAAGGACCTGAAGACCGCGCTCACCAAGAAGGCGGAGAAGGACAAGTCCGTGGTCAACGTCCTCGCGGGCGTCTTCGCCGACCCCAGCAGCAAGCGCGTCTACCCGGGCGGCGACCTCGCCGCCGCCATCCTCGGCTGGGTCGGCGCCGACGGCAAGGGCGGCGGCGGCCTGGAGCGGCAGCTGGACAAGACGCTGGCCGGCGAGGACGGCAAGATCCGCTACGCCCAGTCCGGCGGCCGCCAGGTGCCCACCGCCGGCTCCACCGAGACACCCGCCGTGCCGGGCAGCGACGTCGAGCTGACCATCGACCGCGACATCCAGTGGGCGGCGCAGCACGCCATCAGCGAGCAGGTGGAGAAGTCCAAGGCGGACGGCGGCTACGTCATCGTCCAGGACACCGCCACCGGCGAGATCCTCGCCATGGCCAACTCGCCCGGCTTCGACCCCGGCGACCTTGCCCATGCCGACCCGGACGCGCTGGGCAACGCCGCCCTCCAGGACGCCTTCGAACCCGGCTCCACCGCCAAGGTGCTGTCGATGGCGGCCGTACTGGAGGAGAACGCCGCCACGCCGATGACCCACATCACCGTGCCCAACCGGCTCAAGCGCGGCGACCGGCTCTTCAAGGACGACGTCGACCACCCGACCTGGTACCTCACGCTCAACGGCGTGCTGGCCAAGTCCAGCAACATCGGCACCATCATGGCCACCGGCGAGCTGGGCAAGACCCAGGCCGAGGCCAACAAGGTGCTCTACTCCTACATGCGCAAGTTCGGCCTCGGGGGCTACAGCGGGCTCGGCTTCCCCGGCGAGACCAAGGGCATCCTCGCGCCGCCCGAGCAGTGGTCGACCTCGCAGCAGTACACGATCCCTTTCGGCCAGGGCGTCTCCATCAACGCGCTCCAGGCGGCCTCCATCTACTCGACCATCGCCAACGGCGGCGTCCGCGTCGAACCCACGCTCGTGCGCGGCACCAAGGGCGACGACGGTCGCTTCACCCCGGCTCCGGAGCCCGAGAAGACCCGCGTCATCAGCGAGAAGACCGCGAAGACCCTCGCGCGGATGCTGGAGTCCGTGGTCGACGACGAGGAGGGCACCGGCACCAAGGCCCGTATCCCCGGCTACCGCGTGGCGGGCAAGACCGGCACGGCCAACCGAGTGGATCCGGCCACCGGGCAGTACAAGGGGTACACCTCGTCCTTCGCCGGGTTCGCCCCCGCCGACAAGCCCCGCGTCACCGTCTACTGCGCCATCCAGAACGCGACGGAAGGCAGCTACTTCGGCGGCCAGATCTGCGGCCCCATCTACAAGCAGGTCATGGAGTTCGCCTTGAAGACCCTCCAGGTCCCGCCGACCGGTGCCGCCCCCGCGAACCTGCCGGTCACCTTCAAACCCTGACCCCGCCGGGCCCCTCCGAGCCGGCGCCGACGCAGTACCCAGCCACCAGGAACCACCCGTGACAACGATCACCCCCGATCCCGGGAACCAGGGCAGCGCCCGCACCTCACTTCGCCCGGAGGCGGCCACGCCCGGTACGCTCACCGCCGTGCCACACGCTGATCAGTCCCAAACCACCCAGAAGGGCCACCCCGTGACCTACCCGGGACCGCCCCGGCCGGTGCGGAACTCCGCCACACCCCTCGCGGAACTCGCCGACCAGCTGGGTGTCACCGCTCCGGACAGCACCGCGGGGGTCACGGGCATCACCCACGACTCGCGCGCCGTCCGCCCCGGTGACCTGTACGCCGCCCTCCCCGGAGCCCGCGCCCACGGCGCCGACTTCGTCACCCAGGCCGCCGGTCTCGGCGCCGCCGCCGTGCTGACCGACCCGGCCGGCGCGGAGCGCGTCGCCGCCACCGGGCTGCCGGCGCTCGTCGTCGACGACCCGCGCGCGCGGATGGGCGAGCTGGCGGCCACGATCTACGGCCACCCCGGCCGCGACCTGCTCCAGATCGGCATCACCGGCACCTCCGGCAAGACCACCACCGCCTACCTCGTCGAGGGCGGTCTGCGCACGGCGAGGACCACCGGCCTGATCGGCACGGTCGAGATGCGCATCGGCGACGAGCGCATCAAGTCCGAGCGCACCACGCCCGAGGCCACCGACCTCCAGGCCCTGTTCGCGGTGATGCGCGAGCGCGGCACCGAGGCGGTCGCCATGGAGGTCTCCAGCCACGCCCTGGTGCTCGGCCGCGTCGACGCCTGCGTCTTCGACGTCGCGGTCTTCACCAACCTCAGCCCGGAGCACATGGAGTTCCACTCCGGCATGGAGGACTACTTCCAGGCCAAGGCCCAGCTCTTCACGCCGAAACGCAGCAAGCTCGGCGTGGTCAACGTGGACGACGAGTACGGGCGCCGCCTCGCCGACGAGGCCACCGTCCCGGTCGTCACCTACTCCGCCGAGGGCCACCCGGACGCCGACTGGCGCGCCGACGAGGTCGAGGTCGGGCCGCTGGACTCGACGTTCACCGTGCTCGGGCCCAAGGGCGAGCGGATCGCCGCCAAGTCGCCGCTGGCCGGTCCCTTCAACGTGGCGAACACCCTCGCCGCGATCGTCGCCCTCGCCGCCGCCGGCCTCGACCCGCAGACCGCCGCCGACGGCATCGCCGCCGTCCCGGGCGTCCCGGGCCGTCTGGAGCGCGTGGACGAGGGACAGCCGTACCTCGCGGTGGTCGACTACGCCCACAAGACCGACGCCGTCGAGTCCGTCCTGCGCGCCCTGCGCAAGGTGACCGAGGGCAAGCTGCACGCCGTGCTCGGCTGCGGCGGCGACCGGGACACCACCAAGCGGGAGCCGATGGGCGCCGCGGTGGCCCGGTTCGCCGACACCGCCGTACTGACCTCCGACAACCCCCGCTCCGAGGACCCGCTCGCGATCCTCGCCACCATGCTCCAGGGCGCGGCCTCCGTGCCCGCCCACGAGCGCGGCGAGGTCCAGGTCTTCGAGGACCGGGCCGCCGCCATCGCCGCGGCCGTCGCCCGGGCCGAGCCCGGCGACACCGTGCTGGTCGCGGGCAAGGGCCACGAGCAGGGCCAGGACATCGCCGGGGTGGTCCGTCCCTTCGACGACCGCCAGGTGCTGCGCGAAGCCATTCAGAAGACCCAGGGATGAGATCCCGAATGATCCAGCTGATCCAGGGGACGAACTTGTGATCACCCTCTCTCTCGCCGAGATCGCAGAAGTCGTCGGCGGGCGGATGCATGACATACCGGACGCGTCCGCGCAGGTCACCGGGCCGGTCGTCCGGGACTCGCGGGAAGCGGGGCCCGGCTGCCTCTTCGTCGCCTTCGTCGGCGAGCGGGTGGACGGCCACGACTTCGCGCCGGCGGTCGTCGAGGCGGGCGCGGTGGCCGTGCTCGGCTCCCGCCCCGTCGGCGTGCCCGCGATCGTCGTGGACGACGTGCAGTCCGCCCTCGGCGCCCTCGCCCGGCACGTCGTACGACGCCTCGGTGCCACCCTCGTGGCCCTCACCGGGTCCGCCGGCAAGACCAGCACCAAGGACCTGATCGCCCAGGTGCTGCGCCGCAAGGCGCCGACGGTCTTCACGCCCGGTTCCATGAACAACGAGGTCGGGCTGCCGCTCACCGCGCTCACCGCCACCGAGGAGACCAAGTTCCTCGTGCTGGAGATGGGCGCCCGCGGCATCGGCCACATCCGCTACCTCTGCGAGCTGACCCCGCCCAAGGTCGGCCTCGTCCTCAACGTCGGCTCCGCGCACATCGGCGAGTTCGGCGGCCGGGAGCAGATCGCCCAGGCCAAGGGCGAACTCGTCGAGGCGCTGCCGCCGGCCGAGGAGGGCGGCACCGCCATCCTCAACGCGGACGACGGCCTGGTACGGGCCATGGCCTCCCGAACGAAGGCGAAGGTGATCCTTTTCGGAGAGTCCGACGAAGCGGACGTTCGGGCCGAGAACGTGCGACTCACGGACAGCGGACAGCCTTCCTTCAGGCTTCACACACCCTCCGGTGCAAGCGATGTGACCATGCGCCTGTACGGTGAGCACCACGTGTCGAACGCGCTCGCCGCGGCCGCCGTCGCCCACGAGTTGGGCATGTCCGCAGACGAGATCGCCACCGCGCTCTCCGAGGCGGGCTCCCTCTCCCGCTGGCGGATGGAGGTCACCGAGCGCCCGGACGGCGTGACGGTCGTCAACGACGCCTACAACGCGAACCCCGAGTCCATGAAGGCCGCGCTGCGTGCGCTCGTCGCCATGGGAAAGGGGCGTCGTACGTGGGCGGTGCTCGGCAAGATGGCCGAGCTCGGGGACGAGGCGCTCGCCGAGCACGACGCGGTCGGACGGCTCGCCGTCCGGCTCAACGTCAGCAAGCTCGTCGCGGTCGGGGGCAGGGAAGCCCAATGGCTGCAACTGGGCGCATACAACGAGGGTTCGTGGGGTGAGGAGTCGGTGCACGTGTCCGACGCACAGGCGGCGGTCGACCTGTTGCGCAGCGAGTTGCGCCCGGGGGACGTCGTGCTCGTGAAGGCGTCCCGTTCGGTGGGTCTGGAGCGCGTCGCCGCGGCGCTGCTGGAGACCGGCGCCGAGGGTGAGGTTGCCGCCCGATGATGAAGCAGATCCTGTTCGCGGGAGTCATCGGCCTCTTCCTGACGCTGGTCGGCACTCCGCTGCTGATCAAGCTGCTGGCCCGCAAGGGCTACGGCCAGTACATCCGCGACGACGGACCGCGCGAGCACGCCAGCAAGCGCGGTACGCCGACCATGGGTGGTATCGCGTTCATCCTGGCGACGGTCGCCGCCTACTTCCTCGCCAAGGTCATCACCAGCTACCTGGACCCGGAGGCGGACGCGGCGCCGACCTTCTCGGGTCTGCTGGTGCTCGGCCTGATGGTGGGCATGGGCCTGGTCGGCTTCCTCGACGACTACATCAAGATCGTCAAGAGGCGTTCGCTGGGCCTGCGGGCCAAGGCGAAGATGGCCGGCCAGCTCATCGTCGGCATCGCCTTCGCGGTGCTCTCGCTCCAGTTCGCGGACAACCGCGGCAACACGCCCGCCTCCACCAAGCTGTCGTTCATCACCGACTTCGGCTGGTCCATCGGCCCGGTGCTGTTCGTCATCTGGGCGCTGTTCATGATCCTCGCGATGTCGAACGGCGTGAACCTGACCGACGGCCTCGACGGTCTCGCCACCGGCGCCTCCGTCCTGGTCTTCGGTGCCTACACCTTCATCGGCGTCTGGCAGTTCCAGGAGTCCTGCGCCAACGCGCTGACCCTGACCAACCCGGGCGCCTGCTACGAGGTGAGGGACCCCCTCGACCTCGCGGTGGTCTCCTCCGCGCTGATGGGTGCCTGCCTCGGCTTCCTGTGGTGGAACACCTCGCCGGCCAAGATCTTCATGGGCGACACCGGTTCGCTCGCGCTCGGCGGTGTGCTGGCGGGTCTGGCGATCTGCTCGCGCACCGAGCTGCTGATGGCCATCCTCGGCGGTCTGTTCGTCCTGATCACCATGTCGGTGGTCATCCAGGTCGGCTCCTTCCGCCTCACCGGCAAGCGCGTCTTCAGAATGGCGCCACTCCAGCACCACTTCGAACTCAAAGGCTGGTCCGAGGTCCTTGTCGTGGTCCGTTTCTGGATCATCCAGGGCATCTGTGTGATCGTCGGACTGGGCCTCTTCTACGCGGGATGGGCAGCGGACAAGTGACCGACTCCTCGGTGCCTTTCGAATTCCAGGGCAAGCACGTCACCGTCGCCGGACTCGGCGTCTCCGGCGTCCCGGCGGCCAAGGTGCTGCACGGCCTCGGCGCGCGCGTGACCGTCGTCAACGACGGCGCGGACGAGCGCGCGCGGGCGCAGGCGGCCGAGTTGGAGGCGCTCGGCATCACCGTGCGCCTCGGCGACGGCGACACCCTGCCCGACGGCACCGAGCTGATCGTCACCGCACCCGGCTGGAAGCCCACCAAGCCGCTGTTCACGGCGGCCGGTCAGGCCGGCGTCCCGGTCTGGGGCGACGTCGAACTGGCCTGGCGCCTGCGCCGCCCCGACTCCGCGCCCTGGCTCGCGGTCACCGGCACCAACGGCAAGACCACCACCGTCCAGATGCTGGCGTCGATCCTGAAGGCGGCGGGCCTGCGCACCGCCGCCGTCGGCAACATCGGCGTCTCGCTGCTGGACGCGGTCACCGGCGACGAGGAGTACGACGTCCTCGCGGTGGAACTGTCCAGCTACCAGCTCCACTGGGCGCCCTCCCTGCGCGCCCACTCGGCCGCCGTCCTCAACCTCGCCCCGGACCACCTCGACTGGCACGGCTCCATGGAGGCGTACGCCGCCGACAAGGGCCGCATCTACGAGGGCAATCACGTCGCCTGCGTCTACAACGTCGCCGACAAGGCCACCGAGGACCTGGTCCGCGAGGCCGACGTCGAGGAGGGCTGCCGGGCCATCGGCTTCACCCTGGGCTCCCCGGCGCCCTCCCAACTCGGCGTCGTGGACGGCATCCTGGTCGACCGGGCCTTCGTCGAGAACCGGCACAAGAACGCCCAGGAGCTCGCCGAGGTCTCGGACGTGAACCCGCCGGCCCCGCACAACATCGCCAACGCCCTGGCCGCCGCGGCCCTCGCCCGTGCCTTCGGCGTGCCCGCCGCCGCCGTGCGCGACGGGCTGCGGGCCTTCACGCCCGACGCCCACCGCATCGCGCACGTCGCCGACGTCGACGGGGTGGCGTACGTGGACGACTCCAAGGCCACCAACACCCACGCCACCGAGGCGTCGCTGGCCGCCTACGAGTCGATCGTGTGGATCGCGGGCGGACTGGCCAAGGGCGCGACCTTCGACGAGCTGGTCGCGGGTGCCGCGAAGCGGCTGCGCGGCGCGGTCCTCATCGGCGCGGACCGCGCCCTGATCCGCGAAGCCCTGGCGCGACACGCCCCCGAGGTACCCGTGGTCGACCTCGACCGGACCGACACTGGTGCGATGCTCCAGGCCGTCCAGGAGGCCCGGCGGCTCGCCCGGCCCGGCGACACGGTGCTGCTGGCCCCGGCCTGTGCCTCGATGGACATGTTCACCAACTACAACCAGCGCGGCGACGCGTTCGCACGGGCCGTTCGCGAACTCGGCGCCTGACCCGGCCGCCTCCTGCGCCGGGTGAACTCGGGAGGACGCGTGGGACGGTCCATGCCGACGGACAGCGGAGGCCGCGATGCCCGGTAGTCCCCAGAGCCGTACCGGGCGTCCGCCCGTTCAGCGGGCCGCGAAACGTCCCGCCGCGCCGGTGCCGCCGCACGACAACCCGGTGCTCCGCCTCCACCACCGGCTGCGCCGCGCCTGGGACCGGCCGCTGACCGCCTACTACCTGATCTCCGGCGCCGGGGCACTGATCACGGTGCTCGGCCTGATCATGGTCTACTCGGCCTCCCAGATCACCGCGCTGCAGCTCTCGCTGCCGGGGTCGTACTTCTTCCGCAAGCAGTTCCTGGCCGCCCTGATCGGCGCCGGTCTGCTGGTGGCGGCGATGAAGATGCCGGTGAGGCTGCACCGCGCGCTGGCCTACCCGATCCTCGCCGGTGCCGTCTGCCTGATGATCCTGGTGCAGGTGCCCGGGATAGGAGTCGCGGTCAACGGCAACCAGAACTGGATCGCGCTCGGCGGCTCCTTCCAGATCCAGCCCAGCGAGTTCGGCAAGCTCGCCCTCGTGCTCTGGGGCGCGGACCTGCTCGCCCGCAAGCAGGACAAGAAGCTGCTGACCCAGTGGAAGCACATGCTGGTGCCGCTGGTGCCGGCCGCGTTCATGCTGCTCGGGCTGATCATGATCGGCGGCGACATGGGCACGGCGATCATCCTGACGGCGATCCTCTTCGGCCTGCTGTGGCTGGCGGGCGCGCCCACCCGGCTCTTCGCCGGCGTGCTGTCCGTCGCGGTGCTGCTCGGCTTCATCCTCATCAAGACCAGCCCCAACCGCATGGCCCGGCTGAACTGCCTCGGTGCCACCGACCCCGGCCCCGGCGACGCCTGCTGGCAGGCCGTGCACGGGATCTACGCCCTCGCCTCGGGCGGGCTGTTCGGATCGGGGCTCGGTGCCAGTGTGGAGAAATGGGGCCAACTCCCCGAAGCGCACACCGACTTCATCTTCGCCGTCACCGGTGAGGAACTGGGCCTGGCGGGGACGCTGTCGGTGCTCGCCCTCTTCGCGGCTCTAGGCTATGCGGGTATCCGCGTGGCCGGACGCACGGAGGACCCGTTCGTGAGGTATGCCGCGGGAGGCGTGACCACCTGGATCACGGCCCAGGCCGTGATCAACATCGGTGCGGTCCTCGGGCTGCTGCCGATCGCCGGTGTCCCGCTCCCGCTGTTCTCCTACGGCGGTTCCGCCCTGCTGCCGACCATGTTCGCCATCGGTCTGCTGATCGCCTTCGCGCGTGACGAACCCGGTGCGCGGGCGGCGCTTGCGCTGCGGCAACCTCGCTTTGGTAGAAAGCGGGGGGCCAGGGGACCCGTGGCCAAGCGGAGCCCCCGGAGTTGGAACACGATGCGACGGCGCGCCTCGAAGGCGCGCTCGTCCGGAGAGCGGTGAATTTCGGTGCATGTCGTACTCGCCGGCGGAGGAACCGCGGGCCACATCGAGCCCGCGCTCGCCCTCGCGGACGCCCTGCGCAGGCAGGATCCGACCGTGGGCATCACGGCCCTGGGCACGGAACGCGGCCTCGAGACCCGCCTCGTACCCGAGCGCGGGTACGAACTGGCGCTGATCCCGGCCGTACCGCTGCCGCGCAAGCCCACCCCCGAGCTGATCACCGTTCCGGGCCGGCTGCGCGGCACCATCAAGGCGACCGAGCAGATCCTGGAGCGCACCAAGGCCGACGCCGTGGTCGGCTTCGGCGGTTACGTCGCCCTGCCCGGCTACCTCGCGGCCAAGCGGCTCGGCGTGCCGATCGTCGTCCACGAGGCCAACGCCCGGCCGGGCCTGGCCAACAAGATCGGCTCGCGCTACGCGGCCCAGGTCGCCGTCTCCACCCCCGACAGCAAGCTGCGCAATTCCCGTTACATCGGCATCCCGCTGCGCCGCTCCATCGCCACCCTCGACCGGGCCGCCGCCCGCCCCGAGGCCCGCGCGATGTTCGGGCTCGATCCCAACCTGCCCACGCTGCTGGTCACCGGCGGCTCGCAGGGCGCCCGCCGCCTCAACGAGGTGATCCAGCAGGTCGCGCCGTGGCTCCAGCAGGCCGGCATCCAGATCCTGCACGCGGTCGGCCCGAAGAACGAACTGCCGCAGGTCCAGCAGATGCCGGGGATGCCCCCGTACATCCCGGTAAGTTACCTGGACCGGATGGACCTCGCGTACGCCGCGGCCGACATGATGCTCTGCCGCGCGGGCGCGATGACCGTCGCCGAACTCTCCGCCGTCGGGCTCCCGGCCGCCTACGTCCCGCTGCCCATCGGCAACGGCGAGCAGCGGCTCAACGCCCAGCCGGTGGTCAAGGCCGGCGGCGGTCTGCTGGTCGACGACGCGGACCTCACCCCCGAGTGGGTGCAGCACAACGTCCTTCCCGTGCTCGCCGACCCGCACAAGCTGTACGAGATGTCCCGCGCCGCCGCCGAGTTCGGCCGCCGGGACGCCGACGACCTGCTCGTCGGCATGGTGTACGAGGCGATCGCCGCCCGTGCACACCGCTAGGCACGTATGACGGAGGGCAGGGAGCGTGGCCGGACCGACCACCGCCGAGCGCGGTGAACGCCAGCAGGAGTCGTCCGGCCCGCCCCGGACCCGGCGGCTGCGCCCGCCCAGCCGTCGCACCGTCCTCGTGGCGGCCGTCGCCCTCGTGCTCCTCGCCGGCGGCACCTTCTGGCTTCTCTACGGCTCGAACTGGACGCGCGTGGAACGCGTGTCGGTCTCGGGAACACGTGTCCTGACGCCGGCCGAGGTACGCGAGGCGGCCGACGTGCCGGTGGGGGACCCGCTCGTCTCCGTGGACACCGAGGCGATCGAGGCCCGACTCGCCCGGGAATTGCCCCGCATCGACGAAGTGCGCGCCGAGCGTTCCTGGCCGCACGGAATCGGGCTGAAAGTGACGGAGCGTACTCCGGTTCTGATTGTCCAAAAGGGCGGAAAGTTCGTGGAAGTGGACGACGACGGCGTCCGTTTCGCCACGGTTTCCCGCGCCCCGAAAGGCGTGCCCGAACTCGAATTGGACCCCGCCCGTTCCGGCTCCGCCGCCGCGAGCCTGCGCCGCTTCGACGAGGACCGCCTGGTGCGCGCGGCGGTGCGGGTGGCCGGCCGTCTCCCGAAGGCGGTCGCCGAGGACGCGCGGGTCGTCAAGGTCCGTTCCTACGACGACATCTCACTGGAGTTGAGCGGCGACCGGACCGTGGCGTGGGGGAGCGACGAGCAGGGGGAACTCAAGGCCCGGGCGCTCACCGCGCTGATGAAAGCGATGCCCGGCGCACGGCACTTCGACGTGAGCGTCCCCACCGCCCCTGCGTCATCAGGGAGTTGACGGGTATACGTGCAGGCCAGCACCCTGGTTGGGCAGCGCTACGCCTGATCACATAGGGTGAAAAGAAAAACGGGAGGTTCGGCGTGTTCGTTGAACGCGCGCCACTTGTCGACTTAGTGTCCTGTTCAGAAGACTCCAAGGAACAGACACACTGGTAACCCTAAACTTCAGCGTTAGGGTTCGGGTCGGCGCTACGGACCGTCCCAATCGGCATCAGTCGTCGGGTCGCGGGGGCATCAGTGCTTCGGCGGTCGGGCGACACGTAACTCGAGGCGAGAGGCCTTCGACGTGGCAGCACCGCAGAACTACCTCGCAGTCATCAAAGTCATCGGTGTCGGCGGCGGTGGTGTCAATGCCATCAACCGGATGATCGAGGTCGGTCTCAAGGGCGTCGAGTTCATCGCCATCAACACCGACGCGCAGGCGCTGTTGATGAGCGACGCCGACGTCAAGCTCGACGTCGGCCGCGAACTCACCCGCGGACTCGGCGCCGGAGCCAACCCGGCCGTCGGCCGCAAGGCCGCCGAGGACCACCGCGAGGAGATCGAGGAGGTCCTCAAGGGGGCCGACATGGTCTTCGTGACAGCCGGTGAAGGCGGCGGCACCGGCACCGGCGGCGCGCCCGTCGTGGCCAACATCGCCCGTTCGCTGGGCGCCCTCACCATCGGCGTGGTCACCCGCCCGTTCACCTTCGAGGGGCGGCGCCGGGCCAACCAGGCCGAGGACGGCATCGCCGAGCTCCGCGAAGAGGTCGACACCCTCATCGTCATCCCCAACGACCGGCTGCTGTCCATCTCGGACCGCCAGGTCAGCGTGCTCGACGCGTTCAAGTCCGCCGACCAGGTGCTGCTGTCCGGTGTGCAGGGCATCACTGACCTGATCACCACGCCCGGCCTGATCAACCTGGACTTCGCCGACGTCAAGTCGGTCATGTCCGAGGCCGGCTCGGCCCTCATGGGCATCGGCTCGGCCCGCGGCGACGACCGCGCGGTGGCCGCCGCCGAGATGGCCATCTCCTCGCCGCTGCTGGAGGCGTCCATCGACGGCGCCCGGGGCGTGCTGCTCTCCATCTCCGGCGGCTCCGACCTCGGACTGTTCGAGATCAACGAGGCCGCCCAGCTGGTCAGCGAGGCCGCCCACCCCGAGGCCAACATCATCTTCGGCGCGGTCATCGACGACGCCCTCGGCGACGAGGTCCGGGTCACCGTGATCGCCGCCGGCTTCGACGGCGGTCAGCCGCCGGCCAAGCAGCGGGACAACGTCCTCGGGGCCTCCTCCTCGGCCAAGCGCGAGGAGCCCGCTCCCGTGCGGCAGCCCGAGAACCGCCCGTCCTTCGGCGCGCTCGGCAGCGTCAAGCCGAAGGAGGAGCCGGAGCCGGCCCCCGCGCCGGAGCCGGTGAGCGACCTGCCGCAGGTGGCCCCGCCGCCGGTCCCGCCGTCCCGCACCTACTCGGACAGCGCGGCCGAGGAACTGGACGTGCCGGATTTCCTGAAGTGATAGGACAGCGCGACACCGTGAACGGCGCGCACTTCGGCTTCACCGACCGGTGGGGCGGAGTGAGCGCCGTTCCGTACGAGGAGCTGAACCTCGGCGGCGCGGTCGGCGACGACCCCGCCGCCGTCACGGCCAACCGGGAGCTGGCGGCCAAGTCGCTGGGCGTCGACCCGGCCCGGGTGGTCTGGATGAACCAGGTGCACGGCGCCGACGTCGCCGTGGTCGACGGTCCCTGGGGGGACGCACCGGTCCCGCGGGTCGACGCGATCGTCACCGCCGAACGCGGACTCGCCCTCGCCGTCCTCACCGCCGACTGCGTGCCCGTCCTGCTGGCCGACCCCGTCGCGGGTGTCGCCGCCGCGGCCCACGCGGGCCGGCCCGGACTGGTCGCCGGGGTGGTGCCCGCCGCCGTACGGGCCATGACCGAACTCGGCGCCGACCCCGCCCGGATCACCGCCCGCACCGGACCCGCCGTGTGCGGCCGGTGCTACGAGGTGCCCGAGGACATGCGCGCCGAGGTGGCCGCCGCCGAACCGGCGGCGCACGCCGAGACGAGCTGGGGCACACCGGCGGTCGACGTGAGCGCCGGGGTGCACGCACAGCTCGCACGCCTCGGGGTGCGCGACCGGGCGCAGTCGCCGGTGTGCACGCTGGAGTCGAACGATCACTTCTCGTACCGACGGGACCGCACCACCGGGCGGCTCGCCGGCTATGTCTGGCTGGACTGATGGGGCATGACGGACCGTAAGAGCGAACTCGCCGGGAACCTGGCGAAAGTCGAGGAGCGCATCGCCGCCGCCTGCGCGGCCGCGGGCCGCCCCCGCGACGAGGTGACCCTCATCGTGGTCACCAAGACCTACCCCGCCGAGGATGTGCGCATTCTCTCGGATCTCGGCGTGCGCCACGTCGCCGAGAACCGCGACCAGGACGCCGCGCCCAAGGCCGCCGCTTGCTCGGATCTGCCGCTTTCGTGGCATTTCGTGGGCCAGTTGCAGACCAACAAGGTGCGTTCGGTGGTCGGTTACGCGGATGTCGTGCAGTCCGTCGATCGTCCCAAGCTCGTCACGGCTCTGTCGAAGGAGGCCGTCCGGGCCGGGCGCGAGGTGGGCTGCCTGCTCCAGGTCGCGCTCGACGCCGGGGAGAGCGCCCGGGGCGAGCGGGGCGGCGTGTCGCCCGCGGGAATCGAAGAGTTGGCCGACCTGGTCGCCGGGTCGGAGGGACTGCGGCTGGACGGGCTGATGACGGTGGCGCCGCTCACCGGCGAGTACGCGGGGCGCCAACAGGCGGCGTTCGAGCGCCTCATGGATTTGTCGACCTACGTGCGCCGAGCCCATCCGGCTGCGAACATGGTCTCCGCAGGGATGAGCGCGGACCTCGAGCAGGCCGTGGCCGCCGGGGCGACACATGTACGCGTCGGCACCGCGGTACTCGGAGTCCGCCCCAGGCTCGGGTAACGTCGCCAAGAAGTCGGACCACAGCAGAAAATATGGTCATTACCGCCGAAAGGCGGACGCAACGACCTCGTGGATCGCAGGCACTTGGCAGTCGTCAGCAGATCCACCACAGAGCGGAGGACTCAGAGCATGGCCGGCGCGATGCGCAAGATGGCGGTCTACCTCGGCCTCGTGGAGGACGATGGGTACGACGGCCGGGGGTTCGACCCCGACGACGACTTCGAACCCGAACTGGACCCGGAGCCCGAGCGGGACCATCGGCGGCACGAACCGGCGCACCAGTCGCACGGTTCACATCAGCCCCAAAGGGACGAAGAGGTACGAGTCGTCCAGCCGCCCGCGCCGCGCGAACCGGTGTCCCGATCCGCTTCGCTCGCGGCGGAATCGAGCCGTCCGGCGCGTATCGCGCCCGTGGCATCCATCACACAAGAACGCGCAAGCCTGGAAAAGAGCGCACCGGTCATCATGCCCAAGGTCGTGTCCGAACGAGAGCCCTACCGGATCACCACACTTCACCCCCGGACCTACAACGAGGCCCGTACCATCGGGGAACACTTCCGTGAGGGCACGCCGGTGATCATGAATCTCACTGAGATGGATGACACAGATGCCAAGCGACTTGTCGACTTTGCGGCAGGTTTGGTGTTTGGTCTTCACGGCAGTATCGAGCGGGTGACGCAGAAGGTGTTCCTGCTGTCTCCTGCTAACGTCGATGTCACGGCGGAGGACAAGGCCCGCATCGCAGAGGGCGGGTTCTTCAACCAGAGCTGAGACGCAACACCGGCAGAGAGCAAGACCACGGATCCGACAACGGGTCCGAGAGATGGTTCAGGGGAGAGGGAAGCAAGGGTCATGAGCGTGGTCCTGGATGTCGTCTACATCGCGCTGATGTGCTTCCTCATCGTGCTCATCTTCCGGTTGGTCATGGACTACGTCTTCCAGTTCGCCCGCTCGTGGCAACCCGGCAAGGCGATGGTGGTCGTTCTCGAGGCCACCTACACTGTCACCGATCCACCGTTGAAGCTTCTGCGGCGGTTCATTCCGCCGCTGCGTCTCGGGGGCGTGGCGCTCGACCTGTCCTTCTTCGTACTGATGATCATCGTCTACATCCTGATCGCGATCGTGAGCCGGCTGTGAGCGATGAGAGAGATACGGGCTTGCCGAATGCCGACGACAACGTTGAGGTGAAGAGATGCCGTTGACCCCCGAGGACGTGCGGAACAAGCAGTTCACGACCGTCCGCCTCCGAGAAGGCTATGACGAGGACGAGGTCGATGCCTTCCTCGACGAGGTCGAAGCCGAACTGACCCGACTGCTCCGCGAGAACGAGGACCTGCGCGCCAAACTGGCCGCGGCGACGCGCGCGGCCGCGCAGAACCAGCAGAACATGCGCAAGCCTCCGGAACCGCCGCAGGACCAGCAGCATCAGCAGCAGGGCCCGCCCCAGCAGGGCGGTATGCCGCAGCAGGGCATGCGAGGTCCCGGCGCTCCGGTGCCCGCCGGCATATCGGGCCCGCCGCAGCAGCAGATGGGCGGCCCCATGGGTGGCCCGCCCCAGCTGCCCAGCGGTGCCCCGCAGCTGCCCGCCGGTCCCGGCGGTCAGGGTGGCCCGCAGGGCCCCGGCCCGATGGGTCAGGGTCCGGGACCGATGGGCCAGGGCGGCCCCGGTCCGATGCAGGGCCAGATGGGCCCCGGCCCGATGGGCGGCCCCATGGGCGGCCCGCAGGGTCCCGGTGGTCCCGGCGGCATGCCCGGCCAGGGCGGCCCCGGCGGCGACAGCGCCGCGCGTGTCCTCTCGCTGGCCCAGCAGACCGCCGACCAGGCGATCGCCGAGGCCCGGTCCGAGGCCAACAAGATCGTCGGCGAAGCGCGTTCGCGTGCCGAGGGTCTGGAGCGGGACGCCCGTGCCAAGGCCGACGCCCTGGAGCGGGACGCGCAGGAGAAGCACCGCGTCGCGATGGGCTCCCTGGAGTCCGCCCGCGCCACGCTGGAGCGCAAGGTCGAGGACCTGCGCGGCTTCGAGCGCGAGTACCGGACGCGACTGAAGTCGTACCTGGAGTCGCAGCTGCGTCAGCTGGAGACCCAGGCGGACGACTCGCTCGCCCCGCCGCGTACGCCCGCGACGGCCTCGCTCCCGCCGTCCCCGGCGCCCTCGATGGCACCGGCCGGCGCGAGTGCCCCGTCCTACGGCGGCAACCAGTCGATGGGCAGCGGTCCGAGCCAGAACGGTCCGTCCTACGGTGGCCAGCAGCAGATGTCGCCGGCGATGACCCAGCCGATGGCGCCGGTGCGTCCGCAGGGGCCGTCGCCGATGGGGCAGGCGCCCTCGCCGATGCGCGGGTTCCTGATCGACGAGGACGACAACTGATCTGTAGTACGGCGTAGCCTTCGGCAGCGTTCAGGGCGGGCCCCGGGTTTCTGACCCGGGGCCCGCCCTTTTGGCGTGCGTGGCTGCGAGGGGCGGGGTTGCGGTGGGCGCGTGGCCGGGTTCTTCGTCGTACCGCCGCGACTGCCCGCGGCTGCGGCGGTACGACGAAGGGCCCGGCCTCCGCGGAGGCCGGGCCCGGGTGCCGCTGGGCGGCGGTTACTGCTTGCGCAGCCGGAACGTCAGGGACAGCCCCTCGTCCGTGAACGGCTCCCCGTACGCGTCGTCCGCCTCGCCCCGCGCGAAGTCCGTCGCCAGGACCTCGTCGGAGATCAGACCCGCGTGCTCGGTCAGCGCGGCGACCGTCGCCTCGTCCGTGGCCGTCCACCGCAGTGCGATGCGGTCGGCGACGTCGAGGCCGCTGTTCTTGCGGGCCTCCTGGATCAGCCGGATCGCGTCCCGCGCGAGACCGGCCCGGCGCAGCTCCTCCGTGATCTCCAGGTCCAGCGCCACCGTCGCGCCCGAGTCGGAGGCGACGGACCAGCCCTCGCGCGGCGTCTCCGTGATGATCACCTCGTCCGGGGCGAGGGTGATCGTCTCACCGTCGACCTCCACCGTCGCCGTGCCCTCGCGCAGCGCGAGCGAGAGGGCGGCGGCGTCCGCGCCCGCGACCGCCTTCGCCACGTCCTGGACCCGCTTGCCGAACCGCTTGCCCAGCGCCCGGAAGTTGGCCTTCGCGGTCGTGTCGACCAGGGAGCCGCCGACCTCGCTCAGCGAGGCGAGGGACTCGACGTTCAGCTCCTCGGTGATCTGCGTGCGCAGCTCCGGGGAGAGGGCGTCGAAGCCGGTCACGCCGATCAGCGCGCGGCTCAGCGGCTGGCGGGTCTTGACGCCCGACTCGGCACGCGTGGCACGGCCCAGCTCGACCAGGCGGCGGACCAGGACCATCTGCTTCGACAGCTCCGGGTCGATCGCCGTGAGGTCGGCCTCCGGCCACGACGACAGGTGCACCGACTCCGGCGCGCCCGGGGTCACCGGCACGATCAGGTCCTGCCAGACCCGCTCGGTGATGAACGGGGTGAGCGGGGCCATCAGCTTGGTGACCGTCTCGACGACCTCGTGCAGGGTGCGCAGCGCCGCCTTGTCGCCCTGCCAGAAGCGGCGGCGCGAGCGGCGGACGTACCAGTTGGAGAGGTCGTCGACGAACGCGGACAGCAGCTTGCCGGCGCGCTGGGTGTCGTAGGCGTCCAGCGCCTGGGTGACCTGGTCGGTGAGCGCGTGCAGCTCGGACAGCAGCCAGCGGTCCAGGACCGGGCGGTCGGCCGGGGCCGGGTCGGCCTCGCTCGGCGCCCAGCCGGTGGTGCGGGCGTACAGTGCCTGGAAGGCGACGGTGTTCCAGTAGGTGAGGAGCGTCTTGCGGACGACCTCCTGGATGGTGCCGTGGCCGACGCGGCGGGCCGCCCACGGGGAACCGCCGGCCGCCATGAACCAGCGGACGGCGTCCGCACCGTGCTGGTCCATCAGCGGGATCGGCTGCAGGATGTTGCCCAGGTGCTTGGACATCTTGCGGCCGTCCTCGGCGAGGATGTGGCCGAGGCAGACCACGTTCTCGTAGGACGACTTGTCGAAGACCAGGGTGCCGACCGCCATCAGCGTGTAGAACCAGCCGCGGGTCTGGTCGATGGCCTCGCAGATGAACTGCGCCGGGTACCGGGACTCGAACAGCTCCTTGTTCTTGTACGGGTAGCCCCACTGCGCGAACGGCATCGAGCCCGAGTCGTACCAGGCGTCGATGACCTCCGGCACGCGCACCGCTTCGAGGGAGCAGCCCTCGTGGGTGCAGGTGAAGGTGACGTCGTCGATGAAGGGGCGGTGCGGGTCCAGCTCCGACTGGTCGGTGCCGGACAGCTCGGTCAGCTCCGCGCGGGAGCCGACGCAGGTGAGGTGGCCCTCCTCGCAGCGCCAGATCGGCAGCGGGGTGCCCCAGTAGCGGTTGCGGGAGAGCGCCCAGTCGATGTTGTTGTTCAGCCAGTCGCCGTAGCGGCCGTGCTTGACCGAGTCCGGGAACCAGTTGGTGCCCTCGTTCTCCTCGAGGAGGCGGTCCTTGATCGCCGTGGTGCGGATGTACCAGGACGGCTGCGCGTAGTAGAGCAGCGCGGTGTGGCAGCGCCAGCAGTGCGGGTAGCTGTGCTCGTACGGGATGTGCTTGAAGAGCAGGCCCCGGGCGGCCAGGTCCTCGGTGAGCTGCTCGTCGGCCTTCTTGAAGAAGACGCCGCCGACCAGGGGCAGGTCCTCCTCGAAGGTGCCGTCGGGGCGGACCGGGTTGACCACGGGCAGGCCGTAGGAGCGGCAGACCTTGAGGTCGTCCTCACCGAAGGCGGGGGACTGGTGGACCAGACCGGTGCCGTCCTCGGTGGTGACGTAGTCGGCGTTCACCACGTAGTGGGCGGGGGCCGGGAACTCGACCAGCTCGAAGGGGCGCCGGTAGGTCCAGCGCTCCATCTCGGCGCCGGTGAAGGACTGGCCGGTGGTCTCCCAGCCCTCGCCGAGGGCCTTGGCGACCAGCGGCTCGGCGACGACCAGCTTCTCCTCGCCGTTCGTCGCGACGACGTAGGTCACCTCGGGGTGGGCCGCCACCGCCGTGTTGGAGACCAGCGTCCAGGGCGTGGTCGTCCAGATCAGGAGCGCGGCCTCGCCGGCCAGCGGCCCGGAGGTCAGCGGGAAGCGGACGTAGACGGACGGGTCGACGACCGTCTCGTAGCCCTGCGCCAGCTCGTGGTCGGACAGGCCGGTGCCGCAGCGGGGGCACCAGGGGGCGACGCGGTGGTCCTGGACCAGCAGGCCCTTGTCGAAGATCGTCTTCAGCGACCACCAGACGGACTCGATGTACTCGGGGTCCATCGTGCGGTACGGGTTCTGGAGGTCGGCCCAGTAGCCCATGCGGGTCGTGAGCTCTTCGAAGGCGTCGGTGTGGCGGGTCACCGACTCGCGGCACTTGGCGTTGAACTCGGCGATGCCGTACGCCTCGATGTCCTGCTTGCCGGAGAAGCCCAGCTCCTTCTCCACCGCCAGCTCCACGGGCAGGCCGTGGCAGTCCCAGCCGGCCTTGCGGCCCACGTGGTAGCCGCGCATGGTGCGGAAGCGGGGGAAGACGTCCTTGAAGACGCGGGCCTCGATGTGGTGGGCGCCGGGCATGCCGTTGGCGGTGGGCGGGCCCTCGTAGAAGACCCACTCGGGGCGGCCCTCGGACTGCTCCAGGCTCTTGGCGAAGATCTTCTGCTCGCGCCAGAAGTCGAGCACCGCGTGTTCGAGCGCGGGCAGGTCGACCTGGGCGGGCACCTGGCGGTACTGCGGCTGCGTATTCAACGAGCTTCCTCCGGCGGACGTGCTGCCTTCCGTCGGAGGGACGAGAGCCGTGCTCCCGCGGTACCACCCTCCTTGGCCGCCCGGTGCGTCGTGTGCGCCGATCGGCCCCCTCATTGGGGTCGCGAGCCGGTTCTACTCGCCCTGGCCGTCCTGCCAGGGCTTTCTTCCGGCGGCTCCGGGGTGATCTTCACGTCGCGCTCGCCCCCGGGCTCCCACCGTCCCCGGGTCGCTCTGGGCTGCGTACGCCGCTACTCGTCCCCATCCAAGCTTTTCGCTCCGCCCAGTGTACGGCGCCCCGCGGACAGCGGCCGACCGGTTTTCGTACCGGGGGCACTGACCCGAATGCCACCGCGGGGCGTCCCGCTCCCGGCGGACCCGGCCGGGGCCCCACCCGGCGGATTACCGGGCGGGGAGCTGGGCACAACGCATGCATGTTCGCCGCGCGGCGCGCGGTGGGCGGGCGAATCGGGCGGCGTGCCCCGTTGCCGCGGGACCCGAGTCGATTTATCGTCCCAGCACGATTCGCGAGCAAGATCACAATATGTGAAGGGGCCGCGGCCATGGTGGCGAAGAAGACCGCCGGAGAGCAGTCGGAGACGGCTGCGGAGAAGACCGCCGCCAAGAAGGCCACGGCCAAGAAGGCCACGGCCAAGAAGGCCACGGCCGGGAAGGCCACGGCCGGGAAGACGACGGCCGGGAAGACGACGGCCGGGAAGGCGGCCGCCGGGAGGACCGCGGCCAAGAAGGGCACGAAGAGCGCGGCGAAGAAGACCGCGGCGAAGAAGAGCACGTCCGAGAAGGTGGGCGCGGCGCAGGCCGCGGAGCAGACGGGAGCCACGACGGTGGTTGCGAAGAAGACTCCTGGCACGGCCACGGCGGCCAAGACCGCCGTTCCCAAGGCGCGCGGCGCCGCCGACCCCGGCGACCTCGCGGTACGCCCCGGCGAGGAACCCTGGACCCCGGAAGAGGTCGAGGAGGCGCGCGGGGAGCTCCAGTCCGAGGCCGACCGGCTGCGCACCGAGATCGACTCCTCCGAGCGGTCGCTGCAGGGCATGATGCGTGACTCGGGCGACGGCGCGGGCGACGACGAGGCGGACACCGGCAGCAAGAACATCACGCGGGAGCACGAACTGGCGCTCGCCGCCAACGCGCGCGAGATGCTCACCCAGACCGAGCGCGCCCTGGAACGCCTGGACGCGGGCACCTACGGCCTGTGCGAGAACTGCGGCAACCCCATCGGCAAAGCACGGATGCAGGCCTTCCCGAGGGCCACCCTGTGCGTCGAGTGCAAGCAGAAGCAGGAGCGCCGGTACTGACCGGACGCCGGGGGCCGGACCGTGCCGTACCCTCGTCCTCAGTCAGGTACCTAGGCTGAGGGACAGACGTGGCAGAGGCGGAGCGCATCATCGGTACGCCGGACACCCCGGACGCGGCGGGGGACGGGCAGGAGCGGCCCGACGCCGAGCAGGAGCGGGAGGCCCCGGAGCGCCCCCGGGGCAAGCGTCGCATCGCCGTGCTCTTCGCGGTCGCCGCCATCGCGTACCTGCTCGACCTGGTCAGCAAGATGATCGTGGTCGCCGAGCTGGAGCACCAGGAGCCCATCGAGATCGTCGGCGACTGGCTGCGCTTCGTGGCCATCCGCAACGCGGGCGCGGCCTTCGGCTTCGGCGAGGCATTCACCGTGATCTTCACGGTGATCGCGGCCGCCGTCATCGTGGTGATCGCCCGCCTCGCGCGCAAGCTCTACAGCCTGCCGTGGGCGATCGCGCTCGGCATGCTGCTCGGCGGCGCGCTGGGCAACCTCACCGACCGGATCTTCCGCTCGCCCGGCGTCTTCGAGGGCGCGGTGGTGGACTTCATCGCGCCCAAGCACTTCGCCGTCTTCAACCTCGCCGACTCGGCGATCGTCTGCGGCGGCATCCTGATCGTGATCCTGTCCTTCCGGGGCCTGGACCCGGACGGGACCGTCCACAAGGACTGACCGTGCGCGGGCCGGCCGCCCGCGGGGACTGAGCGCGCGTTCGGGAGTGTCCGACCCGTCCGGCATACTCGACGGGGTGAGCACGCTTCCCGAGATCCGTACCCTGCCCGTGCCCGACGGCCTGGAGGGCGAGCGCGTAGACGCCGCCATCTCCCGCATGTTCGGCTTCTCCCGTACCAAGGCCGCGGAGCTCGCCGCGGCGGGCAAGGTGCAGGTCGACGGATCGGTGGTCGGCAAGTCCGAGCGCGTCCACGGCGGCGCCTGGCTCGAGGTCGAGATGCCGCAGGCGCCCGCGCCGGTGCAGGTGGTCGCCGAGCCCGTCGAGGGCATGGAGATCGTCCACGACGACGAGGACGTGGTCGTCATCGTCAAGCCGGTCGGTGTCGCCGCCCACCCCTCGCCGGGCTGGAGCGGCCCCACCGTCATCGGCGGTCTCGCCGCCGCCGGGTACCGTGTCTCCACCTCCGGCGCCGCCGAGCGCCAGGGCATCGTGCACCGCCTCGACGTGGGCACCTCCGGCCTGATGGTGGTCGCCAAGTCGGAGCGGGCGTACACCTCGCTCAAGCGCCAGTTCAAGGAGCGCACGGTCGACAAGCGGTACCACACGCTCGTGCAGGGCCACCCCGACCCGACCAGCGGCACCATCGACGCCCCCATCGGCCGCCACCCCCAGCACGACTACAAGTGGGCCGTCACCGCCGAGGGCAAGCCCTCCGTGACCCACTACGACCTCATCGAGGCCTTCCGCGCCGCCTCCCTGCTCGACGTGAAGCTGGAGACCGGCCGCACCCACCAGATCCGCGTCCACATGGCCGCCCACCGCCACCCGTGCGTCGGCGACCTGACCTACGGCGCCGACCCCACCCTCGCGAAGCGGCTGCGGCTGACCCGCCAGTGGCTGCACGCCGTGCGGCTCGGCTTCGAGCACCCCGGCGACGGACAGTGGGTCGAGTACGCCAGCGACTACCCCGAGGACCTGCAGCAGGCCCTGGACCGGGTCCGCGAGGAGACCTACGCGTGACCGCGCCGTCGCAGCCGGCCTCGTACCGGATTCGCATCGCTGAGGACCCCGCCGACCTCGAGATGTGCTTCGCCGTGCGCAAGGAGGTCTTCGTCGCCGAGCAGCAGGTCCCCGAGGACATCGAGTACGACACGTACGACGCCGTCGCCGTGCACGTCCTGGCGGTGCGGGCGGACGGCACGCCCCTGGGCACCGGCCGGCTGCTGCACGGCGAGGCCGCCGAGGCGAAGACCGGCGGTGACCCGTCCGTGGGCTCGCTGGGCCGGCTCGCGGTGACCCGGGAGGCCCGCGGGCTGGGCGTCGGCGCCGCCCTGGTGCGGGCCGTCGAGGAGGCGGCACGCGCGCGCGGACTGACCGCGGTGGATCTGCACGCGCAGACCCACGCCCTGGGTTTCTACGAGCGACTGGGGTACGAGGCGTACGGACCCGAGTTCCCGGACGCCGGGATACCCCACCGTGCGATGCGGCGCGCCCTGTAGCGGAGCCGTCCTTCGGGCCGGTGGGACCGGTGACGTGACAGGCTTGAGGTCCGCCGTGTGACGCCGAGAGACCACCGGAGCGGTGACCGTGGATCAGTTGGGCCTGTTGTTCATGCTGCTGCTCGGGGCCCTGCTGAGCGTCCCGATCGGGGCCCGTCTCGGACTGCCGGCGCCGGTGCTGATGACGGTCCTCGGCATCGTCATGGCGCTGGTCGACTTCGTGCCCAACGTCGACATCCCGCCCGACCTCATCCTGCCCGCGCTGCTGCCGCCGCTGCTCTACGCGGCCGTACGGCGCACCTCCTGGCGGCAGTTCGCGGCCAACAAGCGGCCGATCTTCCTGCTGGCCGTGGCGCTGGTCTTCGTCACCATGGCCAGTGTCGCCGCGGTCGCCCACGCGATCGTGCCGGGGCTTCCCATCGCCGCCGCCTTTGCGCTGGGCGCGCTGGTGGCGCCGCCCGACCCGGTCGCGGCCACCGCCGTCGCCGGGCAACTGGGGCTGCCGCGCCGTCTGGTGTCGATCCTGGAGGGCGAGGGGCTGTTCAACGACGTGACGGCCATCGTGCTGTACCACGTGGCCATCGCCGCCGCGGTCGGCGGCACCTTCTCGCCGTGGCGGGCGGGGCTCGACCTGGTGCTGTCCGCCGTGGTCGCCGTCGCGGTCGGTCTCGCGCTGGGCTGGGCCACCAACAAGGTGATGAGCGTGCTGGGCGACGCCACGCTGCAGATCGGCATGACGCTGCTGGTGCCGTACGTGGCGTACGTGCTGGCCGAGGAACTGCACGGTTCCGGGGTGCTGGCGGTGCTCACCACCGCGATGTTCCTCGCCGAGTACGCCTTCGACGCCGACGACGTGATGACCCGGCTGGCCGGCCACACCGTGTGGGACGTCGTCGACACGCTCGTCACCGGCGTCGCCTTCGGGCTGGTCGGCCTGGAACTGCACAACGCCATCCGCACGGCCTCCGGACGCTGGGGCGAGCTGCTCGGCTGGTCCGCGGCCGTCGTGGGCGTGGTGATCCTGGTGCGGCTGCTGTGGCTGCTGCCGGCCACCTGGCTGACCCAGCGGCTGCACCGGCGGCGGGACCAGGACGAGGACATCCCCACCTCCTGGCGGGAGACGGTCGTCATGTGGTGGTCGGGCATGCGGGGCGTCGCCTCGGTCGCGCTGGCGCTGGCGATCCCGCTGGAGACGGAGGACGGGTCCGCCTTCCCGCACCGCGAGGAGATCATCTTCATCGCCTTCGGCGTGATCATGGTCACGCTGCTGTTGCAGGGCCTGACGCTGCCGTGGCTGGTGAGCCGGCTCGGGGTGCGCGCGGACACCGAACGGGAGAAGCGGTACGAGAAGGAACTGGCCGTGCGGGCGGCCAAGGCGGCCAAGCGGCGGTTCAGGGAGATCGAGGCGGTGGAGGAACTGCCGGAGGAACTGTCCGAGCAGATGCTGCGGAGGGCCTTCGACATCGGGCTGCGGATCAGTCCGGACGTCGGGGACGAGGAGCGGCGTGAGGCGCAGGAGCAGCGGGCCCGCCGGGTGAAGCGGATCCGCCGCATCCACGGCGAGATGCTGAGCGCGGCCCGCCACGAGGTGCTGGCCGCCCGCAGCGAACCCGGCGCGGACCCGGAGATCGTCGACCGGGTCCTGCGTCACCTGGATGTACGCAGCATGCGGTGAGGCCGGGCGGTGCGGGCGTGCCGGCGGGCGTGCCGGCGCGTGGACGAGGGCCGGTGACGAACGCGGTGGGTGACGGCGGCGGGGGGTGCGTGACCGGTCGGCGGCCTTTCGGTGGCCCTTCGGCAGTCGTCGCCGGACGGCCCCGGCATCGGGTGACCGGCCGCGCGGTCCCGTGCCGGTC
>MUMD01000126.1 GCA_002155895.1 Streptomyces rochei
GGTGGGGCGGGCGGGCCGGCCCCGGCGGGGGAGCGGTACGGCCCCGCGCTTCGATCATGCCGCTCGTATGCTCGAAGGATGACGACTTCCGCGACCCCCGGAACCGGCTCCACGGGCCCCACCGAGAACGCCCTGCGTCGCGCCCTCAAACGCGCCCGGGACGGCGTCGCCCTCGACGTCTCCGAGGCCGCCGTGCTGCTCCAGGCGCGCGGCGAGCACCTGGCCGACCTCACCGCGTCCGCCGCCCGGGTCCGCGACGCGGGTCTGGAGGCCGCCGGGCGCCCCGGCGTCATCACGTACTCGAAGAGCGTCTTCGTCCCGCTGACCCGGCTGTGCCGGGACAAGTGCCACTACTGCACCTTCGTCACCGTCCCCGGCAAGCTGCGCCGCGCCGGACACGGGATGTTCATGTCGCCGGACGAGGTGCTGGACATCGCCCGCAAGGGCGCCGCCCTCGGCTGCAAGGAAGCCCTCATCACCCTCGGCGACAAGCCCGAGGACCGCTGGCCCGAGGCGCGCGAGTGGCTCGACGCGCACGGCTACGACGACACGATCGCCTACGTCCGCGCGATCTCCATCCGCGTCCTGGAGGAGACGGGCCTGCTGCCCCACCTCAACCCGGGCGTGCTGACCTGGACCGACTTCCAGCGGCTCAAGCCCGTCGCGCCGTCCATGGGCATGATGCTGGAGACCACCGCGACCCGCCTGTGGTCCGAGCCCGGCGGCCCGCACCACGGCTCCCCGGACAAGGAGCCGGCCGTCCGGCTGCGCGTCCTGGAGGACGCCGGCCGCTCCTCCGTCCCCTTCACCTCGGGTCTGCTGATCGGCATCGGCGAGACCTACGAGGAGCGCGCCGAGTCCCTGTTCGCGCTGCGCAAGGTCTCCCGCGCCTACCACGGCATCCAGGAACTGATCATCCAGAACTTCCGCGCCAAGCCCGACACCGCGATGCGCGGCATGCCGGACGCGGAAATGGACGAACTGGTCGCCACGGTGGCCGTCGCCCGGCACATCATGGGCCCCGCCGCCTGCCTCCAGGCCCCGCCCAATCTGGTGGACGCCGAGTACGAGCGGCTGATCGGCGCCGGCATCGACGACTGGGGCGGCGTCTCCCCGCTCACCATCGACCACGTCAACCCCGAACGCCCCTGGCCGCAGATCGACGAACTCGCCGCCAGGTCCCGCGCCGCCGGCTTCGAGATGCGCGAACGGCTGTGCGTCTACCCGGAGTTCGTCAAGCGCGGCGAGCCCTGGCTGGACCCGCGCCTGCGCCCGCACGTGACCGCCCTCGCCGACCCGGCCACCGGCCTGGCCCGCGAGGACGCGACCGTCGAGGGCCGCCCCTGGCAGGAGCCGGACGAGGTCTTCACCGCGACCGGCCGCACCGACCTGCACACCGCCATCGACACCGAGGGCCGCACCTCGGACCGCCGCGACGACTTCGACGAGGTGTACGGCGACTGGGGCGCCCTGCGCGAGGCCGCCGCCCCCGGCATGGCCCCCGAGCGCATCGACACCGACGTGCGCGCCGCCCTCGCCACGGCCGCCGACGACCCCACCAAGCTCACCGACGACGAGGCCCTGGCCCTGCTCCACGCCGACGGCCCGGCCCTGGACGCCCTGTGCCGGGTCGCCGACGACGTGCGCAGGTCGGTCGTCGGCGACGACGTCACCTACATCGTCACCCGCAACATCAACTTCACCAACGTCTGCTACACCGGCTGCCGCTTCTGCGCCTTCGCCCAGCGCCGCACCGACGCCGACGCCTACACCCTCTCCCTGGACCAGGTCGCCGACCGCGCCCAGCAGGCGTGGGACGTGGGCGCGGTCGAGGTCTGCATGCAGGGCGGCATCCACCCCGACCTGCCCGGCACCGCGTACTTCGACATCGCGAAGGCGGTCAAGGCCCGGGTCCCCGGCATGCACGTGCACGCCTTCTCGCCGATGGAGGTCGTCAACGGCGCGACCCGCACCGGCCTGTCGATCCGCGAGTGGCTGACCGCGGCCAAGGAGGCGGGCCTCGACTCGATCCCCGGCACGGCGGCCGAGATCCTGGACGACGAGGTCCGCTGGATCCTCACCAAGGGCAAGCTGCCCACGGCGACCTGGATCGAGGTCATCGAGACCGCCCACGACCTGGGCATCCGCTCCTCGTCCACGATGATGTACGGCCACGTCGACCAGCCCCGCCACTGGCTGGGCCACCTGCGCACCCTCGCCGGCATCCAGCAGCGCACCGGCGGCTTCACCGAGTTCGTGACGCTGCCGTTCATCCACACCAACGCGCCCGTCTACCTGGCCGGGATCGCCCGCCCCGGCCCCTCCCTGCGGGACAACCGCGCGGTGACGGCGATGGCCCGCCTCCTCCTCCACCCGCACATCCCCAACATCCAGACGAGCTGGGTGAAACTGGGCACGGAGGGCGCGGCGGAGATGCTCCGCTCCGGGGCGAACGACCTGGGCGGGACCCTGATGGAGGAGACGATCTCGCGCATGGCGGGCTCCTCGTACGGCTCGTACAAGTCGGTCAAGGACCTGATCGCGGTCGCCGACGCGGCCGGCCGCCCGGCGAAGCCGCGCACCACGCTGTACGGTCCGGTCCCCGAGGAGCGGCAGCGCGCGGCGGCCGCCTCCGACGGCCACCTGCCGGAGCTGCTGCCGGTCCTGGACTGACCGGTCCCGGACCGACCGCACGCGCAGCGGGGGCCCGGGCACGCGCGCAGTACGATGATCGGGCCCCCGGTGTGCTCGGGGTTCTCGTAGCTGAGGAGATGCGTGCCCGTGCCAGCCCGACCTCCCTCCTGGGCCTGGGTCTCCGGCCTGACCCTGGGGGCGATAGCGGCGGTGAGCGTCCTGGCCGTGCAGGCGGACCAGGGCCCCCATCCCACCGCGGCGGTGACCAGCCCGAGCCCTTCGGCGTCGGCGGACGCGAAGCCGACGCCGAAGGAGACCGCGCCCGCACCGGTGCCCGACGGCTCCGGCACCGGCCGCCGCATCGTGTACTCCCTCGGCCAGGACCGGGTCTGGCTGGTCGACGCGAGCGATGCCGCGCGGCGGACCTTCACGGTGTGGCCGGGCACGGTCGACCCCGACCCGGGCCGCTACACGGTCGGCAGCCGGTCCGAGGCGGCCACGACGGGCTCCGACGGCGTACGGATCGAGCGGATCGTCTACTTCGCCCAGGAGGACGGCGTCTCCGTCGCCTTCTCCAACGCGGTCGACGGCTCCTCCCCGCCGCCGCCCGCCTCCGGCACGAAGACGGGCGGGATACGGCTGCAGAAGGCGGACGGCGCGGCGGTCTGGGCCTTCGCGACGTCCGGCACCGAGGTCACGGTCGTCGGTTAGCCTCCGCGTCGCCGGGCGACAGCTGGGCGACGATCAGCACCACACCGCTGATCAGGAAGATCCGGGTGGCGGCGTCCAGCCCGTTCCAGTCCTGCGACTGCCACATCGAGAACCACTCGCCGCCGATCCCGATGAACCCGGCCCCGAAGAGCAGCATCAGCATGAGCGCGCCGTACGTGGTCATGCGCCGCCCGCCCGCGTGGTCCCGGCGTATCCACAGCCAGGTCGCGTAGATCAGCACGAGCGCGGCCACCGTCTCCCACACGATGATCGCGACGTAGGCGGCGTCCTGGACGCCCTGGTTCGTGATCGCCCGCCACATCAGGTCGTCGTCCTTGAACGTCGTGTCCATCGCGAGGACGTGGCGTACGAACTGCTGGTTGGTGCCGAAGTCGGTGATGTTCCCGAAGGCGACCAGGGCGATGTACAGGGCGAGGACCCCGGTGAGGACGGTGGCCGCGAGGGGCAGGGTGCGTTGGGTGTTGGACATGGCAGCACTATGGCGAAGTGCGGCATGCCCATGGCGGGCAGGGGCCGAGAACGTGATCTCTTCGAAGCGTTCGGACCCGCCGCTCAACCGGCGTCGAGGACGCGGCGGTGAACGGTCGTCGTGACGGTGTGCACGAACGCGGTCCAGGAGGCGTCGGTGAAGGCGAGGTGCTCGCCGTCACGGTTCTTGGAGTCGCGGACGTGGACGGTGGTGTCGGCGAGGGCCACCTCGACGCAGTCGGGCTCGTTGCTGCCGCTGTAGCTGCTCTTGAACCAATTCAGCGCAGAGGTCATGCCTGTTCTCTCCATACCTTCTCGATGAAGTCCCGTGACTCGCGGGGTGAGAGCGCCTGTGCCCGGATCCTGCCATAGCGCATCTCCAAGGTCAGCACGTCCTGAGGGTCGCTGATCACCCGGCTGTGCAGCTGGGCCGCCGTGTAGCCGACTGTCGTGCCGTTACGGAGCTTCAGCACTCGGAACGAACCGCTCAGCCCCGTGTGGTCCTCCCGGTCTGTCGGCATGACCTGAATCTCGACGTGCCGCAACCGGCCGATCTCCAGCAGGTGCTCAAGCTGGTGGCGCAGCACCATTTTGCCGCCTACGGGACGCCGTAGCGCCACCTCCTCCTGTACGAAGGTGACCATCGGCCTCGGCACGCGCTCGAAGACGGCCTTGCGTGCCATCCGGGCCGCGACATGGCGCTCGATCTCGTCCTCGGAGTAGGCGGGTTGCTGAGTCTCGTACAGGGCCTGCGCGTACTCGGGTGTCTGCAGCAGTCCGTGGATCTGGAGGCTGGCGTAGGCACCCAGTTCGACCGCCTCCTCCTCCAGCTTGGCCAGGTCGCGGACCTTCTTCGGGTACCGCGCCTTCTCCACGTCCTCCTTCATGGCCGCGATCTTTCCGCTTGCCCGCAGTACCTCGTCGGCCCTGTCGAGGAAGTCCGCCTTGGGAATCCTGCGTCCGCGCTCGACCGAGGAGACCATGTCCTCGCTGTATCCGATGGCGGCGCCCAGTTCGGCCTGGCGCATGTCCGCCGCCTCGCGCCACACCTTGATCTGCCGTCCGACGGCCCGCAGTACGGCCGCGGCCTCCTCGTCCTCCACGTCTTCCCCTCCTGACGTACGACCCGTACGACCACGGCGGGCAGCCGGACGGTCACCCTCGGTGCCGAGGTCGTGGCTGTTCAGAGTAGGGACGGGCGGCCGCGCTGGGTGACGGGATGCGGAAAACGGTCCCGCGTTCCGCCCCGGATGCCACCGGGTCGTGGGCGGACGTGACCCAAGAACCGAACCCGCCCCCGCCGCCCCCGTCGGTCACCCTCCGGGGTGAACATCGCCAACTCGGCTGGCGCCGATGCGGCTCACACCGCCACCAGGACGAGCGCGGCCGCGTTGAGGGCCAGGTATCCGGCGGGGAAGGCGATGTTGTGGAAGACCCGCGCGCGGACGTGCGCGACGAGCGCGCCGACGAAGAACAGGACCAGACCGACCGCGGCGGCGATCCCGAGCGGACGGAAGCCGAGCAGACCGGCGAGGAGTCCGGCGGCACCCGCGGCCTTGAGCAGCGCGAGGCCGGGCAGCCACGACGCGGGGACCGCCACCTCCGCCGAGTTGGCGAGGACGAACGGGGCCCGCCTGAGGTCGGCGACGGCGATCCCGGCGTCGGCGACGACGGCGACGACGGTGACGGTCACGTAAGCCGCGAACACGAGGTCTCCTTCCGCATGTCCCCCGAAGGGCTCCCACCAGCCTCACCGGGGAGCGCCCGCGCCGTCCAATACCTGCACCCATAACCTGGAGGCATGGACGTCGACACGCGCCTGCTGCGGTACTTCGCGGTCGTGGCCGAGGAGGGCAGCCTGACCCGGGCCGCCGAGCTGCTGTACGTCTCCCAGCCCGCGCTGACCAAGCAGATCCGGCGGCTGGAGGCCGGACTCGGCGTGGACCTCTTCACCCGGTCACGGACCGGCATGGCCCTCACCGAACCCGGCCGGGCGCTGGCGGAACGGGTCCCCGCCCTGCTCTCCGGATGGGAGACGGCGCTGCGGGAGACACGCGGCGCGGCGAGTCGCGCCGCCCGCGTCCTGCGGGTCGGCTTCCTCGCCAGCGCCGCCAACGAGGCCACGCAGCCGATCATCGCCGAGTTCGCCCGGCGCCGGCCGGGCTGGCGGGCCGAGATGCGGCAGGCTTCCTGGTCCAACCCCTCCGCAGGACTCGCCGACGGGGACGTCGACATCGCCCTGGTCCGGCTGCCGTTCCCCGGGCAGGAGGCACTGCGCCTGCTGCCGCTGTTCAGCGAACCCCGCCGCGTCGCACTGGCCGCGTCCCACCCCCTGGCCGCCCGCGAGACGATCGCCTTCCGCGAGCTGTGGGACGAGCCCTTCGTCGCCGCCCCGGCCGAGACCGGACGCTGGCGGGAGTACTGGCTGGCCGCCGACGAGCGCGACGGCCACCCGGTGCGCGTCGGCGCCGTCACCGAGCACCCGGACGACTGGCTCACCGCGATCGCCAACGGCTACGGCATCGCCCTCGCCCCGGAGTCCGCCGCCCGCTTCTACACCCGCCCCGGTGTCGTCTACCGCCCCGTCACCGGGGTCGGTCCCAGCAGGGTCGCGGTGGCCTGGGACCCCGCCGACGACGACAACCCGGTCGTCCGGGACTTCGTCCGCTGCTGCCGGGACAGGCACCCCGACCGGCCCGGCGGACCGGACGGCACGTGAACGTTTCCACACGGCACGGCCCTGAACCCGCCACCTCCGTTCGAATACAGTGCTGGGCGTCGTACGTACGGGCCGTGTCGGTGTCGAGGGGAGGTCCGGGTGGGCGCGACAGCCGGTGCCGTCTGGGGGCGTGCCGAGCAGCAGGACTTCCGCAGCCGGGTGCGCGGGACCCTGCTCGGCGCGGCCGTCGGCGACGCCCTGGGCGCCCCCGTCGACGGGCTGGACCTGGACGCCGTACGCCGGGAGCACGGCGCCGAGGGCCTGACCGACCTGGCCCCCGCCCACGGCCGGCGCGGCGCCGTCACCCACCTCACCCAGCTCACCCTGTTCTCCGTGGACGGGCTGATCCGCGCCCAGGTGCGCCGGGACACCGGCGCCTGGCACCCGCCCACCGACCTGCACCGGGCCTACCTGCGCTGGGCCGCCACCCAGCGCGACTGGGGGCCCGACCTGCGGCGCGAGGAGGACGGCTGGCTCGCCCGCGAGGAGTGGCTGTACGCCCGCCGGGCCGCGCCCCGCGCGCTGCTCCTCGGGCTCGGCGACGCCACGATGGGCACGCCCCAGGCCCCGAAGAACCCCGGTGAGCGCGGTCCCGAGGCCGCCGCGCGCTCGGCGCCGTTCGGGCTGCTGGTCGGCTGGGAGCCGCAACTGGTCGCGCAGCTCGCCGTGGAGTGCGCGGCGCAGACCCACGGCCACCCCGGCGGCTATCTGACGGCGGGCGCGTACGCCGTGATCGTGCACGGACTGGCGCGCGGCGAGAGCCTGGACGCCGCCGTGCAGCGGGCGCTCGCCCTGCTCGCGGCACGGCCCGGGCACGAGCCCGTGGCCGCCGCCCTCCAGCACGCGCTGGGCGCGGTCCGCCAAGGGCTGCCGACGGCGGACCGGGTGACCGAGCTGATCGGGGACGCGGCGGCGGAAGGGGTCCTCGCCGCCGCCGTGTACTGCGCGCTCGTCGGCGAGGACGTACGGCACGGGCTGCGGCTCGCGGTCAACCACGGCGGTCCCTCCGCCGCGGCCGGGGCCCTCACCGGCGGGCTGCTCGGCGCCCTGCACGGCGAGACGGCACTCCCGCCCGCCTGGCTGGCCGAGCTGGAGGGCCGCCCGACGGTCCTGGAACTGGCCGACGACTTCGCGATGGAGATGACCCAGGGGCCCGCCCTGCACGGCCCGGCGGGATCGTCCCCGGGCTGGCTGACGCGTTACCCCCGGGCCTGACGGCACCCTCGGCGGGCATCGGGAACCGAGAAGCGCCGGTCCCCGGCCGCGGCTAGCGTGACGTGCATGGACATCCGCATTCACACCACCGTCCTCCCGCACGACGACCCGGAGGCGGCGCTCACCTTCTACCGGGACGTGCTCGGCTTCGAGGTCCGCAAGGACGTCGGGCAGGGCAAGATGCGCTGGATCACGGTCGGCCCGGTGGGGCAGCCCGACACCTCCCTGCTCCTGGCGCCGCCCGCGCTCGACCCCGGCATCACCGACGCCGAACGCCGCACGGTCACCGAGATGATGGCCAAGGGCACCTACGGGTGGATCCTCCTCGCCACCGAGGACCTCGACGGCACCTTCGAGAAGGTGCGCGCCCACGACGCCGAGATCGTCCAGGAGCCGACCGAGCAGCCGTACGGCATCCGCGACTGCGCCTTCCGCGACCCGGCCGGCAACCAGATCCGCGTCCAGGAAGTGCGCTGAGCCCCGCCCCCGTCCCTGTCACACCACCGTGACGAGGGTGTCCCCATGAGGTGAGGGACGGTGGACGTGCCGGTCGCGCGGATGCGAGGGTGTGGACGGAGGACCAAGGTCGACGAGACGCCGCGCGGACCCGTCCGAGGGCCGGCACACGGCGACGTCGTCCACGCGTACGAGGGGGGCGTACTTCATGCTGGGTGGGCTCGGGGCGTCGGATCCGCGCCACGTCGGTCCCTACCGGATCCTCGCCCGGCTCGGGGCCGGCGGCATGGGAGAGGTGTACCTGGGCGCCGACACGCGTCCGGGTCCGTCCGGTGGGGAGCCCGGACTCGCGGCGGTGAAGGTCGTCCGCGCCGACCTGGGCGGCGATCCGGCCCTGCGGGACCGGTTCCGCAAGGAGATCACGACGGCGCGGACGGTCGAAGGCCGTTTCACCGCACGGCTGTTGTCCGCCGACATGGAGGCCGCCGAGCCGTGGATGGCCACCGAGTACGTGGCCGGCCCCACCCTGGACCGCGCCGTCCGGGAGACCGGCCCGCTGCCCGTCGGGACGGTGCTCGACCTGGGACTGGCGCTGGCCCGCGCGCTGCGCGGCATCCACCGGGCACAGGTCAGGCACCGCGATCTGAAACCGGCGAACGTCCTGCTCGGCGCCGACGGGCCGCGCGTCATCGACTTCGGCATCGCCCGCGACTTCGGCGCGAGCACGATGACCGCCACGGGCGCGATGGTGGGATCGCCCGGATACATGTCTCCGGAGCACGTCCTCGGCGGCAGCCACGTCGTCGCGGCCTCGGACGTCTTCTGCCTCGCCGCCGTGCTGTGCTTCGCGGCGACGGGCGAGGCGCCCTTCGGGTCCGGGCCGGTGGCCGCCGTGCTCTACCGGATCTCGCAGGCCGACGCGGACCTCGCCGCCGTACCCGGTCCGGTGCGCGACCTGATCGCCGACTGCCTGAGCGCCGACCCGTTCGCCCGGCCCGACGCGGTGGCGCTGGAGGCCCGTTTCAAGGCGGCGGTGCGCGAGGCGGGGGGAGCGGACGACGCCACCGTGGTCTGGCCCCCCGCGGTGCGGTCCCTGGTGGACGCCCACCGGCGGGAGCTGGCCCGGGTCGTCGCGCAGGCGGGACCGGTGTCCGGCCGGACCCCCACCATGCCGGGCGCCTCGCCCGTCCACAGCGCCGAGACGGTGACCGGGCCACCGGCGCCGCCGGTCACCCCGCCACCGGGACGCCCGGCCGGGCCCTCCCGGCGGACGCTGGTGACGGTGATCGCCGCGGCCGCGGCGGTCGGGGTGCTCGGGGCGTTCGCGTTGCGCGCGGTGCAGGACCCCGGGGAGCCGGACCGGCCGGAGGCCGGCGGAGGCGGTGCCTCGCCCACCGCGTCGGCGTCGGCCGCCGAGGCGATGGACAAGCCCTCCGGGCTCGGGGAGAACGGCGTCGACGGCACCCGGCACTACCCGGCCGACCCGTCCGCCCGGCCCGAGGGCTGGCGGCAGTGGAACACCAAGCTGCCCGGACGCCCCCGGTACTGCGCGCTGAACCCGGAGATCCTGGTCTGCCGCACCGTGGACGGCGGTCTGGTCGCGGTGGGCGCGGCCGACGGCGAGCAGCGCTGGAAGGCGCCGTCGACCGCACCGGGGGAGAAGGCGGCCGAGACCCCGATGAACGGCACCTGGCTCCCCGGCGGCGCCAAGGAGCCGCTGATCCACGGGGACACGGTGGTCTCCTACGCGGGCGGCAAGGTGCGCGGCAGATCCGTGTCGGACGGTCGGCTCCGCTGGGAGCGGGCCCTGTCGGTGGGCGAAGTCGCGAACCGGACGCCGCTGCTGACCGGCGGCGGTGCGGTGTTCGTGACCGCCCACGACCAGAGCGGGGTCATCGTGCACGCCTTCGACACGGAGACCGGCGAACCGCTGTGGCACCGGACCCTGTCCACCCGCACGGGGACCGGCCCGGCCGGCTCCCACTCCATGGCGCTGGCCTACGCGGACGGCCGGGTCGTCGCCTCCACCGACAACGGCGTGGCGGGCTTCGACGCCCGGACCGGGGCGACCACGCACGCCGCCGTCGACGGGGAGTGCGAGAACATCCGGGCGGTGGGCGAACGGGTGCTGTGCAGCACCGGCACCCGGACGGTGGCGCTCGACACGAAGAAGTACGCCCCTGCGGGCACCCCCGCCTTCGACCCCCTCAACGACTGGCCGGGCGCCGAGTACCAGGGCGCCCACACCCTGGCCTGGGTGGACGGCACCACCCCCTACCGGCTCGAACAGGTCGGCACCCCCGGCAGCGTCGTCCTCCAGAAGAAGGGCGAGGCGCGCACCCGCACGGTGGGCGGCAGGCCCCTGCCGGCCGGGGCGCGCGCCTCGGCCGCGGTGATCGTCGGCGGCACGGCGGTGGTCGCGGACAACCGGTACCTGTACACCCTGCCGGTGGCCGGCGGGGACGGCGAACGGTACGAGATCCAGCACGCGCCCGGGAACGGACGGGGCCGGCCGGACGCGGAGTTCGGCATGGAGGAGTGGGAACCGCGCCTGATCTCCCTCGGCGGAGTCCTCTTCCTCGCCTTCCACGACGGCACCGTGCGTTCCTTCGAACTTCCGACGGCCTGACCCACCGCACCCGACCGAACTGGAGTGCTTCCCCGTGCTGCGCCCGCTCGACACCCACGCCCCGTACGGCATCGGCTCCTACCGGCTGCTCGGCACCCTGGGCTCCGGGGGAATGGGCACGGTGCACCTGGCGCTGCCCGAGGACGGCGGGCCCGGTGATCTGGTCGCGCTCAAGACGGTCCGCCGGGACCTGGAGCTCCAGCCGGACTTCCGGCTCCGGTTCCGCCGCGAGGCGCGGGCGGCGGGGGCGGTGCGCAGCCCCTACGTCTCCGCGCTCGTCGCCGCCGACCCGGACGCCGACCGGCCCTGGCTGGCCACCGAGTACGTGGTCGGCCCCCCGCTCGACGAGGCCGTCTCCCGCGCGGGCGCGCTGCCCGTGCCGGTGGTCAGGGAACTGGGCGCCGACCTGGCCCGCGGGCTGGCCGCCGTGCACGGGGCCCGGCTCGTCCACCGCGACCTGAAACCGGCCAACGTCGTCCTGGGCGCCGGCGGACCCCGGCTCATCGACTTCGGTATCGCGCAGGCCTACGACGCGACGGCGCTCACCGCGACGGGCATCATGGTCGGTTCCCCGGGCTTCATGTCGCCCGAACACGTCGCGGGCGACCGGTCGGTCACCGCCGCCTCGGACGTCTTCTGCCTCG